>DATINY010000001.1:0-2353 GCA_035473755.1 Streptosporangiaceae bacterium
GGGAGCTCGCTCATCAGGCCCATGCCGCCGAAAATCTGCACCGCCTGGTCGGTGACCCGGCCGAGCGTCTCCGAGGCGTAGAGCTTGGCCATCGCCGCGTCGGCGTCGCTCATCCGGCCCTGGTCCAGCCGCCAGGCGGCGCGCAGGGTCAGGAGGTCGGCGGCCTCGATCTCGGTCGCCAAGTCGGCGAGGCTGAACCCGACGCCCTGGAACCGCCCGATCGGCTGGCCGAACTGCTGGCGGGTCGCCGCCCACCCGGTGGCCAGCTCCAGCACCCGCCTGGCCCGTCCCACGCTGGTCGCCGCCACCGTGAGCCGGCTCGCCCCGAGCCACTCGCTCAGCAGGTCGAACCCATGGCCCTCGTCGCCGAGCAGGGCGGAGCCGGGAACCCGGCAGTCGGCGAACGCCAGCTCGCAATGGTGGTAGCCGCGGTGGGAGACCGACGCCGTGCCGCGGCTGACCGTGAACCCGGGGGTGCCGTGGTCGACCAGGAAGGCCGATATCGCTGAGCGCTCGCCCCGCGGGCCCGGCTCGGTCCCGGTCACGGCGAACAGCACCACGAAGTCGGCCATGTCGGCATAGCTGATGAAGTGCTTGGCGCCGTTGATGACCCAGTCGCCGCCGTCCCGGCGGGCTACGGTCGTCATCGACCGGACGTCCGAGCCGGCGCCGGGCTCGGTCATGGCCAGGCAGTCGATGCGCTCACCGCGGACGGTCGGCCGCAGATACGTCTCCACCTGGCCATCCCGGCAGGCCTGCAGGATGTTGCTCGGCCGGGAAACCAGCGTCTGCAGCGCCCACGACGTCCACCCCAGCTCGCGCTCGGCCAGCGTCACCCCCATGGCGTCGAGGCCACCGCCGCCCAGCTCGGCCGGGAAGTTCGCGGCGTACAGGCCGGCCGCGATGGCCTTGCCACGGATCTCCCGCGCCAGCTCCTCCGGCACCGCGTCAAGCCGTTCGACCTGGTCCTCATGCGGGACCAGTTCGCGGCGGACGAAGTCGCGCACCGTCGCCGCGATCGCGCGCTGTTCTTCGCTGAGCTCAAAGTCCATGGCCTCTCCTCGCCGCCGTCCGCCGCCTCTGCCCGCCGTCAGCCCGCGGGCCGGCGGATGCCCATGACGTGCCCAACCGCGGCCGGCCGGGGCAGCACCGCGTGCGCCTTGCAGATCTCCATCAGCCGGCCGTGCAGCTCCTCCGGCATCGAGATCACCCGGCCGCTGGCCATGTCGACGTGCACCAGCAGCTGCTCCGCGGTGGCCACGGCCTCGCGGGTGGCCTCGTTAAGCACCGTGTGGAAGAGGTGGAGGCTCTTCGGCCCGACGTCGAGCAGCTGCAGCGGGACCCCGAGCCGGTCGCCGAGCGCCGCCTCGCGCAGATGGTGCAGGTGCGTCTCGGCGGTGTAGAGGGAGCGGCCGGCGGCCCGGTAAGCCTCATCGATGCCGATGTACCGGAAGAATGCGTCGGCGGCGTTGCCCACCAGCAGCAGATAGCTGGACTCGGTCATATGGCCGTTGTAGTCGATCCAGTCCGCCGGGACCGTGGACTCATAGAGCGCAAGCGGCGCGTCGATCATGACGCGGCGACCCCCAACCCGGAGCGGCGCTGTTCAATCACTGCAACGTGTATTCGTATTATGCGACGATAGGCAGGGCCGAATCCGCCGTCAACTTGTCAAGGACGTGCCCGTGAGCGCAGTAGACAACGTCCCGGACCACGCCTGGCGCGGGCGGGTGCAGTCCGTGGAGCGGGCACTTGCGCTGCTGGACGCCATTGCCGCCGGGCCGCCGCGCGGGAGCACGGTCGCCGAGCTCGCGCTGGCCTGCGGCATCAACCGTGCGACCGCCTGGCGGCTGCTGGCCACCCTCGAAGGCCGCGGCCTGGTGGACCGCGATCCCGCCACCAGCCGGTACCAGATCGGCTACACGGTCGCCCGGCTCGCCGCCGCCTCCGGGGTGGACGGGCTGGTCCGGCGGGCCCATCACGTCCTGGAACGGATCTGCGCGCAGACCGGCGAGGCCGCGATCCTCGCCGTGGGACGCCGGTCCGGTCTGGTCTACGTGGACGAGGTGGCCCCCCCGGCGGTGCTGACCGTCAACTGGCTGGCCCGCCCCGTGCCACTGCATGCCACCTCGACCGGCAAGGCCTGGCTGGCCTGGCTGCCGGAGCAGGAGGCCCTCAGCGTGCTCGGCCCGGTCCTCGAGGGCTTCACCGACGCCACCGTCACCGATGTCTCGCGGCTGCTCGGCGAGCTCGGCCAGATCCGCGAGCGGGGATATGCCGTGTCGGCAGGTGAGCTTGAGCCGGCGCTGTGCGGCGTGTCCGCCATCCGGCGAGTCACGCGTGGAGTATGCCG
>DATINY010000002.1:0-3342 GCA_035473755.1 Streptosporangiaceae bacterium
CGCCATCGTCCAGGGGGTGGATCACATTGTCCCGGTCGATATCTACCTGCCGGGCTGCCCGCCCCGGCCGGAGATGCTGCTGGACTCGATCGTCAAGCTGCACGACAAGATCCAGAACATGAAGCTCGGCCCCAACCGGGAGGCCGAGATCGAGGAGCTGGAACAGGCCCGGCTCCGGCGGCTGCCGCTGGCGGTCAAGGTCAGCGGGCACCAGCCCGCACCGGGCACGGGCCATCCGCCGCCCGGCCGGACGGGCCCGTGATCGAGGAACTCGCGCGCGAGCGTCTCGGCTTCGAGCAGCTTCGTCCCGGGCAGCTGCGGGCGGTCGAGGCGCTGGCCAGCGGCCGCGACGTGCTGGCCGTGCTGCCGACCGGGGGCGGGAAGTCCGCGATCTACGAGCTGGCGGGGCTGCTGCGGGCGGGGCCGACCGTGGTCGTCTCGCCGCTGATCGCGCTGCAGGCTGATCAGCTCGCCCACCTGCGCGCCGCCGGCCTGCCGGCCATCGTCCTCAACTCCCAGCAGTCGGCCGGCGCGCACGCGGCCGCGCTGCTCGCCTCCTGCGATTCCGGCACGTTCGTCTTCCTCGCGCCGGAGCAACTGGCCAACGGCCAGACCCGCGAGACGCTGCGGCGCGCGCAACCGGGCCTGTTCGCCGTGGACGAGGCGCACCTGATCAGCCAGTGGGGCCACGACTTCCGCCCGGACTACATGCTGCTCGGCGCGCAGGCCGAGGCGATCGGCGCACCGGTCCGCCTGGCTCTGACCGCGACCGCCGCGCCGCCGGTGCGGCAGGAAATCATCTGGCGGCTCGGCCTGCGCGATCCCGTGGTGGTGATGGGCGACTTCGACCGGCCGCGCATCCATCTGTCGGCGCACCACGCGCGCGCCATCCCCGACAAGGAGCGCGAGCTTGTGGCCGCGGCCGGCGAGTTCCCTGGCCCGGGGATCGTGTATGCGGCAACGCACGCCGGCGCGCAGGCGGCTCACGATGCACTCGCGGCGGCGGGCGAGCGGGTGACGCTTTATCACGCCGGGCTTTCCGGGCGCGTGCGGCACGATGCGATGACGGCGTTCCTGGACGGCCCGGCGCGCATCATCGCGGCGACGGTCGCGTTCGGCATGGGTATCGACAAGCCGGACGTCCGCTGGGTGCTGCACTTCGACCCGCCGCCCTCGCCGGACGCGTATTACCAGGAGATCGGCCGCGCCGGGAGGGACGGCGAGCCATCGCACGTAAGGCTGCTCTACCGTTATGACGATTTCGAGTTAGCGCGTTATCTGATCGCGAGGGGCGTCTCCGGCGCGGCCGTCGGGCGGGCCGCGGCCGCGCTCGCGGCCGCCCAGCCCATCGAGCCCGGCGCGCGGCAGCAGACGGCCGCCCTCACTCGTCTGGCCGATCTCGGCGCGGCGGCGTGGCAGGCGGACGGCGATATCCGCTGGACCGGGGCGATGACCGTCGCGGAAGCGCTGGAGGCGTCCAACGCGGAGACCGAACGCGGGAACGAGGTGGAGCGCTCGCGGCTGACGATGATGCGCCGCTACGCCGAGCACACCGGCTGCCGCCGTTCCTTCCTGCTCACCTACTTCGGGCAGGACTATCCCGGCCCCTGCGGAAACTGCGACAACGACCTCGCACACCCCGAGGCCGCCCGCGCCGAGGTCCCGTTCGCCGTGGGCGCGCGGGTGGTGAGCGAGCGCTGGGGCGAGGGCACGGTGCAGCGTTACGACGGCGACCAGGTCACGGTGCTCTTCGACGAACACGGCTACCGCGAGCTGTTCGTGCCGGTCGTGCTCGAACGCGGCCTCCTGCGGCCCGCGCCCGGTGCGGCCTAGCCGCCACCGCGGAACAAGCGGGGCAACTCCCGGCAGTAGCGCGTGACGCGTGATGCCAGCCCGGGCCAGGCAGTATGTCCCGGACCGGCACCGGGCGTGCGAGGCCGTCCGGCCGCTGTGCTTGGCTGAAGCTGACGCGACCCACCTGCACTTCGCCGGGCCCAGCCAAGGTGAGGAATATGGCTATGAACACCGCTCCTGACACCATGCATGCCATGCGCGCGTCCAGCGCCGACCCGGCCAGCCTGCGGTACGACAGCGTGCCGGTCCCCCGGCCGGGGCCCGGGGAGGTGCTGGTGCAGGTCCGGGCCACCGCGGTCACGGCGGGGGAGCTGACCTGGCCGGAGGCATGGCCGGTCATCCCGTGCCACGACCTGTCCGGTGTGGTGGCCGGCGGCGGGCCCGGGGAGAGCGGGTGGCGGGACGGCGATGAGGTGTTCGGGCTGATCGCCTTCGACCGGCCTGGCGCCGCCGCCGGGTACACGGCCGTCCGGGCGGCGGATCTGGCGGCGAAACCGGCAGCGGCCGGCCACATCGCGGCGGCAGCCATCCCGCTCGGCGGGCTCACCGCGTGGCAGGCCCTGCACAGCCACGCGCAGCTGCGGCCCGGTCAGCATGTCCTGGTCCATGGCGGCGCGGGGGGCGTGGGCGCCTACGCCGTCCAGCTCGCCGCGGCGCACGGCGCGCGGGTATCGGCGACCGCGTCCGCCCGCGACGCCGGGTACGTCGCCGGCCTCGGTGCCGGGCAGGTGATCGACTACGCGGACCGGTTCGAAGATCAGGTCAGCGGTGTTGACGTCGTGATCGATCCCGTCGGGGGCGACACCATGGCCCGGTCCTGGCCGGTGCTGCGCCCCGGCGGGATCCTGGTGGCCATCGCGGACGAGCCCGACGGGCACGGCGGACGAGACGATGTCCGCAGCGTTTACTTCGTGGTCGAGCCGGACGGCGCACAGCTCCGCGAGCTGGCCGGACTCGTGGACCGCGGGCAGCTGAACGCCGCGGTCAGCCAGGTGTTCCCGCTCAGCGCCCTGCCGGAGGCATTCGCCGCTCAGCGGGCGCGCACGGCGCCCGGCAAGGTGATCATCGACGTCACCGACGCCGGCGCGTGAGAACGGCAGCCAGCCCGATCAGCAGCGCATGTCACACCGGTCAGGCCCGCCGTGTCTTCAGGGATGTACCGGAAGCACGGCAAGGGAGATCACCATGGACGCACGTCTGGACTACAAC
Organism: Streptosporangiaceae bacterium; assembly: GCA_035473755.1. Classification (GTDB taxonomy): domain Bacteria; phylum Actinomycetota; class Actinomycetes; order Streptosporangiales; family Streptosporangiaceae; genus UBA9676. Next base: position 3,064 of record DATINY010000002.1, read on the forward strand.
AGCTCCGGGATCCTGCAGAAGTTCGTGAAGCACCTCAACTCGGCGGCGGCGGCCGTACCGCGGGGGACCCTGCCGCCCGCGACGGTGAACCTGATGCTGACCCGCGCCAGCCAGATCAACGGCTGCGCGGCCTGCGTCGACATGCACACCAAGGACGCCGAGCACGCCGGGGAGACCTCGGTACGGCTCCACCTGGTGGCGGCGTGGCGGGACGCGAACGTCTTCACCGACGCCGAGCGGGCCACGCTCGAGCTCACCGAGCAGGGCACCCGCATCGCC
>DATINY010000003.1:0-15836 GCA_035473755.1 Streptosporangiaceae bacterium
GCAGGAGCCTTCCAGCGGCCGCGGACGCAGAGCGGATAACGCGGGCACGAGGACTCATGAACGGCAACGCGGAAGCGGTACCGGCGCGACAGATTGACCCGATCTGCGCGTCACCGCTGGCTAGTACTTGGGGCACCTTGATAGTGCAGATCGGCGGGACTGCGCGCCCGGTCCATTACGACGGCCGATCACGCAGCGTGAATAGGAGTGGCCCAGCGCTGCGATCGCGGGCGCTGAATTGGCCCGGCTGAGGATTCTGCCGATCCTGCGGGTCACCGCGCGGAGGTGGTGCAGAGGCTGTGTTATGCGGAGGGGTGGCTACGCTTATTAGGCTCGCCCGCGATCCTGGGCGGGAACGCGGGGAGGCAGGCAGAGCATGGCCCACCGGGTTCAGGTCGGCGACAAGGCCCCCGATTTCACTCTCCCTGCGCAATCCGGTGCACCGGTCCGGCTGCAGTACCGGCTCGGCGAACGGGTTGTTGTCCTGTACTTCTACCCCAAGGACGAGACCCGCGGCTGCATCGCCGAGGCGTGCGCCTTCCGCGACAGCTACGAGGTCTTCATCGACGCCGGCGCCGAGGTGATCGGTGTCAGCTCCGACTCAGTCGGCAAGCACGCCGCTTTCGCCGGCAAGCACAAGCTGCCATTCACGCTGCTCAGCGACGAGGGCGGCCAAGTGCGCAAACGCTACGGGGTCCCGGCGGTGCTCGGTTTGCTACCCGGCCGGGTCACGTACGTGATCGACCGCCAGGGCATGGTGCGGCACGTCTTCAACTCAATGACCAACATCAGTCAGCACGTCGGCGACGCGCTGGAGGTGGTCCGGCAGTTGCAGGCCGAACAGCGGGCCTGACGACTCCCGCCCCTTCCGCCGTCGTGAGCGGGCACCGGCGGCGTGCCGGCCACTCAGGCAACTCATCGCGCCAGGGAACAGTGTCGGGAGGAGCAGGAAACGGAACCGGCCCGGCCTGCAAGGGTCCTGCCGTAACGACGGCTTCCTTGACGCGCGGAACACCCAGCCGTGATTTCGGCTGTGGCGGCGTTTCCGTGACCGGCTGATCGCAGGACGCCCGGGCCGGCTCGGAGAGGTCCATGAACGCGGCCGGGCGGTGCCAGGCCAGCAGCGTCCCCGCCCGGGTCAGCCGCCGCTGGCCGAACCTGCGCTAGCCGGGCTGAAGAATTCCGTGCCGGACCCTCATCACCACTGCATACAGGCCGGCCGCGAGGCCCGTCACGGCGATGGTCAGCCGGGGTGCTGGCCAGGTGCCGCAGCGGGATCAGCGGCGATCGTGCCTTGAAGCCGGGAACACATTGCCCAGTTCACCCGGACACTCGCTGGCCGGCACTGACGGCCATCCGGCTCCCAGCACGACAGCACAGCGCCCGCCGACTCGCCGAGAGCGGCAGGTTAACCCGATCGGGCTGGGCCGCTGCCCAGCATGCGCCTTTGGCGCGTAAGAATGGGTCATGAGCAAGCAGCCGAATCCGCCCCCTCCTGGCGACAAGCCCGTTCGCACGGCACCCCCGGCGCCGCCAGGGTGGCTGCGCTGGCTGTGGCCGGCCGCGATCTTCGCGACGCTGCTGCTGTTCCTCTTCCTGCCCGGGATAAACGTCCGCACCCCCGTTAGCCTGAGCTACTCGCAGTTCATCGCGGACGCCAGCGCCCACAAGATCAAGACCGTGACGTTCGGGAACGGCGCGAGCGGCTCGAACACCACGGCGACCGGCGAGCTGACGAGCGGAAAGTCGTACACGACGGTCATTCCCGGCCAGCCCACGTCGGCGCTCAGCGCCCAGCTGACCGCGGACGGCGTGACGTCGGTGACCGCGGAGCCGCCCCGCTCGGGGCTGGGTAGCGTGCTGCTGTACTGGCTGTTTCTGCTGCTGCCGATCATCTTCGTGTTCTGGCTGATCCGGCGGATGTCGCGGGCCGGCGGGGGAGCGGCGGGCCTGCAGGGCGTCCTGGGCGTGGGCAGGAGCCGGGCGAAGGTCTTCGACGCCGAGCGGCCGCAGACCAAGTTCAGTGACGTGGCCGGCTACGAGGGAGTCAAGTCCGAGATCGGCGAGGTGATCGACTTCCTCCGCAACCCCGGGCGCTACCAGCGGGCCGGCGCGATGGCCCCGCGCGGACTGCTGATGATCGGCCCGCCGGGCACCGGCAAGACGCTCCTGGCTAGGGCCGTGGCCGGCGAGGCCACGGTGCCGTTCTTCTCGGTCACCGGCTCGAGCTTCGTGGAGACGTTCGTCGGGGTCGGCGCGGCGCGGGTGCGTGACCTGTTCAGCGAGGCGCGCAAGCGGGCCCCGGCGATCATCTTCATCGACGAGATCGACGCCATCGGCCAGCGGCGGTCGGGAACCGGCGCCATCGTGTCCAACGACGAGCGGGAGCAGACCCTGAACCAGCTGCTGTCGGAGATGGACGGCTTCGACGTGGCCCAGGGGATCGTCGTGCTGGGCGCGACCAACCGTCCCGAGGTGCTTGACCCGGCGCTGCTGCGGCCCGGCAGGTTCGACCGGCAGGTCACGATCCCGCTGCCGACGCTGCCGGAGCGGGCCGCCATCCTCGCCGTGCACTGCCGCGACAAGAAGCTTGGCCCCGACGTCGACCTGAACGTCGTGGCGCGGGGGACTCCCGGCTTCTCCGGCGCGGACCTGGCCAACCTGGCCAACGAGGCGGCGATCGTCGCGGTCCGCGATAACCGCGAGGTGCTATCCGCGGCGGACTTCAACGATGCCAGGGACCGGATCCTGCTCGGCCGCCGGGAGGGCTCCAACGTGCTGCTGCCGGAGGAGAAACACGCGGTCGCGATCCACGAGTCCGGCCATGCGCTGGTCGCCGCGCTCTCCGAGCACGCCGACCCGGTGGCGAAGATCACGATCCTGCCGGCCGGGCAGACGCTGGGCGTCACCGAGCAGCTGCCGCTGGATGAGCGGCATCTTTACGGCGAGGACTATCTCACCGACTCCCTGGCCGTACGGCTCGGCGGCCGCGCAGCCGAACTGGTCGAGTTCGGGCAGGGCTCGACCGGCGCGGCCAACGACCTGGCCAGCGCCACCGACCTGGCGATCAAGATGGTCCGCGAGTTCGGCCTGTCACCGGCGCTCGGCCCGGTCGGGTATCCCGAGGGCGGCTCGGTATTCCTCGGCGGCGGAGGCGGGCAGGGGGTGTCCAGCCGGCCCTTCGCCGAGGCAACCCAGGCCCTCGTCGACACTGAGGTTTCCAGGCTGGTGCGCGAGGCAGAGCAGGCCGCCGTCGAACTCATTCGCTCGCACCAGCCCGAGCTCGAGCAGCTCGTCGCTCTCCTGGTGGAGCAGGAGACGGTAGACGGCTCGGAGGTATACCGGATCGTCGGCAAGCCGGTGCCCGGGCACCGGCCCGTTGAGCTGGCGATCGGCCCGCATACCAAGGCGGCGGCGGCCGCTGCGGCCCCGGGCGGATCCAGTGCGCCGGTGCGCAAGGACCCGCACCGGCCCAGGACGGGCCCGCCCGGCAGCGGCACTGCGTGAAGCTGCTTGTCCCCTCCAGGCCCGAGGTGCATGACCCGCTGCCGCTTCGAAGCGCTGAATTCTTCGTCGAGTGGATCCGCACATCGATTCCTGCCGTCGTTAACGAATAACTCTCATCGGCACGACCGAGCGTCCAGGAGCGGTATCGACCTGACACGCGGCACGCCGATCATCCCGATATGCATCCGGCCGGGCACGACGCCAGCGACGGGCAGGTCGTCCAGGCGGATACTCGCGCGCCAGGAGCATACCAGCACTAATCACGGTGCGTGAGCAAAGCTCGCACGCAGCGTGACGCCAGAACGCGACTCGGCGTGCATGATCGAGTTGGGACGGCTGACGGATTGGTCGCACAGATCGGCGGCGATGCGCGCTCGCTCTAGCTTTACGCCGCGCTGGTCACCGTGGCGTAGAGCTTGGCCAAGGCGGCGTGCAGGCCGGCCCGCTCGGTCTCGGTGAGGCTGTCCAGGAACCGGTCCTCCAGCTCCTGGCCCGACTGTCGCAGCTGCCCGATCATCGCTTGCCCGGCCGGCGTCAACGCGATGGTATGCCGGCGCCGGTCCGCGGGATCGGGCCTGCGCTCGAGCAGTCCCCGATGCTGCAGGGCGTCGATGATCGGGACGGCGTTGCGGGGGTCGACGCCCACGGCCCGGCTGAGCTGCTGCTGGGATGCGGCGGTCAGCGGCGCCAGGGCCATGAGCATCCCGAACTGGTGCGGGGTCAGACCCAGCCCCCCGAGCATCTGGCCCCAGGCCCGGCGGGCCTCCATGCCGACCCGGGCCAGCAGGTACCCGGTGCTGCCCAGCAGGAACTGCTCGGTTCCCGCGTCCTCTTGCGCCATGGCACCATCATATCCCAGTATTAGCATGAACAATGATTGTCATGAACTATGAGGAGAATGTGATGGATCTCGGCCTGACCGACAAGACCGCGCTGGTCACCGGGGCCTCCGGGGACATCGGCGCCGTCATCGCCTGCACCCTGGCGGCCGAGGGAGCGCGGGTCGCGCTCGGCTGCCACACTCGCCGTGACCAGGCCGAGCAGCTCGCCGGCCAGCTCGGCGCAGCGATGGTCGTTGCACACGACCTCGCCGACCCGGCCACCATCCGCGCCGCGGCCGACGCGGTCGTGCAGCGCTGGGGGCGCCTGGACATCCTGGTCGCCTGCGCCTGGGTCACGCCGGGCTGGGCTCGGCCGGATCACCCGGCTGAGGACACCCCCATCGTGGCCTGGCACGACCAGATGTGCCGCAACGCCGAGGGCACCGCCCTCACCGTCCAGGCCGTGCTGCCCTACATGCGTGCCGCCGGATGGGGCCGCATCGTGCTGCTATCGTCTGGGGCCGCCGACGGCGCGCCCGGCCTGGAGCAGTACGCCGCGGCCAAGGCAGCCCTGCACGGCCTGGCCCGCAGCCTGGCGCGCAGCGCCGGGCCGGCTGGCATCCTGACCAACGTCGTCATGCCCGGCCTGATCCCCACGCCGAAGCACCGCCAGTTCATCCCTCAGCAGGCGCTGGACCAGATAGCGGCGGCCAGCCCGACCGGGCGCCTGGCCAGCGAGCAGGACGTCGCCCAGGTGGTGGCGTTCCTCGCCTCCGCAGCCAACCACAGCGTGACAGGCGCGGAAATCCGCGTGGGCCAGGGCGCCTGAGGCCCCGCGGCTCTGGTGGCCGTGCGCGCCGCCACCACACAGGCACCCGGGTCAGCCGGCCCCAGCTCATAGCCCCAGGAATGCATCCCACACCAGCCAACGACGATCCGTCGCCAATCAGGTGCCCGTAGTGCCGACTCTGCGCGTCTTGCGGTCGCGTCGGATGGACCGTGCAGTACGCACAGAATGTCCGGTTCTGGCTCGTCTGGCAGGTGGCCCGCTCATTGTGGCTGGAGCAGAATTTGTCCGTTCCACCGAGGTCCGGGACTGGGCCGCCGGGACCGGCCTGATCATCGATGTTATGCGAAAGATCACGTTGGGCCTTATCGGCTCAGTGACGCCGACCGCCGGGCGCCGATCGCGTTGGTGTGGACGGCCATCACCTCGTGGAGTTCCTCCGTGCCGCCATGAACAAGCCTTTGCTACGCATGTGCTCTCACCGCTCCATTGCCTGCCCCGGCACCTGACGAACCGGCCCGCCGAGCGGCACTCATCGCGCGTTTAGCGCCGCACTTATGGGTGCATTGCCGGCGGCAAGGTCGCGTGGGATCACGACTGAGATGTCGAGGCCGCCGGCGGGCTGGCTGCGAGCTGTGACGGTCGCGCAGTGCGCGGTGACGACCGACCGGGCGATGGACAGGCCGAGCCCAAAGCCTCCGCGGACGCCGGTCCGGGCCTCCATGCGCTGGAACGGCTCGAACAGCGAGGGCACGGCGTCGTCCGGGATGAACGGCCCGCTGTTGGCGATCTGGAGGTACACGGCCGCGTCCCTGCTGCCGGTGCGCAGCCTGATCCAGCCGCCGGGCTGGTTGTGCCGGACGGCGTTGTCGACCAGGTTCCAGATCATCCGCTCCAGCAGCTGCGGGTCTCCGGTTGTCTCGGCCGGGTCAAGCTTGGTGTCGAGCTGCAGGTCCAGGCGTTTGATCTCGGGAGCGGCGGCGTCGATGGCGTCCTCGGCCCAGGTGGCCAGGTCGGTGAACTCGGTGCTGAGTTTGCCCTGGTCGCTGACGGCCAGGGTGAGCATCGCCTCGATCATGCTCTCGGCCCGGTCGATCGAGCGCCGCACGCCCACGGCGATGTCGGTGAGCTGCCGGGCCGTCGGGGACGGCTTGGCCAGGGTCACGTCGATCGCGGTGCGCATCACGGTCAGCGGCGTGCGCAGCTCGTGCGAGGCGTTGGCGACGAACCGGCGCTGGGTGGCGAATGCCGCGTCCAGGCGTTCGAGCATGTCGTCGAACGTGTCGGCCAGCTCCTTGAGCTCGTCCCTGGCCCCGGTCAGCGCCAGCCGCTCGCCGAGGTGCTGCCCGGTGGCCCGGCGGGCGGTCTGGGTGATCACCCGCACCGGGCGCAGCACGCGGCCGGACATGAACCAGCCCAGGCCGCCGGACGCGACCGTTATGAGGCCGAGGCCGATGAGCGCGGACCTTAGCAGGTTGCCGAGCGCCTGCTGGCGCTGTGCCTGGAAGCCCACGGCGGTGCCGGCGTAGATGGCGGTCTCCGCTTGCTTGCATTCGGTCAGATCCTGCGGGATAGCGACCGGAGGGCCCTGGCCTTTGGACGCGTAGCCCGCGGTCTTGCATGCCTGGTGCAGGACGTTCAACTCCTGGCTGCTGGTCGTCAGGGACGCCGGTGGGCTCGTGGGCAGGCTGCTGGCCAGGATCCCGTAGGTGAGCCCGAGCAGCGCCAGCCCGCTGGCGAAGGACAGCATGGCGTACAGGAGCGTGAGCCGGGTCCTGACCTTCTGCGGCCAGAGCCGGCGGACCGGGCGCAGCAGCGCGGGCCCGTTCACGGGAGCCGGTAGCCGCTGCCGACGACGGTGTCGATCAGGTCGGGTTCGCCGAGCTTGCGCCGCAGCCGGCCGATCGTCACCGTGACCGTGCGGGTGAACGGGTCGGCGTTCTCATCCCAGACCCGCTCCAGCAGGTCCTCGGTGCTGACCACGCCCCCGTCGGCGACCAGGAGCTCCTCCAGGATCCCCATCTCCTTGCGGGTGAGCGACAGCGGCCGGCCCGCCCGGCTGACCCGGCGGCGCGCCCGGTCGAAGATGATGTCGCCGTGGACGATCACCGGGGCGGCGGCCGGTGCGCGCCGGGCCAGTGCCCGGACCCTGGCGACAAGCTCATCGAACGCGAACGGCTTGCCAAGGTAGTCGTCGGCGCCGAGGTTGAGGCCCTGCACCCGGTCGCCGACCGTGGCGGCCGCGGTCAGCATCAGGATGCGCGCCGCCGACCCGGACCCGGCCAGCGTGGCGCAGACCGCGTCGCCGTGGACCTTGGGCAGGTCCCGGTCCAGCACCACCACGTCGTAGGAGTTCATCAGGGCCTTGTCGATCCCGGCCGGCCCGTCATAGGCCACGTCCGCGCCGATGCCCTGATCGCGGAGGCCGTCGGCGATGTGGTCCGCCAGCTCGGCCTGATCCTCGACCACTAGGACACGCATAGGTCCATAGTGCCTTGCCGGACATCACATCAGTATCACACGAGGCCGCTCGGCTGCCTTGGCCGCCAGCCCGTGACCTGGGATTTTCGCTTACTCGCGGGCACTGGACCTCGTCGGCGCCGGGTGCCGCGTGTGACCTCCGTGTGATGCCTGGCGGCGTAGTCCTGGGAGCGGCCGGGCACGGCGCCCGGCCGTGAGGAGGAACTCCGATGCCCGTAACGGTGCCCGGGCCGGCGCTCGCCAAGGGGCGCCCGCCTGGACCGCGCAATCCCAGTTATGAGTGCGACCCCTTGAACAAGATAACAAGGCGCTGGTGCCGGGCGCGGGTACGGCGGACGGGCGTCCTGGCCGTCGCGGCCGGCCTCGCGCTGTTGACGGCGGCATGTAGCGGCGGCACGTCATCCGCCGTTGGCACGGCATCTGCCGGCAGTACGCCATCTGCTGGACGTACGGCATCCACCGGTACCGGCGGCGCATCGTCGACGTACGTCTTGGACAAGCTCGGCCTCGCCCGGTGCCTGCGCACCCACGGCGTGCCGAACTACCCCGACCCCAACGCCGACGGTCAGGAACCTCCCAACTCGAAGCAGCTGATCGGCACCCCCCAGGGCCAAGCCGCCGTGAGCGCATGCAACTACTGGGGCAACCGGATCCATAACGACGTCACGGCCCAGAACCAGGCCGTTCGGGTCGAGTACGTGAGGTTCGCCCAGTGCATGCGCTCCCACGGGCTGCCGAACTTCCCCGGCCCCGTCTATGCCGAGGGACGGGTGGAATTCGTGCTAAGCGCCAGCCGAGACGGCTTTGACCCGCATTCGCCGCAGGTTCTGGCCAAGGCCCACGAATGCGAGCACGTGCTGCCCCCAGGCTCGGGGCTGCCGTCGGTGGAGGTGACGTCGTGAAAGGCGCTGCCGAAAAGGCCGGGCAGGCGGAGGCCCCGACGGCCGCGCAGGCACGGGGACCGCGGGGCCGTGGCCGCTGGCTGGCCCTGGGCGTTGTGGTGGTGGTGGTGGCTGGGGCGGTGGTGGCGTGGCGGGCCGGGGCGTTCTCCCCGGCCGCCGCATCCGGGACCGGGCAGCAGGGGACGGCCGCGCCGGCGACGGCGGCGGTGACCCGGCAAGACCTGTCGGCGAACACGCCGGTGACCGCGACCCTGGGATATGCCGGGTCCTACACGGTGACCGGCCAGGGCGGCGGGACGCTGACCTGGCTGCCGTCGGCCGGTCAGGTGATCAGCCAGGGGCAGGCGCTCTACCAGACCGGCAACGGCAGCCCGGTGGCGCTGCTGTACGGCAGCGTGCCGGACTGGCGGGCGATGTCGGAAGGAATGACCGGCGCGGACGTGTCCCAGCTCAACCACGACCTGGTGGCGCTCACGGACGCCGACAGCGCGGACATCTCCGCGCTTGGCTGGGACTATTACTCGTGGGAGACGGCGTACGGCGTGCAGCAGCTCGAAGGGCACCTCGGGGTCTCCGGCCCGCCGGGGACACTGTCTTTGGGCCAGGTGGTGTTCGAGCCGCAGGCGCTGCGGGTCAGCCGGGTAACCGGGCGCCTGGGCGGCCCGGCGTCGGGCCCGGTACTGGCGGCCACCTCGGGCCGGCATGTGGTGACGATCCCGCTGGACGTCTCCCAGCAGTCGGAGGTCAAGGCGGGTGACGCGGTAACCGTGGCGCTGCCGGACGGCACGACCACGGCGGGCGCGGTCTCCTCGGTCGGCGCGGTGGCGAGCACGACGTCCGGCCAGGGGCAGGGCCCGGCCACCACGACGATCCCGGTGACGGTCGCGCTGACGGACCCGTCGGCGGCGGGCACCCTGGACCAGGCGCCGGTGACGGTGAACATCACCACCGCCACCGCGAGCAACGTCCTGGCGGTGCCGGTGACGGCGCTGCTCGCCCAGTCATCGGGCGGCTACGCGGTCGAGGTCGTCGGCCCGGGGAACACGCGGCGCTGGGTGCCGGTGACGCCCGGTCCGGTTTTCGACGACGTCAACGGTCTTGTCCAGGTGGCCGGGGCGCTGACCCCCGGGCAGCGCGTCGTGGTGGCGTCGTCATGACTGCCGCACAGGTGACCGGGGAACCCGTCGGTCGGCCGGCCGGCGGGACGCCGGTGCTGGAACTAGAGAACGTGTCGAGGGTGTACCCCAGTTCGCCGCCGGTCCGGGCGCTGGACCAGACGAGCCTGGCGGTGGCGGACGGGGAACTGGTGGCGGTGGCCGGGCCGTCCGGGTCGGGCAAGACCACGTTGCTGAACCTGATGGGCACCCTGGACAAGCCCACCGCCGGGACGGTGCGGGTCACCGGCCTGGACACCGCCCGGATGACCGACCGGGAGCTGTCGGCGCTGCGGGCGTCCCGGATCGGGTTCGTGTTCCAGCAGTACTTCCTCGCCGAGCACCAGACCGTGCTCGGCAACGTCGCAGACGGGCTGCTGTACGCCGGGGGCCGCCGCGGTGAGCGGCGGCGGCTGGCCGCCGCCGCCCTGGCCAGGGTCGGCCTGGCGCACCGGGCCGGCGCCCGGCCGACCCAGTTGTCCGGGGGGGAACGCCAGCGGGTCGCGATCGCCCGGGCGGTCGCCGGCCGCCCGCCGGTGGTGCTGGCCGACGAGCCGACCGGCAACCTCGACTCCGCCACCGGCGCGTCCATCCTGGCCCTGCTGGAAGAACTCAACCACCAGGGCACCACGGTCGTCATCATCACCCACGACCACGCGGTCGCCGCCCGGACACGGCGCCGCATCGAGGTACTCGACGGCCGGATCATCACCGACACCGCAGCGGACACCGGGACCGCCGACGGCGGGCGCCGGCACGTCCAGGAGGGAACCCCGTGACCATGACGTCCGGGCGCTCCGCCGGGACGGCCGCCCAGTCGGCCCCGGTTCCGGCCCGCCTGGGGGTTAGGGACCTGGCCGCGCTGGCCTCGGTCGGGCTGCGGACCCGCAAGCTGCGCGCCGGGCTGTCCGCCCTGGGCATCGCGATCGGGGTCGCGGCGATCGTCGCCGTCCTGAGCCTGGCCGCCTCCTCCTCCGCTGCGCTGCTGGCCGAGATCCAGGCGCTGGGCACCAATCTGCTGACCGTCGCCAACGGGCAGACCATCGCCGGCCAAACCGCCGAGCTGCCAACAGCGGCACCGGGCATGATCGCCCGGCTGCCCGGGGTCACCGCGGTGCAGGACATCGGCAGCGTCGGCGGCGTCAACGTCTACAAGTCCCCGCTCGTCCCCTCAATCCAGACCAACGCCCTTAGCGTGGACGCCGCCACGCTGGGCCTGCCAGCCGCCGCGGGCACCACCCTCGCACAGGGCCAGTGCCTCAACGCCGCCACCGAACGAGAGCCCGTCGCCGTGCTCGGCGCCACCGCCGCCCAGCTGCTGGGCATCGACCGGATCCGGCCCAGGATGCGGATCTGGGTCAGTGGCCAGTCGTTCGGCGGCCAGTGGTTCTACGTGACCGGCATTCTCAACCCCGACACCTACGCCCCCGAGATCGACGCCGCAGTCCTGATCGGCTTCCCCGCCGCCGGGAAATACCTAGGTTTCGACGGGCATCCCTCAAAGATCTACGTCCGCACCGTCGAGGACGCCCAGGCCGTAACCACCGGTATCGATAGCCTGCTCGCCGCCCAGGCCAACCCGGAAAACCCCAGCCAGGTCGATGTCTCCCAGCCCTCGGACGTGCTTACCGCGCAGGCCGACGCCAAGGGCGCCCTGGACACCCTGTTCCTTGGCCTCGGCGCGGTCGCCCTGCTGGTCGGCGCGATCGGGGTCGCCAACATCATGGTCATCGCGGTGCTGGAACGCCGCTCCGAGATCGGGCTGCGCCGCGCCCTGGGCGCCACCAGAGGCCAGATCCGCATCCAGTTCCTGGCCGAGGCGATCATGCTGTCCCTGGCCGGCGGCGCCGCAGGGGTCTTCATCGGCGCGGCCGCCACCACGTTGTACGCCCGCGCCCACCACGAGGCCACCGTCATCCCGGCCGAAGCCTGGGCCGGGGGGCTCGCCGCCGCCATCGTCATCGGTGCCATCGCCGGGCTGCTGCCCGCCATACGCGCCGCCCGCCTGTCACCGACCCAGGCACTGTGGACCGTCTGACCGCCCAGGCACCGCAACATCGTCCCCCACCGAATGTTGCTGCGAGCAGCGACTACCCGTTTCACCAGAACCGTTATGACGGGAAGGCAGTAGGTCCATTGACAGAGCATATGAACATCTTTGAGGCCAGCGGCCTGGGCAAACGCTACGGGAGTACGTGGGCGCTGCGTGAGTGCACGCTGGCGATCCCGGCCAGGCACGTGACCGCGCTCGTCGGCCCGAACGGGGCGGGCAAGACCACGCTGCTGAACCGGGCGGTCGGCCTGACCGCACCGTCCGCGGGCGAGGTCACCGTGCTGGGCGGCCGACTGCCCGGGTCGACGGCGGCGCTGGACGGGATCGCGTTCGTCGCGCAAGATACGCCGCTGTACAAGACCCTGTCGGTGGCGGACATGCTGCACCTGACCCGCAACCTGACCCGCCGCTTCGACCAGGCCTACGCGCAGGCCCGGCTGGCCGAGCTGGGCATCCCGCTGACGCGGAAGGCGGGGAAGCTGTCCGGCGGGCAGCAGGCGCAGGTGGCGCTGACCCTGGCGCTGGCGCGCCGGCCGCAGTTGCTGGTGCTCGACGAGCCGGTGGCGATGCTGGACCCGATCGCCCGGCACGACTTCATGGCCACAGTGCTGGCCGTGGCCTCCGCCGACGGGATGTCGGTGCTGCTGTCCTCGCACGTGCTCACCGAACTGGAGCGGGTGGCCAGCTACCTGGTCCTGCTGTCACGCGGGCAGGTACGGCTGGCAGGTGCGGTCGGTGGCCTGCTGGCCGCCCACCATCAGGCCAGCCTGGAAGAACTCGCCCTGAACTACCTGCGCTACAACCCGACGGAGGTGGCGAAATGACCGCGCTGACAATGCCTGCCCGCTCCGAGGAAGACGACGCAGGCCCGCGGCCGGTGCCGTGGCGGCGGATGGCCTGGGTCACCTGGCGGCAGCACCGCTTCGCGCTGGGCGGCGTGGCCGTGCTGCTCGGCGGCCTGGCGCTCTACCTGTGGCGTATCGGCCTTCAGATGCACCACGCCTACGCCACCGTGGCCGCTTGCCACCCGGCAAGCTCATATGCCTGCCAGAACCAGGTGATCAACTTCGACACGGTCTACGGCCCCACCGCGCAGACAGTCGCGACTCTGCTGATGGCGGTGTCCATGCTGATCGGGGCGTTCGTCGGCGCGCCGGTGCTGGCCCGGGAACTGGAGACCGGCACCTTCCGGTATGCCTGGACCCTGGGCGTGGGCCGACGACGCTGGACGCTGGCCAAGCTGGTACCGCTCGCGGTCATGCTGGCGGTCGCCACCGGGCTTTTCAGCCTGTTGTTCTCCTGGTACTACCAGCCGCTCTTCGCCGACGGCAGCAGCATCCCGCTCGACCCCAGGCTGTTCGGCCTGCGCTGGGTCGCGTATACCGCCTGGACGCTGGCCGCCTTCGCTATCGGCGCCCTGGTCGGCCTGCTCATCCGCCGGGTCGTCCCCGCGATCGCCGCCACCCTGGCCGCCTGCACCGGGCTCATCTTCGCGACCGGGCTGTACCTGCGACAGCACTACATGGCACCGCTGATCGGCAGGAACCTGTTCACCCCGCCTGCTTCGGCGTGGATCATCAGCGTGTGGTGGACCAAGGGCGGCACGGTGATCAGCCAGTCCACCATGAACCAGACCATGAACACCTTGTTCCAGCAGATCATGCTCGCGATACTGCCCAAGAACGTCAATGAGAACGACATCAAGTTCTACAAGGGGACGGCCATTCCCCGGGTGCTGAACCACCTCCTCCACCACGGCTACACGCAGTGGACCAGCTACCAGCCCGGCAGCCGGTTCTGGCCCTTCCAGTGGATCGAAGGCGGCTGGCTGCTCGCGCTGTCGGTGCTGGTCATCAGCGCGACCGTCTGGCTGGTGGGCCGCCGGGCGACCTGAGCAGCCGCTAGCCACGGCTCCGGATGACAGCGACCAGGCGACCCGCCGCTCCCGACCGCACCGCAACCACATCCAACGAGGCCACGCGCAGCACGCCCCGCGATTGACGCGCACAATCCGGACCAACGCAAGGAGCCGTCCACTCGATGGTTAGACGCCGGGCCAGGTCGGCAGGATCGGGGTTGTCGCATTCTTCACGTGCCCCTCTGTCGTCATGAATGATCTATAACGCGGCGGATCCCTGGGTCAGGGCCGCCATGCGCCGATCAGACCGACACAAAGAGCTACGAAGAAAGGGACAATCCTGCCGCCTCTGACCAGGGCCGACGCCTGACGATCGCGTGGACAGCCCAGCTCTGATCCCGGCGCCATAGCCACCCGGGCCAAGCTCCGCCCGGGTAATGCACCCCTCATGGCGCGCGACCCGGACCAAGCGGAGCACCTAGAGTCAGCGCGCCAGCCCACCAGCCACTACCCTGGCTACCCACCCCAGCGGACGGTCTGCGTCGACAATCCGCCAGCGGCGGAACCGCTCGTGGTCGGCCGCCCGCCTGCATGACACAGTTCATTCGTTTCTGGCGACTTCGGGTCCGGTGATGCGTGCCAGCAGCGGGAAGGTGGCCGCGATGATGCCGAGGGACACCACGATCCCGGCTGCGGTGAGCAGGTAGTAGGCGGCGCCGGGCGCTACCATCGGGTGCTGCTGTGCCTCGGAGGCGAACATCGCGGCGCCAGCGAACCCGGTGCCGATCGCGACGGCGGCGACGGCGAGCAGCGGCACGGCGCCTTCTAGCGCGACGACGTGGCGGAGCGTGGCCAGCCGGGCGCCGGTGAGCCGCAGCTGGCTGAACGGCCGCTTGCGGTCGGCGAGCCCGGCCGCGATGCCCGCGGCGAGCGTGCAGCCGGCGATCGGCAGGCTGACCAGGATCACCACGTTCGCGAGCTGCTGGTAGTCGCTGTTGGCGGAGTTAGCCTGCGCGATGATGTCGCTGAGGGTGGACGGCGCGCTGACGGCGGGGTAGGCGTGTGCGTTCTCAAGCACAGTCCTGGCCTGTTCGACCGCTGGCGTGCTGCCATCCGTCCCCACGCTGATGGCGTCCACGCCCAGGGTGTCCAGCCGCGTGGCCGTGACGTTCGCGGCCGGCCAGGTGATCGTGGTGGTGTCTGTGCGGTACAGGGGACCGTTGAACCCGTCTGCCGGGAACGCCGCCGTCGCCGCCCCAGCCGGGCAGCGGCCAAGGGCGGGAACGGCCGCGAGCTGCGCGCACGAGACCACGCCGGCCGGGACCGGACTGGTGCTGCCGAGATTGCTGCCGATGTTGTGAAATGTCGCGGGGATGGTCAGCTGCGGGGCCGCGCGGACTACGAGCACCCCCTGCACGCCGGG
Organism: Streptosporangiaceae bacterium; assembly: GCA_035473755.1. Taxonomy (GTDB): domain Bacteria; phylum Actinomycetota; class Actinomycetes; order Streptosporangiales; family Streptosporangiaceae; genus UBA9676. The sequence continues at coordinate 14,987 of DATINY010000003.1, forward strand.
GATCCCGTTCAGCTGTGCCGTCAGCGGCGCGACGGGTGCGGCTGGCCCCGGGCCCGCCGTGCCCGCATGCGCTCCCGGCGCTCCGGGCCCGCTGTTGCCAGCCACCTGGCTCGATGCCGATACCTGGTCGGTCAGCACGTTCGCCTCGGCGGCGCTGCCGAACTCGGTGAGGTCCTTGGCGTTCTGCGTGGTGATCGCCACCACGGCCACGGTGGTGATGAACAGCGCCAGCACCAGGCCGCTGACGGCGCGGAAGGCGGCCCTGGGGTCGTCGGCGAGGCGGCAGGCGGCGAGCAGCGTGGCGGGGCGGCTGGTCCACCGGGCCATGGCCCTGGCCGCGGCCATGGTGAGCCACGGGCCCGCGATGAACAGGCCGACGATGATGAGCAGGAAGCTGGACACGAACGCCTGGACCTGCCCGCCGGTGGAGGCCGGGTGGCCGTGCACGGTCCAGAAGCCTAGCTCGGCCAGGCCGGCCAGCAGCGGCACCACCCGCCAGGCGCGCGGCGGTTTCGGCGTGGCCCGGCGGGCGACGCCGAGCGGGGAGGTGTTTACCCGGCGCAGCGCCAGCCGGGCCGCCACTGCGGCGAAGACGGGCACGCCGATCGCGACCGCGAGGATGTCCGGCAGGCTGAGCGTCAGCTCGGCGGGGAAGAACGGCTCGCCGATGAACGGGATGCCCGCGACCGGGATGCGCAGCAGGAAGAAGATCCCGAACCCGGCGGCCACCCCCAGGATCCCGGCCACGGTCGATTCGGTGGCGGCGAGCAGGGAGACCTGCCTGCGGGTCGCGCCCACCAGGCGCATCGCCGCGAACCGTTGCTCGCGGCGAGCGGCCGACAGCCGGGTC
>DATINY010000004.1:0-7461 GCA_035473755.1 Streptosporangiaceae bacterium
CGCTGGGACCCGCGGCGGGCGAATGGCTGCAGCAAGCCACGCTGGCCATCCGGGCCCGCGTCCCGCTGGACGTGCTGCGCGATGTCATCCAGCCCTTCCCCACGTTCTCGGAGATCTTCGTGGCCGGGCTGAAGGCGCTGCGCGGCCAGGTCTCCGCCGCCCGCCAGCCGACCGACGGCACCCAGGCCTGAAAACGGGGGCGATCATGGTCACGGCCGGCGGCCAGTACTACGCTCCGGTGGCCGAGATGGACTTCGGCCAGGCGCGCCGCGCGCTGGACGAGCATCTGCTGCTGCCGGCCCCAGCCGGCTGACCGTGAGATCGTGGGGTCATGACCACACCTGCACTGGCCGGGCAAACCGTCGTCGTGATCGGCGGCAGCGCCGGCATGGGGTTCGAGACCGCCCGGCGAGCCCGCGCCGAGGGTGCCGATGTCATCCTGACCGGGCGCGATCCGGAGCGCCTCGGGCACGCCGCGGCCGAGGTCGGCGCGCTGAGCAGCGCGGCCTTCGACGCCACCGACCCGGCCGCGCTCGACCGGTTCTTCGCTGACCTGCCGGGGCAGATCGACCACGTGATGGTCACCGGCCCGGGTCCGTACTACGCGCCCCTGGCCGACCTCGACCGCGAGCGTGCCCACCGCGATTTAGATTCCCATCAGTGGCTGGCTATTGCCGTGGCCCAGCACGCCGTTGGCCGGGTGCGGCCCGGCGGCACGCTGCTGTTCATGGGCGGCACCGGCGGCCGCCGCCCGGGTGTCGGCATGGCGCTCATCTCGGCGGCCACCGCCGCGATGGCCGCCCTGATCGCCAACCTGGCGGTCGAGGTCGCGCCGGTCCGGGTCAACCTGATCGCCGCCGGTTTCGTGGACACGCCCCTGTCCGCCCAGCTGCTGGGCGATGACCTCGATGCGAGGCGCGACCAGTTGCGGGCCACGCTGCCCACCGGGCGCGTGGTCGGGCCGGCCGACGTCGCCGCGCTCGCGGTCCACATCATGAGCAACACGGCGCTCACCGGCGCGACGTACGACATCGACGGCGGGCAGCAGCTCGTCTCCTGATGAACACGCCACATGGGACGGAGGCCACCATGACCTCGCCATCCTCCCGGCCCGGCCGGGCCCGGGGATCCACGCCGCGCGCCGGCAACCACGTCATCGTGATGTTCGGGGCGACCGGCGACCTGGCCCGGCGCAAGCTGTTGCCGGGGCTGTTCCGGCTGGCCGTGGCCGGCCTGATGCCGGACAAATACCAGATCATCGGCTCGGCCCGCCGAGGCCTGACCGACGAGCAGTTCCGCGAGCACGCCCGCCAGGCGACCGCCGAGTTCGGGACGGTCAAGCCCGAGGGCGATGCCTGGGAAGCGTTCACCCGCAGGCTCTCCTTCGCCAGCGCGGAACCCGGCCGCACCGAATCGCTGGCCGCGGCGGTCGGGCGGGCGGAGCGGGAGATCGGCGGCGCGCTAGCGCGGCTGTGCCACCTGGCCGTCCCGCCCGCCGCCTTCGAGTCCACGCTGACCACGCTCAGCGCCGCGGGCCTCGCGGCCGGTTCCCGCGTCATCATCGAGAAGCCGTTCGGCACCGACCTGGCCTCGGCCCGGGCGCTGAACCAGAGGGTGCACGCCCTGTTCGGCGAGTCCCAGGTGTTCCGGATCGACCACTTCCTCGGCAAGGAGTCGGTGGGCAACATCCTGGCCTTCCGGTTCGCCAACGGCCTGTTCGAGCCGGTGTGGAACCGGCAGCACATCGCCTACGTGCAGATCGACGTGCCCGAGACGCTGTCGATCGAGGGGCGCGCCGAGTTCTACGACCACACCGGCGCCTACCGTGACATGATCGTCACCCATCTGTTCCAGGTCCTGGGGTTCGTGGCCATGGAGCCGCCCACCTCGCTGGACGCGCGGCACCTGCGCGACGAAACGGCCAAGGTGTTCGACGCGGTCAGGCCGATCGACATCGCGCACGTGGTGCGCGGCCAGTACGCCGGCTACGCCGGCGAGCCCGGCGTCGCGGAAGGCTCGGGCACCGAAACCATGGCCGCGGTGCGGGCCGAGGTCGACAACTGGCGCTGGGCCGGGGTCCCGTTCCTGCTGCGCTCCGGCAAGCGCCTGGCGGCCAGCCGCCAGGTGATCACGCTCGGCTTCCACCAGCCGCCGCTGCGGATGTTCCCGATCCGCCGCAACGCCACCCAGGCCGGGAGGCGCAACGAGATCGTCATCGACTTCGCCGATCCCGGCTCCATCACCACCAGCTTCCTGGCCAAAGAACCCGGCGCCACGATGCGGCTCGGCACCGCCGAGTTGACCTTCCACTACGCCGACTCGTTTGGCGCCGCCCACGACCTGGAGGGCTACGAGCGGCTCCTGCTGGACGCCATGCTCGGCGACCAGTCCCTGTTCACAAGCTCCGACGCGATCGAGCGCCTGTGGGAGATCTCCGCCCCACTGCTGGAGCACCCGCCCCCGGTCCAGCCCTACGATCCCGGCTCGTGGGGCCCGCAGCCAGCGCTCGACCGCCTCGCCGCCCCGTACCACTGGCACCTGCCCGGCGGCGGCCCACCGTCATGAGACACCGGGCCGGCCTGCCGGGCGGCTGGCTGAACAGTTCACCGGGCCAGTTTGCTGGGTAACGGGCACCGGCGTGGCCCGGGCGGCTGCCCGGCCGGGCCGCTCCCGGCGCCGGCGGGTCCGGCGCGGATGGGGGCCGGGCCCGGCGCAGGTCTAGACTGGGCTCCGTGACGCATCAGCACCGGCACCCGGTTTCCCCGCCGCCCGCCCCCTGACCGGGGCGCAGCCGAGCACCTTCCCTCACTTTCTGAGCCGCCCTCGCGGCTGCCGCTGTTCCTACGCGCGCCCCGGACCCGGATATCTGCTTCCTTCCGAGTCTTAGGAGCGCTTCGTTGCGTCAGGTTTCCCGGTCCCTTGGCGGGGCCTCTCACATTCTGCTAGCCGCCTCCCTGTGGGGCACCACCGCGACCGCCCGCACCTTCGCCCCGGCCGGTGCCGGCCCAGTAGCGGTGGGCGCCGTACGCGTCATCGGCGGCGGCCTCCTGCTCTTTCTCGTGGCGCTGCGCGGCGGCGCGTTGCGTGGCCTGGTCGCCCGCGGGACGCGCACCCGGTGCCTGCTGGCCATCGGCGCGGCGGCTGCCGCCGCGTACCAGACGGCCTTCTTCGCCGCGGCCGCCCGCGCCGGCGTCGCGGTCGGGACGGTCGTCACCATCGGCGCGGCGCCGGTCTTCACCGGGATCCTGTCCATGGTGACGGGCCGGCCGGGCCGGCCCGGGGCCCGCTGGCTGGCCGCGACGGCGGCCGCCGTGGCGGGCTGCGCCATGCTCGTCACCGGCGGGCACGCATCCGGAGCCGGCGCGGCGGGCGTCGCTCTGGCGTTGCTCGCCAGCCTCTGTTACGCGGTGTACGCGGTCACCGCCTCGCATCTGATCACCAACGGGGCCGGGGACCGCGCCGTTGTCGGCGCCATCTTCGGCGGAGCGGCCGTTCTGCTCCTGCCGGTCCTGTTCACCAGCCCTATGAGCTGGGTGGCGACCGGCCGGGGCCTGGCGGTCGCCACCTACCTCGCTGTGCTCACTACCGCGCTGGCCTACCTCCTCTACGCCCGGGGGCTGCGCACCACGGCGGTGACGACCGCGACCACGCTCGGCCTGGCCGAACCGGCCGTGGCCGCGGTCCTGGGGCTGGCCGTGCTTGGCGAGCACCTGACGCCAACCGGGTTCGCTGGCCTTGGGGTCCTCGCTATCAGCCTGGTCATCGCGGCCTGGCCCGCCCCGCGCCCCACGGCCGCCGCCACATCTGATCGCGCGCTGGGCCGGCCCCGGCAAGGCGCCGCCCCAACGGGCGTCACATCGACGCCACCTGGAGGATGAGGATCACGGGGGCGGTCGTGCCGCCGTCATCGCCGCTTCCGCCGCTCGCGGGTCCGGCCTTACGTGCCCGCGGTCGTCCAGGTGCCGGCGAGGATCGCCGTCCGGTCGCCGCAGGGGTCGTGGCCAGCTGGGCGCAGGGTGAGCGTCTTGCCGTCGCCAGCGACCGAGTACGTCCAAGTCCACAGCGGGTCGGTATCCATGCAAAAGCCACCCTGGTCGTTTTGCGGGTACGGCGGGTAGTCAATGCTCGGACGCATCTGCATGCTCCTGCCCGGCCGGTAGCCGACGTCGAAGAGCGCGCCGCCGCCGCTTGGGTCGTGCAGTTGCCATCCCGTCGGGCTGACCTGGAGACGCCAGCGGCCGGCGGGCGGTGGCTGGTCCGTGGTGGCTTGCTTCACGTCGGCCGGGGTGACGACACGGGTCCATGTGCCGGCGAGCGCGGCGGGCGGGGCGGGCGGGGCGGTGACCAATGCCTTCACTGTGTCGGTGGCCGTCTGCCCGCGGGGGGTGAAGGCCCGCACGGTGAAGGTGTGCTCGCCGGGGGTGAGGAACGAGGTGACCAGCCAGTTGCCGTCGCGGCCGTAAAAGTAGGGCGTTAGTGTCTCGACCCAGCTCAGCCTGCCGTCGATCAGGTAGTCGACCTTGGAGATGTGCCCGGCCGACGCGCTGGCGAAGGCCTGCCAGTGGATCCGTTGGGGCAGGCTAGTGTGCCCGTCGAGGGTGGAGGTCACGGTCACCCGGGCCGGTGACGGGCTGGGCGGGGCGGTGGCGGCGTGCCCTGACGAGCAGCCAGCAGCGAGCGCCGCCGCGGCCAGCAGCCCGAGCGGGGCAAGTGGGCGGACGCTGCGAGATGGACGGTTCATGTTCTCCTCCTTGTGTTGTGCACTGCCAAGCCGGGGCATTAGGGAGTGGCCTGAGGGTGTGCGCCTGGGTCTGATCGGGTGAAGGTGCCGTTCCAGAAGCTGTTGCGGTTGGCGCACTGGCGGTCGCTGACGACCCGGACGGTGAGCGCGTGGCCGTCGACCGACCAGTGGTAGATCCCGTCGCCGGCGGTGTCGAGGCAGAATCCGCCCTTGGATGCGTGCGGGAAGTTGGGAATCTCGTTGCCGACGACCAGCCGGCCGCCGGGCTCGAAGCGAACCTGACCGACGGTCAGATCGTGAGCGGGGCCGGTGTAGCGGGCCACGCCGTCGGTACCGATCCGCACCTGCCAGGTCCCGGCCGGGAGAGGGACCCCGTCCGCCGGGTTGCGGAAGCTCTGAGTGCGGGCGACCTCGGCCGCCGTGACGGTCCGGGTCCAGCGGCCCAGCACCTGACGCGGAATACCTGGCGCCCGCGCCGATACCATGGCCGTCGCGGCAGCGGTCAGGTGGCGGCCGTCGGTAAGCGTGACGTCGACGGCAAAGATGTGCGAGCCGGAGCCCAGAGTGCCGGGCAGCAGCAGATTCCCCCGGCCGGCGAACAGGTAGGGCGCCGTTCGAGCGAGGTGCCTGAGCTTCCCGTCGATGAAGAACCGCACCGATGCGACGCCACTGCCTGGGATACCCCGCACGCGGGCCTCCCAGTGTGTGGGCCCGGTGAGCTCGGCCCCGTCGGCGATCGATGAGCTCGCCCGGGCCCGAGGGGCCGGCGTGGCGGCGGGGCTGGGCGGGATGGCCCGCGGGCCGCAGCCGGGCACCGCGGCCATGGCGACGGCCGCGGCGCCCACCACCGTTGCGAACGTCAGACGCGATCGGGACACGGGACGAGATTGCGGGGAGGTACTTGACGGCGCCTTGCAGAAAGCTTGCTGCGGTCCTAACGTCTAAGCGTCTTCCCAGGTGGGGGTGGGGATGAGGTTCTGTGTCCTGGGCCCGCTCGAGGCGTACACGAACGGGCGGAGCGTGCCGGTGGGTGGCGGGCGCCAGCGGGCCCTGCTGGCGCTGCTGCTGGTGCACGCCGATGAGGTCGTCTCGCGGGACCGGCTGATCGAGGAGCTGTGGGCGGGGGAGCCACCGCCGGGCGCATCGCAGAGCCTCGACGCCTACCTGTCGCGGCTGCGGAGGGCGTTCCGCGAGGCGGGCGCGGGGCGACGTGCTGGCCACCCGCGCCCCGGGCTATGTGCTGCATGCCGGGGAGACCGACGCGCGGCGTTTTCAGGCGCTGGCGGCCGAGGGCCGGGAGGCGCTGGCCGCGGGCGAGGCCGGGCGGGCGGCGCAGGTGCTCGCCGAGGCGCTGGCGCTGTGGCGGGGTGCCGCGTACGCCGAGGTGGCCGACGAGTCCTGGGCGCGCGCCGAGACCGGGCGGCTGGCCGGGCTGCGCCTGTCGGCGGTGGAGGACCGGATCGAGGCCGACCTGGCTCTGGGGCGCCACGTTGCGCTGGTGCCCGAGCTGGAGCTGCTGGTGTCGCGGGAGCCGACGCGGGAGCGGCTGACGGGCCAGCTGATGCTCGCGCTGTACCGGTCGGGGCGGCAGGCCGACGCGCTTTCGGCCTACCGGTCGGTGCGCCGTTCGCTGGTCGAGGAGCTGGGACTGGAACCCGGCCCGGAGCTGAGGCGGCTGGAGGCCGCGGTGCTGGCGCAGGACCCGGTCCTCGATCTGCCCCCGGAGCCGGTCCTCGACCTGCCTCCGAAGCCGGGGCTCGATCCGCCTCCCGGGCTCGCCCCGCAGCCTTCCTCACCGGCCGCCGCGCCGCCGCTGGTCCCTCGATGGCGCAGGCCCCGGCTGGTTCTTGCCGCTGTCGCGCTGCTGGCCGCGGCGTCGGCCATCGCCGTGGTCGCGCTCACTGGTGGCGAGGCTGGCACGCGCCGCGCGATCATGGCGGGCGGCGCCGGCGCGCTCGACCCGGTCACCGGCCGGGTCGTGGCCAGCGTGCCCGTCGGTTCCGCGCCGGCCGGCATCGCCGCGGGCGCGGGCAGCGTCTGGGTGACCAACGGGGCGGATGGCACGGTCACCCGGATTGATCCGCACGGCCCTCATGTCGATCAGACCCTGATCGTCGGCAGCTCCCCGGCCGGGGTCGCCTACGGGGCGGGGGCGGTCTGGATCGCGAATGCACTGGATGGCAGCGTCTCCCGGATCGACCCACGGGCCAACCGGGTGGTTCAGACGATCAGCATCGGCGGGCGTCCCGTCGCGCTGGCGGCTGGCGCGGGCGCGGTGTGGGTGGCCGACGCGAACGGTGACGCGGTCGTGGCGCTCGACCCTGGCAGCGGGGTGCCACGCAGGTCCGTTCGGCTGGAAGATTCTCCGGGCGGGGTGGCGGTCGGGTTCGGCGCGCTGTGGGTCACCGAGCCGCTGGCGCACAAACTGGTCCGGATCGATCCGGTCAGCGGGCAGATCCTGGCCGAGATCGGGGTCGGCGCCGGCGCCGGACCGGTCGCGGCGGGCGGCGGTGCGGTGTGGGTGGTCAACGCGCTGGACGGGACGCTCTCCCGGGTGGACCCCGCGCGCAACGCCGTATCCTCGACCGTGCTGGTCGGGGACGCGCCGACCGCGGTCGCGGCCGGCGCGGGCGGCGTCTGGGTCACCGACGAAGGCGCCGGAACGCTGGTGTCGGTGGATCCCCGGACGGGGACGGTCCGCCGCCGCGACGCCGTTGGCG
>DATINY010000005.1:0-9285 GCA_035473755.1 Streptosporangiaceae bacterium
AGCACCTTGCCGTTGCTCCGCATCGGCTGCAGCGCGCCGAGGCCGTTCGGGCGGCGGGAGTAGAGCACGTTCACCGGGGCCAGGATGATGTGCAGGTGCTTGGAGTAGGTGATGAACACCAGGAAGCCAAGGATGACGGCGAGCTGGGCGAGGATGAACACCGTCTCCAGCACGCTGTTGGTGCCCGTTCCCAGCGGCGCGAGCCAGTGACCCACGATCTGCGACGCGAACGCGCCGTGGGCGTAGGGGAAGTGACCGGTGTTGATCTGCGCGCCCCGGTAGAGCAGCAGGGTGGCGATCACACCGAAGATCCCCAGCAGAACGAGCCACGCGGCGCCGGTGTGCGATCCCGAGAACCGGGAATCGCGGCCCTCCCGTTTGGGGTTGTTGCGTAGCCGGATGACCGCGAAGGTGATGATGCCGGCCAGCACGCCGACCGCGAACAAGTCCTCGATGAAGCCGATCACCGGCCAGTGCCCGATCACCGGGAGGGCGAAGGTCGGGCTGAACAGGTCGCCGTAGGCCTCCAGGATCGTCAGGAGCAACACGATGAAGCCCCAGAACGTCAGCGCGTGGGCGATGCCCGGCACCGTCCACTGGAGCAGCTTGCGCTGGCCGATCACCTCGGTGGCCTCGACGCTGGCATCCCGGCCCGGGTGGCTGCGGACGGCGGCGACCCGCTCGGGCGCGGGCTGGCCGGTGCGGGCCACCCGGTACAGCCACCACAGCCGGCGCCCCGCGAAGGCGACCGCGGCCACGGTCAGGGCCAGCCCGATGATGATGCGCACTGCCACTCCGGCCTCCTCGTATGGTGCCAGGCAGATCTTGCGATGGTGCCGGGCTGCCAGCGTACGCCGGCGCGTGGTCAGGCGCTGATCACCCGGGTGGCGGCGGGCGCCCGGGGCGCCCCACGGCGACCGCCGGGGCGCCTCCGGATGGTTTCCCGGCCGCCCGCGTGCCGCCTCAGAGCCTCCTCAGGACCGGCTCAGGCCCGGCTTAGGACACCCGCCAGGCGATCCTGGGCTGGGGGAATGTATATGCGCGCAGAGAAGTTGAGCCAAATAGACTCAAGTAATTTGCGCGGGCGACGTGGCCCTGGCAAGCTTGCGTCGTCAGGACTCAACTTAGAACCACGATTGGATTAGGGACAACACATGGCACGTGCTGTAGGCATCGACCTCGGGACCACCAACTCGGTCGTCGCAGTTCTCGAAGGCGGCGAGCCAACGGTCATCGCAAACGCAGAGGGGTCGCGAACCACGCCGTCCGTGGTTGCCTTCGCCAAGAACGGCGAGGTGCTGGTCGGTGAGGTCGCGAAGCGGCAGGCGGTGACCAACGTCGACCGGACGATCCGCTCGGTCAAGCGCCAGATGGGCACCAACTGGAACGTCAAGATCGACGACAAGAAGTTCACCGCGCAGCAGATCAGCGCCTTCATCCTGCAGAAGCTGAAGAGGGACGCGGAGTCCTACTTGGGCGAGACGATCACCGACGCGGTGATCACCACCCCGGCGTACTTCAGCGACGCGCAGCGGCAGGCCACCAAGGAGGCCGGCCAGATCGCCGGGCTCAACGTGCTGCGCATCATCAACGAGCCGACCTCCGCCGCGCTGGCCTATCACCTGGAGAAGGACAACGACGCCACGATCCTGGTCTTCGACCTCGGTGGCGGCACCTTCGACGTGTCCCTGCTGGAAGTCGGCGAGGGCGTGGTCGAGGTGAAGGCGACCAGCGGCGACAACCACCTTGGTGGTGACGACTGGGACCAGCGGATCGTCGACTGGCTGGTGCAGGACTTCAAGAACGGCTACGGCATCGACCTGTCCAAGGACAAGATGGCGCTGCAGCGGCTGCGGGAGACCGCGGAGAAGGCCAAGATCGAGCTGTCCGGCTCGCACGAGACGCAGATCAACCTGCCCTACATCACCCACTCCGAGCAGGGCCCGCTGCACCTGGACACCAAGCTCACCCGGGCCGAGTTCCAGAAGATGACCTCCGACCTGCTCGACCGCACCAAGGCGCCGTTCAAGAGCGTCATCAAGGACGCCGGCGTCAAGCTCAGCGACATTCAGCACGTGGTGCTGGTCGGTGGCTCGACCCGGATGCCCGCCGTGGTGGACGTGGTCAAGGAGCTGACCGGTGGCAAGGAGCCGAACAAGGGCGTCAACCCGGACGAGGTCGTCGCCGTCAGCGCCTGCCTGCAGGCCGGCGTGCTCAAGGGTGAGGTGAAGGACGTCCTGCTGCTCGACGTGACCCCGCTGTCGCTGGGCATCGAGACCAAGGGCGGCATCTTCACCAAGCTGATCGAGCGGAACACCACCATCCCGACCAAGCGCTCGGAGATCTTCACCACCGCGGATGACAACCAGCCGTCGGTGCAGATCCAGGTGTTCCAGGGCGAGCGGGAGATCGCGTCCTACAACAAGAAGCTCGGCATGTTCGAGCTGGCCGGGCTGGCGCCCGCGCCGCGTGGCGTGCCGCAGATCGAGGTCGCCTTCGACATCGACGCGAACGGCATCGTCAACGTCTCCGCCAAGGACCTCGGGACCGGCAAGGAGCAGTCGGTGCAGATCACCGGCGGGTCCGCGCTGGGCAAGGACGACATCCAGCGGATGGTGGACGAGGCCGAGAAGTACGCCGAGGAGGACGCCGCCCGCCGTGAGAAGGCCGAGGTGCGCAACCGCGCCGACACCCTCGCCTACTCGACGGATAAGTTCGTCGCCGAGAACGCCGACAAGATCCCGGCGGACGTCAAGGCCGAGGTGGAGTCCGCGATCGCCGACCTGAAGCGGGCCCTCGAGGGCACCGACATCGAGGCGATCAAGGAGGCCACCGAGAAGGCCGCCCAGGTCAGCCAGAAGATGGGCACCGCCATCTACGCCCAGTCGCAGGCTAGCGCCTCCGCTGGCGGAGCGTCGGACGCCGGCAGCGCCAGCGAGGAACCGGCCGACGATGACGTCGTCGAGGCCGAGATCGTCGACGACGAGAAGCCGGCAGAGGGTGGCGCCGCCTGATGAGCTCTCCGGAGGAAAACAATGGGAGGCCAGTGATCCGCGACCTGAGGCGCATCGACCCGGCAACCGGGCAGGTCAGGGACTCCGGCCAGGGAGGTTCGGCGCAGCCGGGCTCCCGCGGGCCCAGCAAGCCCCGTGGCAAGCACGCGGCCTCCAGGCCGGGCGGTGCGGCCAGCATGGGAGCGGCCGCCCCGGCCGGGCCTGGTGCCCGGCCGGGTGCGGGCCGGCCCGGCGCTGACCGGGCCGGGGCCGAGCAGGCGGACCAAGCGGCGCCCGCGGCGGCTGACCTTAAGGCCGCCGAGCAGCAGCTCGCCGAGCGCACGGCCGACCTGCAGCGGGTGACCGCCGAGTACGCCAACTACCGCAAGCGCGTCGAGCGCGACCGGGCGGCGGTGCGCGAGCAGGCGGTGGCCAACGTGCTCTCCGGGCTGGTACCGGTGCTCGATGACATCGGCCGTGCCCGCGAGCACGAGGAGCTGGTCGGCGGCTTCAAGTCGGTGGCGGAATCGCTGGAAGCCGCCGTGACCAAGCTCGGGCTCGAGAGCTTCGGCGAGGACGGCGAGCCGTTCGACCCGAAGGTGCATGAGGCCCTGATGCACTCCTACTCCCCCGACGTGACCGAGCCGGTCTGCATCAAGATCCTCCAGCCGGGATACCGGGTGGGGGAGCGGATCCTGCGCCCGGCCCGGGTGGAGGTGGCCGAGCCCGGCGAGGCCGGGGCTGCGGCTGAGCCGGACGGACCCGGGTCAGCCGAGGGCCCGGACGAGCCGGACGACGCGGCCGGTGGCGGCGGGGTCCACCACCAGCCCAGCGGCGGGAGCGGTGACGCGTCCAGCCGGCAGGAGACAAGTGCCGACGACGACTGACGCACGGAGATAACTGTGAGCACCAAGGACTACCTGGAGAAGGACTACTACAAGGTTCTCGGTGTCTCCAAGACCGCGACCGCGGACGAGATCAAGAAGTCATACCGAAAGCTCGCGCGCAAGTACCACCCCGATGCCAACAAGGGGGATGCGAAGGCCGAGGAGCGGTTCAAGGAGATCTCCGAGGCCTACACCACCCTGTCCGATGAGAAGCGGCGCAAGGAGTACGACGACGCACGCTCGCTCTTCGGCAGCGGCGGCTTCCGCCGTCCCGGCCCGGCTGGCGAGGGTGGCGGCTTCGGGGGGTTCGACCTGGGCGACCTGTTCGGCGGCGGGGCCGGGACCGGCACCGCCGGCGGGGGCCGCCTGGGCGACCTGCTCGGCGGGATGTTCGGAGGCGGCGGCACCACCGGCACCCGGGGGACGCAGACGCGGTCGCGCCGCGGCGCGGACGTGGAGACGGAAACCACGCTCGGGTTCGGCGATTCCATCGACGGCGTCACCGTCAGCCTGCGGCTGACCGGGGAGGGAGCCTGCCCGGTCTGTCACGGCACCGGGGCGAAGTCGGGAACGGTGCCCAGGGTCTGCCCGACCTGCCAGGGCACCGGGCAGACCAGCCAGAACCTGGGCAGCTTCGCGTTCTCCGAGCCTTGCAAGGAGTGCCGGGGCCGCGGCCTGGTGGTCGATGACCCCTGCCCGGAGTGCGCGGGCAGCGGGCGCGCCATGAGCAGCCGCACGATCCAGGCGCGGATCCCGGCCGGGGTCGCCGACGGGCAGCGGATCAAGCTCAAGGGCAAGGGCGCCCCGGGCGAGCGCGGCGGGCCGGCCGGCGACCTCTACGTGAAGATCCACGTCACCCCGCACCCGGTGTTCGGGCGGAACGGCCACAACCTGACCGTGACCGTTCCCGTCACCTTCCCCGAGGCGGCGCTCGGCGCCGAGGTCAAGGTGCCGGCCCTGCGGGGCGCGCCGGTGAGCGTCCGCATCCCGGCCGGCACCCCGAACGGCCGCACGTTCCGGGTGCGCGGGAAGGGTGTGCGGCGCACGGACGGGACCAACGGGGACCTGCTCGTCACCGTCTCCGTCCAGGTGCCGCAGAAGCTGACCGGGCCTGCCCGCGAAGCGCTGTACAGCTTCCGCGACGCGACCGCGGGTGAGGACCCGCGGGAAGAGCTGCTGCAGCGGGCGAAGCAGGAGTGATGGCCAGCAGGTTCAGCAGGCGCAGTGGGCCCGGTGGGCGCGGTATGCCCGCCCCGGCCCGGCCCGGTGCTCGCACCGGTCGCGGCAGGGCGCGGGAGGTGACACGATGACCAACCCTTATGAGATATCCGACGACACCCCCGTGTATGTGATCTCGGTGGCGGCGGAGCTCTCCGGCATGCACCCGCAGACCCTGCGCTCCTACGACCGGCTGGGGCTCGTCTCGCCCGGCCGCAGCGCCGGGCGCGGCCGCGGCCGGCGGTACTCGCTGCGCGACGTGCTGGTGCTGCGCGAGGTGCAGCGGCTGTCACAGGCCGGCGTCAGCCTCCCGGGCATCAAGCGGATCATGGAGCTGGAGGGCGAACTGGACCAGTACCGCGCCGCCCTGACCGAGATGGCCGCCGAGATGGCCCAGCTCCGGACCGAGCTCGAGTCGACCAGGGCGGTGGCCGCCCGGCTCGCCGGGCTCCTGCGGAGCCGCGGGACGGGCGGCACGCTGGTCCCGGTGCGCGACGGGCGGACCGGCGGGCCGGTAACAGGCCCGGCGGCGGCGGCCCCCGAATCCACGCCGGCCGCACGCGAGTCCACGCCGGCCGCACGCGAGTCCACGCCGGCCGCACGCGAGCCGGGGCCGGACCTGCCGGCCGCCGGAACAGCCGGCGATCCCCAGCCGGAAACCGGATGACGGCCGCCTGGCCACCCACCCGGTAACTCACTCACCCCACTCATCTTTGAATTGCAGGAAAACAACCCGATGGCCGACAAGTTCACACGCAAGAGCCAGGAGGCGCTGGCGGACTCGGTCCGCCGTGCCACGGCCGAGGGCAACCCACACGTTGACCCCCTTCACCTGCTCGTGGCCCTCATCGAGCTGAACGGCGGGACGGCCGTACCGCTGCTGCGGGCGATCGGCGCCGACCCCAATGCGGTGCTCGCCGACGCCCGCGACCGGCTGGCGAAGCTGCCGAGCGCGGCCGGAACCACGCTGAGCGCACCCGACATGTCGCGGCCGGTGCTGGCGTCGCTCACCACGGCCGGCAAGCGGGCCCAGGAACTGGGCGACGAGTTCGTCTCGACCGAGCACCTGCTGGTCGGCCTGGCCTCCGACGGTGGCCAGGCGGCTGAGGTGCTGCGCAAGGCGGGCGCCGGGCCGGACGTTCTGCTGGAGGCGTTTGAGAAGATCCGGGGACATGCGCGGGTCACCTCCGAGGATCCGGAAGGCACCTACCAGGCACTCGAGAAGTACGGCGTCGATTTCACCCAGCGCGCCCGCGACGGGGACCTCGACCCGGTGATCGGCCGGGACGCCGAGATCCGGCGGGTGATCCAGGTGCTGTCCCGCCGGACCAAGAACAACCCGGTCCTGATCGGCGAGCCCGGGGTCGGCAAGACCGCGGTGGTCGAGGGCCTGGCCCAGCGGATCGTGGCCGGGGACGTGCCGGAATCACTGCGCGGCAAGCGGCTGGTCGCGCTCGACCTGGGGGCGATGGTCGCGGGCTCGAAGTACCGCGGCGAGTTCGAGGAGCGCCTCAAGGCGGTGCTGGACGAGATCAAGGAGAGCGAAGGCCAGATCATCACCTTCATCGACGAGCTGCACACGGTCGTGGGCGCGGGGGCGGCCGAGGGCGCCATGGACGCCGGCAACATGCTCAAGCCGATGCTGGCCCGTGGCGAGCTGCGGATGGTGGGCGCGACCACCCTGGATGAGTACCGCAAGCGGATCGAGAAGGACGCCGCGCTGGAGCGGCGCTTCCAGCAGGTCTTCGTGGGCGAGCCGTCGGTCGAGGACACGATCGCCATCCTGCGCGGCCTCAAGAGCCGTTATGAGGCGCACCACAAGGTGCAGATCTCCGACGCCGCACTGGTCGCGGCGGCCACCTTGTCCGATCGCTACATCACCGCGCGCTTCCTGCCGGACAAGGCCATCGATCTGGTCGACGAGTCCGCGTCCCGGCTCCGGATGGAGATCGACTCGCGTCCGGTGGAGATCGACGAGCTGCAGCGCAGCGTCGACCGGATGAAGATGGAGGAAATGGCGCTGGAGCGGGAGAACGACCCGGCCAGCAAGGAGCGGCTGGAGCGGCTGCGCGCCGACCTGGCCGACCGCCAGGAGCAGCTCACCGCGCTGGTGGCCCGCTGGGAGCGGGAGAAGGCCGGCCTGAACAAGGTCGGCGAGCTCAAGCAGCGTCTCGACGACCTGCGCGGGCAGGCGGAGCGGGCGCAGCGGGACGCCGACTTCGAGGCCGCCTCCCGGCTCATGTACGGGCAGATCCCCGCGCTGGAGGCCGAGCTCGCCGAGGCCTCCGCCCTGGCCGCCGAGGAGGCGGCCGGCGACGGGCCCGCGGGCGGCGGCCAGAAGCCGGCCATCCCCGAGAGCGCGCCGATGGTCAAGGAGGAGGTCGGGCCGGACGACGTCGCGGACGTGGTCTCATCCTGGACCGGCATCCCGGCGGGCCGGCTGCTCGAGGGCGAGACCGGCAAGCTGCTGCGGATGGAGGACGAGATCGGCAAGCGGCTCGTCGGGCAGTCCAAGGCGGTCGCCGCCGTGTCGGACGCGGTGCGCCGGACCCGGGCCGGGGTCGCCGACCCGGACCGGCCGACCGGGTCGTTCCTGTTCCTCGGGCCCACGGGCGTGGGCAAGACCGAGCTGGCGAAGGCCCTCGCCGAATTCCTCTTCGATGACGAGCGGGCCATGATCCGCATCGACATGAGCGAGTACAGCGAGAAGCACACGGTCGCCCGGCTGGTGGGCGCCCCGCCCGGCTACATCGGGTACGAGGAGGGCGGCCAGCTGACCGAGGCGGTCCGGCGGCGGCCCTACTGCGTCATCCTCCTCGACGAGGTGGAGAAGGCGCACCAGGAGGTCTTCGACATCCTGCTCCAGGTGCTCGACGACGGCAGGCTCACCGACGGGCAGGGCCGCACCGTGGACTTCCGCAACACGATCCTGATCCTCACCTCGAACCTCGGCTCGGTGTACATCGCCGACCCGGCGCTCGACGAGAACGCCAAGCGGGAAGCCGTGATGGGCGTGGTCCGGACGACCTTCAAGCCGGAGTTCCTCAACCGGCTCGACGACATCATCGTCTTCGACGCCCTGACCACCGAGGAACTGAGCCAGATCGTCGACCTGCAGGTGGCCCGGCTGGCGCGGCGGCTCGCCGACCGCAGGCTCACGCTCACGGTCACCCCCGCGGCCCGCGAGTGGCTGGCCGTGACCGGGTTCGACCCCGTGTACGGGGCACGGCCGCTGCGCCGGCTGGTCCAGTCGGCCATCGGCGATCAGCTGGCCCGGGAACTGCTGTCCGGCGAGATCGCCGACGGGGACACGGTGCAGGTGGATCTGGACGATGCGGCCGATGCGCTCGTCGTCTCGTCCTACAGGGAGCCGGAGATGGTGCCCGGCTCGGACGGCAGCTCGTCCAGCAGCCGGTCGTAGGGGTCCTCAGGAAGCCCGAGGTCGTTGCGGATCCGGAACCGCAGGGTCAGCAGCAGTCTCAGCTCGGCCCGGCCCGCGGGCGGCAGCGCCGCCGCCTCGGCGGCGGCTGCCCGCTCGCCGGCCGGGCCCATTTCCGGCTCCTCGGTATCCGCATCGCCCGCCGTGGCGACCGGGCCGGGCGACCGGCCCAGGCACAGCTCGACGCCCGCGCCCGCCCAGGCCAGCGCGCCGATCAGGTCCCCGCGCTCCGCCAGGAGCTCAGCCATCAGGTCGCACGTCCGCGGTTCGCTCGGCGATTCGGCGGCCAGCTGCCCGATCAGGGTCTCGGCCTCCCCGGCCTGGTCCATCATGAACAGCGCCTGCGCCAGCGGCGCCCGCGGATCGATGTCCGACGGACCGCCGTCCTCCAGCGCGCGCATGAACCTGTTGGCGGCCGCGGCGGGATCGTCGGCCAGCAGCCACTGTTCCCCGGCCCGGGTGTAAGCCTCGGCCCGCGGCATCGCCGGGGTCTGCGTCCCCGTATCAGCAAGCAAGGTCATCTGCTGCGCCGCTGCCCGGTGATCGCCGGTGAGTGCGGCGTCGAATTCGATCGCGTCAAATGCCTCGCGACTCAGCACTCCCACGTCAGACAAGGTACCCACCATGGCGGGGGCCCAACGCGGCGAAAAGGGTTGCGCTGGCGGATGTATCCGCTGGCATGTAGCTCCCGGGGGACGGAGGTACCGCAGGATGGCGGGAAGATCGCGGCGATACTGGTCCCCCGCGG
>DATINY010000006.1:0-6638 GCA_035473755.1 Streptosporangiaceae bacterium
CGTCTTCTACCAGGAGGGAACCCCGAAGGTCACGGGTGCCGATTCCCTCGGCGTGGCGATGGCTCCCCCAGCCGGCAACGCCGCGCACTAACTAGTTGCGATCAAGCAAGTAATTCGGGGTAGGCTCCGATAGGTGCGGGATGAGCAGGCCGGCGGCCGCTACAAGTGGGTGGCGCTGTCCAACACCACGCTCAGCATCACGATGGCGACCATCGACGCCACGATCGTGATCATCGCCATGCCGGCCATCTTCCGCGGCATCCATCTGGACCCGCTGGCCCCCGCCAACGTCACCTACCTGCTGTGGATGATCATGGGGTACCTGCTGGTGACGGCGGTCCTGGTGGTGACGCTCGGCCGGCTCGGCGATATGTACGGCCGGGTGCGGATCTACAACCTGGGCTTCGTGGTCTTCACGCTGGCCTCGATCGCGCTCTCGCTCGACCCGTACACCGGCCCGCCCGGCGCCATCTGGCTGATCGTCTGGCGGTTGGTGCAGGCGGTCGGCGGGGCCATGCTGATGGCCAACGCGGCCGCCATCCTCACCGATGCGTTCCCGGCCCGCCAGCGCGGCATGGCGCTGGGCATCAACCAGATCGCCGGCATCGCCGGCCAGTTCGTCGGCCTGCTGCTCGGCGGGCTGCTCGCCGCGTGGGACTGGCGCGCGGTGTTCTGGGTGAACGTCCCGATCGGGGTGATCGGCACCATCTGGTCCTACCGGAGCCTGCGGGAGGTCGCCTCCACCCGCCGGGCGCGGATCGACTGGGCCGGCAACATCACCTTCGCGCTCGGCGCCGGCCTGCTGCTGGCCACCATCACGCACGGGATCCAGCCCTACGGCGGGCACGCGACCGGCTGGACCAGCCCGTGGGTAGTCGGTGGGCTGGCCACCGGCGCCGCGCTGCTGGCCGCGTTCTGCGTCATTGAGACTCATATCGCCGAGCCGATGTTCCAGCTGGGGCTGTTCAAGATCCGGGCGTTCGCGGCCGGCAACGCGGCCAGCCTGCTCGGCTCGATCGCGCGCGGCGGCCTGCAGTTCATGCTGGTGATCTGGCTGGCCGGGATCTGGCTGCCGCTGCATGGGTACGACTTCGCGGTCACCCCGCTGTGGGCGGGGATCTACATGCTGCCGCTGACCACCGGTTTCCTGCTGGCCGGCCCGGTGTCCGGCTACCTGTCGGACCGCTACGGCCCGCGCCCGTTCGCCACCGCCGGCCTGCTGGTGGCGGCGTGCGCGTTCTGCGGCCTGATGTTCCTCCCGGTCGTCTTCCCCTACTGGGCGTTCGCGCTGCTCATCTTCGGCAACGGGATCGGCTCGGGCCTGTTCGCCTCCCCCAACACCTCCGCGATCATGAGCAGCGTCCCGGCCCGCCACCGCGGCGCGGCGTCGGGCATGCGGGCCACCTTCCAGAACTCGGGGATGGCGCTGTCGATCGGGATCTTCTTCTCGCTGCTGATCGTGGGCCTGGCCGCCACCCTCCCCCGCACGCTAGCCAGCGGCCTGCACGCGCAGGGGGTGCCACTGGCGATCGCGAACCACATCAGCCACCTGCCGCCGGTG
Organism: Streptosporangiaceae bacterium; assembly: GCA_035473755.1. Lineage (GTDB taxonomy): Bacteria > Actinomycetota > Actinomycetes > Streptosporangiales > Streptosporangiaceae > UBA9676. The sequence goes on from DATINY010000006.1 coordinate 1,562, forward strand.
AGCACCGTGTTCGCGGCCCTGCTCGGCTACAACCCGGTGCAGCACCTGCTGGCCCCCTCGGGGGTGCTCGCCACGCTCCCGGCACACAACGCAGCGGTGCTGACCGGGAACCAGTTCTTCCCGCATCTGATCTCCGGGCCGTTCCACCACGGCCTGATCATCGTGTTCAGCGCGGCCGCAGCCATGTCGCTGGTGGGGGCCGGGGTGTCGCTGCTGCGCGGCAGCCAGTTCTACTACGACGCACCGGACGGGGCCGGCTTGCCCGGCCCGGCCGGGCCGCCAGCGCGCGCCGCCGTAGCCGACTCCGCCACCCAGGCGCCGAACGGATCGGCCCCGCGCACGCCTGCCAACGGCGGATCCCCGCCGCCAGGTGAACCGGTACGGCCGGGTGCCCTGCCGCCCGCCACGCAGCGCACACCGTGACCCGCGCCGCGCGCCTGGCGTAGGCTGCAGGCGTGCCACGTTATGAGTTCCGCTGCCGGGCCTGCGGCGACACCTTCGAGGTCAACCGCCCGATGGCGCAGGCGTCCGACCCCTGCACCTGCCCCCAGGGGCACGACGACACCGTGAAGCTGCTGTCGACCGTGTCTGTCGGCGGGAGGGCGTCGGCCGGGAGAGCCGCGCCGGGCCCGTCCGCTGGTGGCTGCTGCGGCGGCGCCTGCGGCTGCGGCGGCTGACCCGCCCGCCGGCCCCTGCCACGGGGCAGTAGCCTGCGTCGCGACCTCACCCCCACCGCCCGGAGGGCTCACCGATTTGTCATGATCGGCACCGAACGGCTGTACGGCGAAATAACCGGCAGCACCGAGACGCTGGCGGAGCTGGCCGGCGGCGCCGACCACACCCGCCGGGTGCCGACCTGCCCCGACTGGACGATGCGGCAGCTGATCACCCACGTCGGCCGGGCCCACCGGTGGGCGGCCGCGATCGTGACCACCCGCGCCGCCGAGCCCATCCCGTTCCGGGAGGTGCCCGACGGGAAGCTGCCCGCGGATCAGCGGGAGCACGCGGACTGGCTCCGCGGCGGGGCGGCCCGGCTCGTCGACGCCGTTGATACGGCCGGCGATGAGCAGGTGTGGACGCACCTCGGCCCGGGGCCGGCCCGGTACTGGGCGCGCCGGATGGCCCACGAGACGGCCGTCCACCGCGCGGACGGGCAGATCGCGCTGGGTCAGCGGCCGCGGATCGATCCGGTGACCGCGGCCGACGGCATCGACGAATGGCTCGGCTTCCTGGCCGCCCCGGACCCCGGTGAGGACCGGCCGTCCCTCGCGGGCCTGCACGGCAAGGTGCTGCACGTGCACGTCACCGACGGGGAAGTCGCTGCCGGTGAGTGGATGATCCGCCCCGCCGCCGGCGGCATCACGGTGGAGCCGGGCCACGGCAAGGGGGACGTCGCCATTCGCGGGCCCGCCTCAGACCTGCTGCTTGTGCTCATGCGCCGGATACCGCCGGGCGATCCCCCGGTCGAGGTGCTCGGCGACGCTGCGGTGCTGGACGAGTTGCTGGCCGCGACCCCATTCTGAGCCCGCGGGTTGCCCCGGGACGCCGGCCGCCGGGCTGCTCAGGCCCGTCCCGCCGCCTCCAGGACGCGCCCTAGCCTTCCCTGGCGGGTTCGCCGTGGGAGGCGTTCGCCCGCCCCCGCCCCCAGTACGCCTTGGGCGAGATCTGCTCCGGCGCCAGCCCGCGCGCGGCCAGCGTCTCCCGCAGCCGGAGCACGACCGTGGCCTCGCCGGCCAGGTAGGCGTGCCCCCGGCCCGGTGGCAGCGTCACCGCCGCGGCCGCCGCCACCAGCGCCGCCGGGTCGCCGGCCGGGCCGCCGTTCCGGTGCAGCCAGGTCACCTCGGCGTCGGCGGCGGTGGCCAGGTCCTGCTCGCTCCCGGGGCCGGGCAGCTCCAGGATCACCAGGGCGCGGGCGCCGGTGGGCAGTGCCCCTGCCATGGCGAGGTAGGCGGGCAGCGCCGAGTCGTCCCCGATGAACAGGTGCCAGTCCGCCTCCTCGGCCAGGAAGATCTTCCCGCGCGGCCCGATGCCCTCGATCCGGTCGCCGGGCCTGACTGCGGCGACCCAGCGCTCCCCCGGCCCGCCGGCGTGGCGGACCACGTCGAGCGTGAGCAGCCGCCGCGCGTGGTCGAGCGCGCGGATCGTGTAGCGCCGGCGTACCGGCCGGTCGCCGTCCACCGCCACCATCAGCATCACGTCCTGGCCGGGCTGGTACTCCAGGCCGGCCAGTTCCGGCGCGGTCAGCACCAGCCGCTGCATGTCCGGGCCGAGCGGGGCGGAGTCGACCACCTCGAGCTGCATCCGGGTCGTCGCCGCCAGCGGCCCGGTCAGCACGGCGAACGGATCGTTCAGGGCGGGCGCGGATTCGGTCATCGACGGTCAGGCCTCCTGGTCGCGGCTGGGCGGGCAGTTACTCATCAACGCGCGGCGGCCGCTGGGGCTTCCCGCCAGGGGCGGGCGGCCTCACAACCGCCTGCCAGGAGCGGCCCACAACCACCTCCGAGAGCGGCCCATAACCATCCCCGAAGAGCGGCCACAACCAGCCCCGAAGGACGGCCTCACGACCAACTCCGAGAGGCGGCTCACAACCAGCCCAGCCGGGCCGGTTCCCCGCCGGGGCCGTCCGGCGGCCGGCCAAGCTCGCCGCGCCGGACCCGTTCCAGCAGGCGGCCGACCGTGTCCATGATCTCCGCGAGGCAGCCGCGCAGCGCCTCAGCGTCGCCGGCGTAGGCCGGGTCGGCGGCGACGCCGGCCTCGGCCAGCAGGGCTTCCAGGCCGGCCAGCCTGGCACCCACCCATTCGACCGGGTGCGCCGACAGGTCGCGGTCGTAGACCCGGCGGCCCGGCTCCCAGCCCTGCAACTGCGGGTGGTAGTGGGTGCGGTCGAAGCTTCCCGGCGGGCCGTCCACCGACTCCAGCAGGTCAGCCCGCCAGACCGGGCGTCCCACCTCTATCGGCCGCGCGGAATAGGCCGACCCGGGCAGTGGCCCGTGCACCAGCAGGCGGACCTCGAGCCGCACGCCCCGTTCGGCGCCCTCCTGGCCGGGAGGGGGGTCCGGATCGGCGAAATACAGGTCGCCGACGGCCACGCCGGTCCGCTCAAAGCCGAAGACATAGAGCACCCTGGCCTCCCTCGTGCCGCGGTCAGTGTGCTGGGTGGCACCGCTCCAGTCTGCGCCACACGGGCCAGGCCGGGCCAGGCCGCCGGGCGCGTCCGCCGCCGGGCGCGGATGCTCACCAAGAGTGAGTACCACCATTCTCGTTAGGCGGGTTTCGCCTAAGATTGGGTAGGTTCGTTCTCTCGTTTGTTTGCATGTTCTTTCCTTCGAGACGGGGCCAGGGGCTCTTGTGGTTGAGTCGTTCCCGCACGACTTCGTGCTTGCTTGCGAAGGCCGGCCCCCAGCCGATGTGGTACGGGCGGCACTCGCGCCGCGCTTTGCTGTCGCGCCCGAGGGGCGGCCCCGTACGCTGCGGCTGACCTGGCTGGATACCTTCGACTGGCGGCTGCACCAGGCGGGGCTGACGCTGCAGCACAGCGCCGGCTCCCGGGTCAGCGACTACACGCTGACCGGCGCTGACGGCGAGCAGGTCACGGTCCCGGCCAAGGGCCTCCGCTGGCCGGCGCGGGCCGGCGCACTGCCGCCGGGGCCGCTGCGCTCCCGGCTGCAGCCCGTCACCGACGTGAGGGCGCTGATGCCCACCGCCCGGGCCACCGCTACGGTGCGGCAGCTGCGGGTGCTGAACGCCGACGGTAAGACGGTCGCCTGGCTGACCGTCACCGACATGTCCCTGGCCGGCAAGAACGGCACCCGCCTGGCCCCGCGTCTGTCGGTGGCCGCGGTGCGCGGGTATGAGATACAGACCGGCCGGATCGCCCGGAGCCTGAGCGCGGCCGACGGAGTGACACCGACGGTCGCCTCGCCGCTCGACGATGTCCTGGCCGCCGCCGGCCGCCATCCGGGCGACTACTCCAGCAAGATCGACGTCAAGCTGACCGCCGAGATGCCGGCCCGGTGCGCCCTGGAAAAGGTGCTGCTGCGGCTGCTGGACACCCTCGAGGCCAACGTGCCCGGCACGACCAGGGAGATCGACACCGAGTTCCTGCACGACCTGCGCGTCGCCGTCCGGCGCACCCGGTCGGCGGTCAAGCTGTGCGGCGATGTGCTGCCGGCCGGCGTGCCCGAGGCGTTCGGCGGTGAGTTCAAGTGGCTGGGCGACGTGACCACTCCGATGCGTGACCTCGACGTCTACCTGCTCGGCTACGACGAGATGGCCGCCGGGCTGCTGGCCGCCACGCCGGCCGAGCTGGAGCCCTTCCACCGCCATCTCGCCCGGCGCCACAAGATCGAGCAGCGGGAACTGGTGCGGGCGCTGCGCTCCCGCCGCTTCCTGGACCTGATCAAGGCCTGGCGCAAGGAACTCGCCGCCCCGGCGCCCCGGCGGGGCATCACCGCCGCCGCCCTGGCCGCCGACCGCATCGGCCGGGCCCACCGGAAAGTGCTGAAGCGGGGGGCGGCGATCACCCCGGACTCGCCGCCGGAAAGCCTGCATGACCTGCGCAAACGATGCAAGGAGCTGCGCTACCTGCTGGAGTTCTTCGCCTCGCTGTATGACCCGGCAATTCACCAGCAGGCAGTGCGGGATCTCAAGGGACTGCAAGACTGTCTCGGTGAATATCAGGACTGCCAGGTACAACAGCACGAGATACGGATGTTCGCCGCCCAGATGATGACGGACCGTGACGTTCCCGCCACCGCCCTGCTCGCCATGGGTGAGCTCGCCAGCAAGATCGCGCGCCGCGAGCGCCGGGCCCGCCGCGAGTTCGCGGGCCGGTTCGCGGACTTCGCCAGCGCCGCCAGCCAGCATCGCTTCCGTGCCCTCACCTCGGGCCCGGGCCGATGAAGATTCTCGCCAGCTACAACATCAAGGGCGGGGTCGGCAAGACGTCGACTGCGGTCAACATGGGCCACCTCGCGGCCCGCGACGGCCTGCGGGTGCTGCTGTGGGACCTGGACCCGCAGGGAGCGGCGAGCTTCCTGCTGCGGGTCCGGCCCCGCGTCAAGGGCGGCGGCAAGGC
>DATINY010000007.1:0-3926 GCA_035473755.1 Streptosporangiaceae bacterium
GCTGGCGGCCGCCGGGGAGATGGCAGCCGCCGGGGAGATGGCAGCCGCCGGAGAGATGGCGGCCGCCGGAGAGATGGCGGCCGCCGGGGATATGGAACCCCCCGACAGCACGCTGGGCCAGGCATCCGCCCCGGCGTCGGCCGGACTAGGCCGGCTGGCATTGGCGGTCGCGGCCGGTGCGCCGGTGCAGGTGCCCGGCGCCGGCCCGGCGCTGGCGGCTGGTGTCCGTCCGGGCCGCGGGCGGACCGGAGCCGGGACGGGCAACTCCGGGCAAGTCACCGGCACCCGCCGGCCCTCCATGGCGTGGTCGTCCTTTGGCGGGCACTGGCGGCTGGTGCGGATCCGCCCGGCGTCCTCCACGCGCGTGCACCCGGCGTTCTGGTTGGTGCTGGCCGTCTGGTTGGCGCTGATGGCGTACGCCAGTTCACTGCTGCTGGGCCCGGTCGGCCTGCTGATTCCAGCCGCGCTGGCGGTGGCCGCCGCCGCTGCGGCCGTCGGTGGCGCCCGCGGCCTGGCCGCCCGGAGGGCCAGGCCTGCCGAGGCCAGCTTCCAGGCCCAGGTGATCGCCCGCTGGGTGGAACACACCGGCACCAACGACAACAACTACATCTCCTGCATTGCCGTGGACGATGGCGAGCGGTCGTGGAGCTTCGACGTCAGCGGGGCGGCGTTCGCCCAGCTGGCGCTGGGGGACACGGTGACGGTCCGGGCCTCGCCGCGGTCGGGCAAGCTCCTCGGCCTGACGCCGGACCAGGACCGCGCGGGCGGCGCCACCTTGCTGGGCCACGACGAGGAGGGCGGCGCCACCCTGCCGCGCCAGGCGGGGGTGGCCGCCGTCGATGCGGGCCCGCCCGCCGCGCTCGCCGAGAGCCTGCCCGCAGCCACCACGGCCGGTGGGCCCATAGCCGCCACCGGCCAGCCCGAGGCGGTCGGCAGTGAGCCCGGGGCGGTCGGCAGTGAGCCCGGGGCGGTCAGCAGTGAGCCTGGGGCACCCTCCGGGGCAGCCACCGCCGGTGATGACGTCGGCGCGCTGCCACCGGGCGCCCGGCTGGCCCGGCGCGACGGGGGAGCGGGCGCGCCGCCGCCGGGCGCCCTGCTGAGCGCCGACGAGGTCTCCGCCGCGGTCGGCCGGCCCGTCCGCGGCACCAGTTTCACGCCCGGGGCCGCCAGCGTGGTGTACCGCGGAGACGGCATCACGGTCCTCGTCACGGTGGCCGATGGGTTCCTCGGCGGCCTCGCTGCCCTGGCCCGGCGCCGCGGGCAGCCGCTGCCCGGAGTCGGCGACGAGGCGTGGCTGCTCAACCGCGGCCGGACGGCCGTCCTGCTGGTGGGCGGGCTGACCGCCAAGGTCAGCGCGGGCGGCTCGGCGACGCGCTCGCTGCCGCCGGACGCGCTGGCCCGGCTGGCCGCCACGGTGGCCGAACGGCTGCCCCAGCACGTCACGCTGCCGGGGAGGCAGGCCTAGGGCCGGCTCTAGTTCGGGTTGTAGGGGGAGCTCCGCAGGTCGGTGGCTGGCGCCGAGGTGAGCGTGCGCAGGATCCTGGTCTCCCTCGCCAGCAGGGCGCGCTCGGCTGCCAGGCGGCTCGCGGCGTCCGGTTCGGCCAGCATGACCTGCCGGTCGCTCACGTCCACGATCATCGACGCGGCCACCAGGTAGGAAAGGAGCACCGGCTCGTCCGGCAGGTCGGGCACGTCGATCCGGGCTGCCCCCTGAGTGGCCAGCACGTCGAGGTAGTCACGGAACGAGCGCTGCACCGCCTGGGCCGCCAGCGCGGCCGTCGCCTCGTCGCCGGTCTCCTCGGCCAGCAGCTCGATCTCGCCCTGCAGGTAGGGCCGGGAGTGGTCCAGCCCCAGCAGCCGGAATCGCTGGGTGCCGACCGTCACCACATCGAACCGGCCGTCGTCGTGCCTGGCGACCTGGCGCAGCGCCGCGGCGCAGCCGATCTCGTAGAGCGCCGAAATCCCGTCCACGCCGGTCTCGCGGCCCTTGCGGATCGCGATCACGCCGAACTCCTGCGCCTCCGGACCCTCCAGCAGGTCGCGGACGAGCTGCCGGTACCGCTCCTCGAATATGTGCAGCGGCAGTACGAGTCCCGGGTACAGCACGGTGCCGAGCGGGAACAGCGGCATCGTCTTGCTCATATTGCGACACTATGTCGGCCCGCCCAGGTGAGACCAGTGGCCGCGGCAGCCACGCGGCAGCACAGGGTTTCGCCGCCGGGCTATGCGGGTACCCACCGTCCCCGTGACTCGTTTATGGCTTAAGACGGGAAATCAGGCGATCTCCACTCCCCCGGGGGGAGGATGGCGATGAGCCCGGCCGGCCGGGGTGAGGCCGAGGGCTCCCTGGCGGCGCTGCAGGCCGCCAACGAGCGGCGCACCCTGGAGGCCTCCAGCCGTAACCGGAAGCTGGCAGCGGCCGCGCTGATGCGGTTAGGCGCGGACTGCCCCCCGCATCTGGAGGAGGTTGGCACCGAGGTCATCCTCCACTCGCAGTATCCGTGGTCGGAGATCGGCCGCCGCTTGGGCCTGCCCAAGCACCAGGCGATCTCCCGGTTCCGGCGGCTGCTGGTGACCGCGGGCATTGACGATCACGGTGAGGTCGGGGAGACGTAGCCCCCGGTCCCGGCGGCCGTCAGCGGGACAGGGCGTCGATCCGCGCCACCTCACCCGGGTCGAGTGAGAGGCGCAGCGCCTCGATATTGGACGCGATCCGTTCCGGGTGCACCGACTTCACCAGCACCGTCACCCCGTGCTCCAGGTGCCAGCGCAGCACCACCTGGGCGGGGGTCGCGCCGTGGGCGCCGGCGATCTCGGTCAGCACTGGGCTGGTGAGGTTGGTGCGCTTGAGCGGGCTGTACCCCTCGACGGCCACGCCGCGCTCGCGGTGGGCCGCCAGCAGCGCCGCGTCGTACCGGCCTGGGCTCCACGAGATCTGGTTTACGGCGGGCGCCTGGCCGGTCGCCTTGATCAGCCGGTCGATCTGGGCGAGCGAGTAGTTGCTGACCCCGATCGCACGCGCCCGTCCCTCGTCGCGCAGCGCCAGGAACTCGCACCAGACCTTGATCAGCATGCGCTCCGGCGGTGGCCAGTGCACCAGCCACAGGTCCACGTAGTCGGTTCCGAGCGCCCGCAGGCTGGCCGCGAGGGTGGCCCGCTCCCGGCCCGCCTTGCCCGAGGGCAGCTTGGTGGTGATGAACACCTGGTCCCGGGCCAGCCCGCTGCTGGCCAGCACGTGGCCCACGTCAGCCTCGTTGCCGTACATAGTCGCGGTGTCGATGTGCCGGTATCCCGCGCCCAGCGCGTCGCGCACCGCCTCACGCCCCGCCTTGCCGCGCAGTAACCAGGTGCCGAACCCGAGCATCGGCATCTGGACACCACCGGGCAGGTCCACCGCCGGGACCGCAGCTGCCTCCGTCATGGGCTCCAGTCTGCAACGATCACCGCCGTCGCACCACTGGCCATTAGGCCACGGGCGTGCCGGAACAGGCGGTCAGGCCGGCGAACAGGGCGGTGAGCCGGAGGGTCACCGGGCCCGCCGAGCCGCCGCCGACGGTGCGCCCGTCGATCGCGGTGACCGGCGTGAGCCCGCCCATGGTGCCGGTGACGAACACCTCGTCCGCGGCGTAGAACTGGGTCAGGCTGAGGTCGCCGACGTCGCAGCCGATCCCCGCGCCCTCCGCCAGCTCCAGCACCGCCGCCCGGGTGATCCCCTCCGGGCAGGCCGCCGTGGCCGGGGTGGCCAGCCGTCCTCCGGTTACCAGGAACAGGTGGGTGGCGTTGGTCTCGGCCACGAAGCCACGCTGGTCGAGCATGACCGCATCGTCGGCTCCGGCCACGTTCGCCTCGATCTTGGCCAGGATCGAGGACAGCAGGTTGTTGTGATGGATCTTCGGGTCCAGGCAGTCCGGCGGCGGCCGCCGCAC
>DATINY010000008.1:0-13715 GCA_035473755.1 Streptosporangiaceae bacterium
GCCAGCTTCGCCGCCGGGAGCGACCCAGGGTGCGCCGCAACCCCGATCACCGCATAGGCGTTGGCCAGCCCCTGAAACGCGATCGCGATACCCTCGGCGAGCATGATCCAGCCGATCAGGTTGGCCGCGCGGTGGATGATCAGCACACCGAGCGTGGCGTAGGCGACCGCCGCCACCGGGGTATACAGGCTCGAGATCCCGTCGCTGAGCTTGAGGTCGTCCCATGTGACGACGGTCAGGGCCAGCACCGCGAGCGCCGCCAGCAGCGTCACGGCCCACAACGCCGCCGTGATGCGTCTCACCGGCCGGGCCTGGACGATGGCCCGCTCCGGCGGCCCGGCCGCGGCCTGGTAGTCCGCGCTATTCGTGCGGACGGGTGAAGCCATCGGAATCCCTCAGAGAGGTGCGGCCGGCCGGGAGCGTGGCCGGCCGGGCTGGGTCTGTGATGGACGTGATGGTGCGCGGTGCCCGGATCACGAGGGTGGCGCCGAGCACGATGAACGCCAGGAACTGCGGGAACGGCAGGGCGCCGCGGAACGCGGCGTACTGGGCGAACAGCAGCAGCGCCGCGGCGAGGAACATGGTCGCGGTCCAGCGGGGCAGTGCCCGGGTGCGGAAGATGGCCACGCCGAACGCGGTCAGCGCGGCCGGGGCCAGCAGGGCGAAGTACGCGGTGCCGAGGCCGGCGGCCCAGTGCGCGATACCGAGGTACCAGCCCGGCAGCGCGGCGGTGCCGAGCAGCGTGCTGGTGACCGCCAGGTCGTAGGCGGTCGAGGCGAGGCCGAGCGCGGCGCCGACCAGGTAAAGCGACCGGCCGACCCGCGCGGCGTCGGAATCGAGCACCCGGGTGAGCAGTTCGAGCGCGGCGACAGCGGCGACGAGCGACAGGGTGATCAGCCAGGTCGAGGTGAACCACGCCGTGCGGTGCGCCGCCGCTACGGCGACGCTTTGGGGGACCGAGTCACCCCAGGTGGGCAGCAACGGCGGGTTGAGGACGCCCGCGGTAAAGCACAGGCCGGATACCAGGAACAGGCCGCCCATCACGCGCTGCCGCGCCCTGGTCATTGACTGCTCGTTGCCCAAGGACCGGGAGTGCTGGTCAACCGGCCGTCGTGATGTGCTCGGCGCTTCGCTCACGTGTCCCCACCTCTGTCCGCTGGCACAAAGGTCACCTACTAGCGGCCGGCATCCCTGCCGCCCGACGGAGACGATGGAGGACGCCGAGCAGGTCGGCCGATGACCAGTGCTCGGTGAATTTCCCGTCCGCCCCGGCCCGGTTGATCTCGATGCTGGAGAAGGCGATCGGCTCGCCGGTCGGCAAGACGCCGGAGAACTCGCCCCGATGGGTGCCGTAGCAGGTGATGCGCTGCACGACCCGGTCGCCTTCGGCGATCTCGTCTTCCACGATCGCGTGGAAATCGGGGAAGATACGCTGGGTCAGAGCCAGCCAGCCCATCAGGCCCGCGAGGCCCGGCGCGGGCTGGCCGCCGGGGACGTGGTGCACGCAGTCGGGGGAGATGAGCTCATTGGCGACGGCGAAGTCGCCCTGGTTGAGGATCTCCTCGACCACGCGGCGGGCGCGGGCCTTCAGCTCTTCCGGGGACATCGCTGCACTCCCTGGCGATCTCGGCGTGATGCCTGATCCCAGGGTCGGTGGCGGCAGAACCACGCACCAGGACGAGCGCTCCCCGAGTTCTCCCCTTTTCCCGGGCCCGCGGCGGTAGCACCGATGCCAGACCCGGACGCCAGCAGCTTCGCCGCGCTGCTCAAACGGCAGCGGCTAGCGGCGGGGCTGACCCAGGAAGCCCTCGCCGAGGGCGCCGGGCTCAGCGCCAAGGCCGTCAGCGATCTGGAGCGTGATCCGGCCCGGACGCCACGGCTTGGCACGGTAACGCTGCTCGCCGACGCGCTGGGCGCGGGCCCGGAGGAGCGGGCCGAACTGCTCTCGGCCGCCCGCCCGCCCCGGCCGGGGCAACCGGGCGCCACGGCCGACGTGGCGGCGGGAGCCGCGGGGACGGCCCGCCGGGCCATGCCGCGGCCGCTCACCCCGCTGATCGGCCGGGCCGGTGTGGCCGCGGCGGTGGTGAAGCTGCTGCGCCGGGGCGATACCCAGCTGCTGACGCTGACCGGGCCGGGCGGGGTGGGCAAGACCCGGCTGGCGATCGAGGTAGCGGACCGGGTGGCCGGCGACTTCGCCGACGGCGCCGTCTTCGTCGACCTGGCGCCGCTGCGCGATCCCGGGCTCGTGCTGGGCGCCATCGCTCAGCGGCTGGGGGTGGATGAGCGGGACGCGACCCCGCTGCCCGACCTGCTGGCGGTGTCGCTGCGCGGCAGGCGGCTGCTGGTGCTGCTGGACAACTTCGAGCACCTGCTCCCGGCCCGGGACGCCGTGCTCGCCCTGCTGGAGGCGTGCCCGGAGCTGGTCATGCTGGTCACCAGCCGGGTGGTCCTGGACGTCCGGGGCGGGCACGACTACCCGGTCGCGCCGCTGATGCTGCCCGGTGCGGACGGGCCGCCGGAGACGCAGCTGAGCTCGCCCGCAGTGGAACTGCTGGCCGAACGGGCGCGCGCCGCGGGAGCGGAACTGCCGCCAGACGCCGAGACGGCCCGGGCCGTGGCGGAGATCTGCCGCCGGCTGGACGGGCTCCCGCTGGCCATCGAGCTGGCCGCGGCCCGGGTGCGGCTGCTGCCCCCGGCGGCGCTGCTGGCCCGGCTGGACCGCCGGCTGCCGGTGCTGGCCGGCGGGCCGCACGACCTGCCTGCCCGGCAGAAAACCATGCGGGACGCCATCGCCTGGAGCTACGAGCTGCTGAACGAGCGGGAACAGGCGCTGTTCCGGCGGATGTGCGTGTTCGTGGGCGGCTGCACGCTGGAGGCGGCGGAGGTGATCTGCGCCGGTGGCGGCGAAGGCCTAGACGTGCTCGACGGGGTGGCGTCGCTCGTGGCCAGCAGCCTGCTCCGGCTGCGCGAGGAACCCACAGTGGGGGACGGTGCCGCCTCGCGCTCAGCGGGGGACGGTGGTGCTGCACCCTCAGTAGCAGCCGGCGGCCTCCCGCCCGCAGCGAGAGACGGCAACTTCCTGCGCGCGGCGCCGCGGCTGGCCATGCTGGAGACCATCCGGGAATACGGCACCGAGCTGTTGACCGAGCGGTCCGAATCCGGGGAGATCGGGCGGCGGCACGCCGCGTACTACCTGGCGCTGGCCGAGGAGGCAGGCCCGGCGCTCACCGGGCCGGCGGTGGCCTGGCTGGCCAGGCTGCACGCCGAGCACGACAACCTGCGGGCCGCGCTCCACTGGGCGCGGGAACACGATGACGGGGCGGAGCTCCGTCTGGCCGCCGCGCTGTGGCCGTTCTGGCAGCAGCGCGGCCATCTCAGCGAGGGCCGCCGGTGGCTCCGGGACGGGTTGGGCCGCTCCGCCGGCGCAGTCGCCCCGTCCGTGCGGATCAACGGGCTGGTCGGCGCGGCACGGCTGGCGATCGACCAGGCGGCATACGACGAGGCGGCCGAGCGCTGCTCGCAGGCCGTCAAGCTGGCCCGCGAGCTCGCAGACCCACGGGTGCTGACGCCCGCGCTCAACACCCAGGGCCTGCTGGCGCGGGCGCAGGACCAGTACGCGGACTCCGCGCGCCACCACCAGGCGGCGCTGGAGCAGGCGCGGGCGGCCGCCGACCGGGCCGGTGAGGCGACGGCGCTGCTCGGCCTGGCCTACGCGGCGATGTTCACCGGGGACGGCCCACGGGCGGGCGCCCTGGCCGAGGAGAGCCTGGCCGCGGCGCGAGGCTCGGGCGACCGGTACTCTCTGGCCCAGGTGCTGTTCCTGCTGGGCTGGTTGGCCGGCAACGCGGGGCCGGAGGCTTCCGAGCGGGCGGAGGCATTCGGCATCGAGGCGCTGGGCCTGTTCCGCGCCCTGGGTGACACCGGTGGGCAGGCCGACGTGCTCTTCATGCTGGGAACGTTCGGGATCAACTCGGGCGACTTCAAGCGGGCGGCGCGTTTCTTCGCCGACAGCCTGGCGCTGCTGCGCGAGCGGGGTGACGAGAAGACCACGGCCCGGGGCCTGGGTGGGCTGGGGGCCGCGCTGCTGAATCTGGGTGAGCGGGCCGCCGCCCGGGAGCTGTTCGAGGAAAGCCTGGCCGTGGCCCGGAAGTACGGCGACCGCTGGAGCACGGCCATGTCGCTGACCCTGATCGGCCATGTCGACCTGGCCGACGGCGACCACGCCCGGGCGCAGGCCCTGCTCGCCGACGCCGCATCGCTGTTCGCCGGCACGGGCAACCTGATGTACCTGCAGTGGTGCCTGGAGGGTCTGGCCGGGGCGGCGGCGGCCAGCGGCGACTACGAGCGCGCCGCGGAACTCGACGGAGCCCGCGACGCCCTGCGTGCCCAGACCGGCGTGCTGCTGCCGCCCATCTACCCAGCGGGGTACGCGCGGACACTGGCCACCATCCGCGCCGCACTCACCCCAGCAGCTTTCGACGCCGCCCGCGCCCGCCGCGCAGGCCAGCCACCACAGCACATCGCCGCATCCGCCGGGCGGTAGGGCGGTCAGCAGGGTAATCGTCGGCTGCGGCTGATACGAAGGACTACATGACCGGCGATGAGGTCCTGCAAGGCTCACTGCGCGCTGAGGCAGAGCGCTGCTTGCGCGCCCTCGCCGGACCAGATGCGCGACTGCGCGACGACCAGTGGACAGCGGTCCGCGCCTTGGTCCAGGACCGCCGCCGGGCTCTGGTCGTCCAGCGCACCGGTTGGGGCAAGTCGGCCGTTTACTTCACGGCGACCGCATTGCTGCGCTCGCGCGGGTCAGGGCCGTCGGTGATCGTCTCTCCGCTGCTCGCCCTCATGCGCAACCAGATCGAGGCGGCGAGCCGGGCCGGAATCCACGCTCGCACGGTGAACTCGGCCAACACCGAGCAGTGGGAGGAGGTATACGCCGAGGTAGCGGCCGGCCAGGCGGACGTGTTGCTGGTCAGCCCGGAGCGGCTGAACAACCCGGGCTTCCGCGACTTGGTGCTGCCCAAGCTGCTCGCCGCCGCCGGGATGCTGGTGGTGGACGAGGCGCACTGCATCTCCGACTGGGGCCATGACTTCCGGCCCGACTACCGGCGGCTGCGCACCCTGCTGGATGAGCTGCCGCCCGGCGTGCCGGTCCTCGCGACCACGGCGACGGCGAACGCAAGGGTCGCCCTCGACGTTGCCGAGCAGCTCGGCGCCGGCCGCGGGGGCGAGACGCTGGTGTTGCGCGGCCCGCTGGACCGCGACAGCCTACATCTCGCCGTCGTCCGCCTTCCCGGCGCCCAGCAGCGCCTCGGCTGGCTGGCCGAGCACCTCGGCGAGCTGCCAGGCTCCGGCATCATCTATACGCTGACGGTGGCGGCCGCGCACGAGACTGCCTCCTTCCTGCGTGAGCGCGGCCATGACGTCGCCGCGTACACAGGAAAAGACGAGCATTCAGAACGCAAGGCGGCAGAGGACTCCCTCCTGGCCAACCAGCTCAAGGCCTTGGTGGCAACAAGTGCCCTCGGCATGGGGTTCGACAAGCCTGACCTCGGATTCGTCGTGCACCTGGGCGCCCCGCAGTCGCCGATCGCGTACTACCAGCAGATCGGCAGGGCCGGCCGCGGCGTCGATCGTGCCGAGGTGATCCTGCTGCCGGGACGCGAGGATGCCGACATCTGGGCCTACTTCGGATCGCTTGCGTTCCCGCCGGAGCAGGTGGTCCGCCGCACGCTCGCCGCGCTCGCCGAGGCGGGCAGGCCGCTGTCCACTGCTGCGCTGGAGACGAGGGTCGATCTGTCCCGCAGCCGGCTGGAGATGATGCTCAAGGTGCTGGACGTGGACGGCGCGGTCCGCCGGGTCAGCGGAGGCTGGGCGTCGACGGGGCAGGACTGGGCCTACGACGGCGATCGCTACGCGAGGGTCGCGGCCGAGCGTTCCCGCGAGCAGCAGGCGATGCTCGGCTACATCTCGACGGGCAGCTGCCGGATGGAGTACCTGCGCCGCGAGCTCGACGATCCGGCGGCAACGCCGTGCGGGCGGTGCGACAACTGCACCGGGCGGCCCTGGCCGGACACGGTGTCGCAGGCCGGCGCTGCTGCCGCACGGGACCGGCTGCTCCGGCCTGGGCTTGAGGTCGAGCCGCGGACGATGTGGCCTACCGGGATGAAAGAGCTTGGCATCGACGTCGCAGGGAAGATCGGCCCCGACCTGTCGGCCGAGCCCGGCCGGGCCCTCGGCAGGCTGACCGACCTCGGCTGGGGCCCCCGGCTGCGCGCCCTGCTGTCCCCTGCCGATCCCGCCAGCTCCGCCGATCCCGGCAGCGACGGCCCGGTCCCCGATGATCTGGTCGCCGCGGTCGTCAAGGTCCTGGCCGCCTGGGACTGGGTGCATCGGCCGGTCGGCCTGATCACGCTGCCGTCCCGTTCGCGCCCTCAGCTCATCGAGAGCCTCGGCCAGCGGATGGCGGAGATCGGCCAGATGCCGTATCTCGGCGCGCTCACCTACGCGGACGGCACTCGGCCCGGTGCCCGCCAGTACAACAGCGCGCAGCGGCTCCGCGCCCTCTGGCACGAGCTCAAGGTCCCCGACTCCGTGCGCAGCGCAGTCGCAAACCTCCACGGCCCGGTGCTGCTCGTCGATGACCGGATCGATACTGGCTGGACTATGACCGTCGCGGCGAAACTGCTTCGCGAGGCCGGTGCCGCCGCCATCCTGCCGCTCGCGCTCGCAGTGACTTCCGGCTGAGCGCAATCCAGTGATCGACCATGACTGTGCTATCCACGGGCGATTGTGATCGGGCGCGCTGCGTGTGCGGAGAGGGCAGCGAGATCACGCGGGGCGCTGGTGAGGACGATAGGGCCGGCTGAGGGATTCATTCAAATCGCACCTCGTCTGGGGTGGTGATGCGTTTGAGCAGAGGCAACGTAGCCAGAAGCACCGCGAGCGACGCCGCCAGAGCGCAGCCGAGCGTCAGGAAATAGACGTGGCCTGGCAGCGTCACCGATCCGGCCTTGGGCCCGAGCAGTCGCAGGATGGAGGCAGCCGTGCCCAACCCCGCCGCTGCCGCCACCGCCGCGGTCAGGGTCAGCGGCAGGACCGATTCAAAGAGGACGACCCGGTACAGAACGCGTAGCTGAGCACCCGTCACGCGCAACAGCGTGAATGGGCGCTTGCGCTCCATGAGTCCGCCGCCAACCGATACCGCAACACTGCATCCCGCGATCACCAGGGTCACGGCGGTCACGGCCAGGGCGATCGTTTCGATCTCCAAATACAGGGCCGCCCTGGTGCGGGAGCCTTCGCCGAACGTCTCCGGCACGTTGGAGGACCCGGCCGCCGCCGTATAGGCAGCCATCAGGGTGCGAATTTTCTCCAGCGTGGACGGATTTCTCGTTGTGACGAGGACTTCGCCCATATGCAGGCTGCGAAGGCTCTTCCTTGCTTCGGCAGGGATGGGGGACGTGCTGAGCGGCAGGCTCGTAAAAAGGAGATCATTAGTGATGAGGAGAAGGTTAAATTGCACCTGTATTGCCGCTGCATGAGGCGGGCATCGCGCAATAAAGAGGAAGGGTCTCCCGATGTCATGGCAGTTCAAAATACCGATGCTCGGTGCACAGTTATAAAGGCCTTCGCAGGAAGGATATCCATTTTGCGGCCCGTACAGATATACCGGCAGGGTGGAGGTTCCAGGGTACGACCGGACCCTTCGCAGCATCTCGGCGGAGGGCTGTGGGAGAAGCCCGTTGCCTGGTCCTGAGCCGTAGCCGTACGGCGATGTGAAGGAAACCCGCAGGACGTTGTTGAGCTTCCCGCCGTGGGTCAACCGCAGGCCCGAATTGACCGCGGGCACGACGCCGGCAATGGCCGTGCCGACGAAGACGGCGAGCACCAGTCCACCGACGGAGCGGAACGCGGTCTTCGGGCTGTCCGCCAGCCGTCGCGCTGCCAGGAGACCAGATGCCCCCCGCGCTGTCCTCGCGACGAAGCGGGCTCCCTGCATCGTCAGCCAGGACCCGCTCAGGAAAAGCCCGGTCATGATCAGCAACTCGCCCAGGAGCAGGACCGGGAGCAAGAGCGGGCTCGGCCCGGAGTTCGACTGGCCCAGCGGGCCGCCCGCCTGCTTGTGCGCGCCAAGCAGGAACGGGGCCGCGGTGAACACCACCAAGCCCAGCACAAGCGGAACGATCCGGAGTGCGCTGGGAGGAGACGGAGTGGTCTTCCGGCTAGCGCCCAGCGGGGATATCCGTACCCGCTGCAGCGACCACACCGCGGCGCAAATGGCGGCGATGGGCACGCCGACGAGCACTGCGACGTACTCTCCGGTGGTTGGTGCGACTGTGGACGGGAAGTAGCGGGAACCAGTGATGGCGACTCGCGCGACGGCGGGCTGCAGCGGCTGGAAGATGACGATGCCCACCAGGGAGCCGACCGCCGCGCCCACGAATGCGTCCACAGAGGCGATAACGCCTACCTGTCGCGGCGTCGCTCCCACCAGCCGGAATGCCGCGAAGCGCTCTTCGCGGCGGGCCGCCGCCAGCCGGGTTGCCGTCCCGATGAGAGTCAGCAACGGGAAGATCAGGCCGACCGCGACCATGCCGAATCCGTACTGGTAAAGGTTCTCTGAGGCGGAGACGCGGGGAGTGGTCGCGATGGCGTCGACACGCTCTGTGGCCGGCAAGCGTTCCAGCTCGGCCGCTGACCGGCCGATGATGATCACCAGGTCGTCCGGTCCGGACAGGGCGGCCGGGCCGACCAGTCCGGCGAGAGAGCCTGGGAACCGCGCTCCCAGTTCGTCACGAGGGACCGACTTCAGCAGCGTGACCAGCGCGGGCGACGCGAAGTAGCTGCCCGCACCGGGCAATCGCGGGATCCCTGGCGGGGTGGGCGCATGCGGTCCCAATGCCGCGACTTCGAGCCCCTTGATGAGCTGGCCCCCGAAATAGTCCTCGCTGTAGTTCCATAGTTCCACGTTGGCGGCGGGCTTGATCGCTCCGGTGATCAGGTAAGGCCCGGTTGTGCACTCCCAGCATCGCTTGTTGTTGGCAGCCTGAAAGCCGTGGAAATCAGCCAGGACGACCAGCAGCAACGCCACGCCGATCGCGACGGCGGACGCGATCAGGACCAGCCTGGCGAGTGACTCCTTGCCGGTGCGCAATACCAGGCGCAGGCCGAGCAGGAACATCATGGGCCCACCTCCGCCGTCCGGGGGTCGGACACCTGGCCGTCGCGCACCAAGATCTTGCGGTCCGCGCTGGCCGCCACTCGAGCCTCATGGGTGACAAGGACGACCGTCGTTCCCTCGTCGCGCGCCAAACCGACCATCAGGTTCATGACCATCTCGCCGGTGAGCGAATCCAGCGAGCCGGTCGGCTCATCCGCGAAGAGAACCCGCGGGCGCGTCACGAGTGCCCGAGCGAGCGCAACCCGCTGCACCTGGCCGCCCGACAACTCCCCGGTGCGCCGTCCACCGAGCCCGTGGAGCTGCAACCGATCCAGCCACGCACCGGCTTTCTCGTAGGCGCCTTTGCGCTTGACGCGGTTCAGCAGCAGCGGCAGCGCGACGTTGTCCGCGACACTCAGCTCTGGCACTAGCTGGCCGAACTGGAAAACGAAGCCGAAAGCCGTCCGGCGCAGCTTGGTCCGCTCCGACTCGCTGAGCGCATCCAGCCGGTGCCCGTCGAACCAGATCTCGCCATGATCCGGCGTGAAGATCCCGGCGAGGCAGTGCAGCAGCGTGGACTTGCCAGAGCCGCTCGGCCCCATAACCGCCAGGATTTCACCATGGGCCGCAGCGACGGAAGCGCCTCGCAGCGCAGGAGTCTGCCCGAACGACCGGTGAACCTCTCGGGCTTCTATGACGATACCGCGACCCGCATTCAGCGCAGCACGGTCATAATTCTCCACAAGCTCTCACCATTTCCGCAGACGCGCTGCCTTCGCAGCGTGAGGTCAAATTTCAGAGCGAGCCAGCCGCATCCCCCATAAGTCAGGCCGAATGACGATGCCTGTTTCCTGGCGAGAAAAGCGGTGTATCGGCGGTGTTCGAGTTCACGGTCAAGTCCGGCTGGCCGTTGGGCGACTCCCTGGCCGTAGACCTTCGACACCCCCCGCAGCTCAAGCACGGCAGCGCGGCCGGTGGCTGTTCCGCTCACGACGGTCCTTCCGGAGTCCCGTTGTCACGTTCCTGCGGCTGGATTTCATCCGCTAGCGGTTACGCTAGGTGACGACTGGGTGGCGGCGACATACGGCTGAGCGGCGTCCTGGGGGTGCATCTAGGTACACCCCTGGTCTGGGGCTTAGCGCCACTGCGGGTCGGCCGGGCGACTGGCACACTGGACCTGAGCAGGGGTTCCGGGGTCCCCTGGGCCAGCGCTGACCCCGGCAGAGGAGACATTCGTGGGCGACGGCGCAGAGGTCAGCCCGTCGGCGCGGGGCCCGCACCGCGGGCGCTGGTCCTGGGTCGGCGAGGGCGCGGTTGCCGCAGTCCGGGGAGTGGGGTTCTGCGGGCTGGTGCTGGCCGGCGCCGGTCTGGTGCTGTTCCTTGCCGTAGCGGCAGCCTTCGCCGTGCTGGGATACGGGCTGTACCTGGCCCTTGGCGGCAGGAGGCTGGCCATCGCTGCCGCGGTGATCCTTCCCCTGCTTGGGGTGGCGCTTGCCATCATCCACAAGGGAGCGCTGTCGATATATGCGGCCCTAGTCCTCGTAGCGCTCGCCGTGAGCCTGCCGCTCGCCCCGGGCGCCCTGCTGACCGTACGGCAGCTGGCGATGCTCACCCGGCGGCTGTCCGGCGACTGGTGCGCGGTGCCGATCGCGAGTCCGTACCGGACGCCGCCCGCGAGCGGGGCGCTCAGCTTCAGGGGACGACTGAGCTGGCTGCTGGGCGATCCGGCGAGCTGGCGTGACCTGCTGTGGCTGGCGGTCAACGCGTGTGCGGGCTGGATCTTGGCCGCCGCGCCGGCGGGGCTAGTAGTGGTGGGCGTTACCTGGGCGTTGAAGGACACCGTGCTGCGACCGGTGCCGGCCGCGGCGCCCGCCTTCGCCTTGAGCAGCCCGTTCCTGCTGTTTCTGATCGGTGCCGGATGCGTCGCGCTGGGGCTATGGGCGGGGCCGCGGCTGCTGCGCGGATACGGCCTGCTGGCCCGGTCGATGCTGGGGCCGACCGAGCAGGCCGAGCTGGCGCTACGGGTCTCCCATCTGGCCCAGACCCGCGCTGACACCATCGACACCGGCGCGGCGGAGATGCGGCGGATCGAGCGCGACCTGCATGACGGCGCCCAGGCCAGGCTGGTGGCGATGGGCATGACACTGGATGCCGCCGGCCAGATACTGGAGGATAACCCGGCGGCGGCGCGGAGGCTGCTGGCCGAGGCCCGCGAGTCCTCGGCGAAGGCGCTGGCCGAGCTGCGGGACCTAGTGCGGGGCATCCACCCGCCGGTGCTGGCCGACCGCGGGCTGGCCGAGGCGGTCCGGGCGCTGGCGCTGGACCTACCGCTGCGGGTCCGCTTCGCCAGCGAGCTGACCGGCAGGCCGCCCGCGCCGGTCGAGTCGGCCGCCTACTTCGCGGTCAGCGAGCTGCTGGCCAACGCATCCAAGCACGCGCATGCCCGCCTGGCCTGGGTAGACCTGCGGCATCAGGGCGGGATGCTGCGGATCGGGGTCAGCGACGACGGAAATGGCGGCGCCGACCCGGTCCGGGGCACCGGGCTGGCCGGCATCGAGCGCAGACTCGCCGCGTTCGATGGCGTGCTCGTGGTATCCAGCCCCCCGGGGGGCCCTACCGTGGTGAACATGGAGATCCCGTGCGCGTTGTCATCGCCGAAGATCTCTTCCTGATAAGAGACGGGCTGACCCGGCTGCTGCAGGCGCACGGCATGCAGGTCATCGCGGCCGTGGACAGCGGCGATGACCTGCTGGCCGCGGTCACTGCCGGCAAGCCCGACATGGCGATCGTGGATGTGCGGCTGCCGCCCACGTTCACCGATGAAGGGCTGAAAGCCGCGCTGGCCGCCCGCGCGATGATGCCCGGCCTGCCGGTACTGGTGCTGTCCCAGTACGTCGAGCAGCTCTACGCCCGCGAGCTGCTGGCCGGCGGCACCGGCGGCATCGGCTACCTACTCAAGGACCGGGTACTGGACGGCGCCCAATTCGCGGACGCGGTGCGCCGGGTGGCCGGCGGCGGCACCGCGATGGACCCGGAGGTGATCGCCCGGCTGCTGGACCGCAACTCCGCAGACGCTGCGCTGGGCACGCTGAGCCCC
The DNA here is from genome assembly GCA_035473755.1 of Streptosporangiaceae bacterium. Taxonomy (GTDB): domain Bacteria; phylum Actinomycetota; class Actinomycetes; order Streptosporangiales; family Streptosporangiaceae; genus UBA9676. Next base: position 12,261 of record DATINY010000008.1, read on the forward strand.
CGCGAGCGCGAGGTACTCGCCCTGATGGCCGAGGGCCGCTCCAACGCCGCCATCGCCCAGCGGCTGTTCATCACCGAACGGGCCGTGGCCAAGCACACCGCCTCCATCTTCCACAAGCTGGGCCTGCAGCCATCCGACGACGACAACCGGCGGGTGCTCGCCGTCCTCGCGTTCCTGGGCCGATGATCAGGCAGCCAGACAGCGCGCCGACCGCGGACGCGGCGGTCGCGGTCCCCAGCGTCAGGGCAAGCGCGGCCAGGGCGGCGCCGGCGCGGAGCAGATACCGGATCATGGCTGCCTGCTGTCCGCCCGCTTGTCCTCGGCGTGGCCGGCCAGGAACGGCAGCACAGCGGTGGCGACCTGGGTCGCCACCTGGTAGCCGGCGCCGGTCAGCGCCGGTGCCAGGAAGCGGTAGGCCTGGCGCATGTCGCCCGGGCCGTGGGCGAGCAGCACCAGCGGTCCAGTCCCGCAGGTGCCGTAGGCGATCCGCCCACCCGGAATGTCCGGAAACTCGGTCATGCCAGCCTCCATCGTTTTGAGCGATTGGTCGAAGCAAAGGTCATCGGGCCAGCACTGGTGGCGGTGGCATACCCGGGATGTATTCGACCGGCAGCTGGTAGAAGTGCCGGTTGAGGCAGAAGGTCCGGGCGTGCCGCACCGGCCCGTCTGTGCTGTCGAGTGCGACCTCCGCGTAGACCTCGGCCGGCGCCGGGCAGTCCGGATCGGGACACTTGGCAATACAGGGCGCCGCATGGTCACCGGCGCCGCCGTCGCCAGGCCTTGGAATGTTGCTGCGTGTCGTCATGTGTCCGCCATCCGGCGGAGTCCCGGTGGTCACGAGCTGCCGTCCGGCAATGCGGTGCCTCGCAGGTAGACAGCACGGATCCGGTGGATGGCGGCCGGGTCGGTAAGCGGGTTGCCGTTGACGACCAGCATGTCCGCGTCGTATCTAGGTGCGATGCGGCCCTTGCGGTCGCCCAGGCCGAGCGCGGATGCGGCGCGCGCCGTGCACGCGTGCAGCGCCTCGGCCGGTGACATCCCGATCTGCTGCAGCTGCGGGAGCGCGTAACGTACCGCGTCCGGCGGCTTGGCCGGCCCCAGGCCGGCGTCGGAGCCGACGATGATGCGGGCACCCGCGTGGTACATCCGCCGGGCGTTCGCGATGAGCGCGGGCATCCGGGCTAGCACGCCGGGGGGCGGCCCGGCTCCGGATACCGGTGCGATGCCGAACGTCAGGGAGAGCACCGGCTCGCCCCGGCCCAGTGTGGCCAGCAGTTCACCGGGGATCTCATCGACGCCGTCGGTGGTCATGAACGTCGCGTGTTCCAGACCGTCCATGCCGACGGCTACCGCGTCGGTGATCGCCGACGTTCCGTGCGCGTGCGCGGTGATCGCCAGGCCGTGGCGGTGTGCTTCGGTGACCGCGGCGTGTAGCTCGTCACGCGTGTACTGGGC
>DATINY010000009.1:0-8911 GCA_035473755.1 Streptosporangiaceae bacterium
CTTATTGACAGCAATGCTGTATGGGGTGGTCGCCGTTATCGGTGTGGGTGGCGTGTGTCCTGGCCCCGGCAGCGGCCATCCCGTGGCTGACCTGTGGCTTCTTGTTTGCCGTATGCTTTGAAGCATGGCTAATGAGACTGCTGCCACCGGCGTGGCCGAGCTTGACCGCGCGCTCGACGGCCTCTACTGGGCGACAACGCCCAGTGCCTATGGGTACTGCGCGACTGACCGGATGGACAACGCGACGTAATGCCGGGCCGCTCCCGGCCCTGATAGCAGGCGATCTGGCCTTGATCTGGCCGTGGGCCTTCGCGTATGCATGTGAGAGGAGCGGCTGTCAGGTCAGCGCGCCCACGGTCGGGGGTCGGTCTTATGACCAGAATGTCGCCGGGCGTCCTCGCCCCGCCGCACGAACTGCTCAGCCCGGAGGAGTGGCGGCAGCGCGGGCGCGAGCAGCGCGGCCACGTGTCCCTCGTGAGCCACGCACAGTGGGAGCCACCGCCCGACCGGCCGGACCCGGTCGCCATGCTCGAGGAGCAGGCCAGGTCCCGGGTGCCCGAGCTGGTGCCGATCCGGTACGGCCGCATGATCGCCTCGCCGTTTGCCTACTTCCGCGGCGCGGCGGCGGCGATGGCGTGGGATCTGGCGCACACCCCCACAACTGATATCCGGGTGCAGGCTTGCGGCGACGCTCACCTGCTGAATTTCGGCATGTTCGCCGCGCCCGACCGGCGGCTGGTCTTCGACATCAACGACTTCGACGAGACGCTGCCCGCCCCGTTCGAGTGGGACCTCAAGCGCCTGGCGGCCAGCTTCGCCGTTGCCGCCCGGGAGCAGGGGTTCAGCGACCGCGACGCTCACAGCGCGGCGCGGCTGGCCGTCCGCAGCTACCGCACCGAGATGTTCCGCTACGCCTCGATGCGCTTCCTGAAGGTCTGGTACTCCAGGATCGACATCGACAAGGTCACCAGCCTGTTCGATGAGGTCCAGCCGAAGAAGGCGGTAAAGCGCCGCCGCAGCGACATCGCCAAGGCACGCCAGCGCACCAGCCTGAAGGCGTTCCTGAAGATGTGCGACAAGGTCGACGGGCAGTACCGCATCCGGCCCGCCCACCCGGTGATCGTCCGTTACCCGATCGAGCGTCACCCCGGCATCCTCGCCGAGCTCCAGCACGCCATCGGGCTGTACCAGGAGACGCTGGTGGCGGACCGGCAGGAGGTGCTCCGCCGCCACTACTTCGGCGACTTCGCGCGCAAGGTCGTGGGGGTCGGCTCGGTCGGCACCGAGGCGTTCATCCTGCTGCTGATCGGGGACCGCCCGGACGAGCCGCTGTTCCTCCAGCTCAAGGAGGCACAGGAGTCGGTGCTGGCCCCGTTCGCCGGGAAAAGCGAGTACTCCCACCAGGGCGAACGAGTCGTCAAGGGCCAGCAGCTGACGCAGGCCACCTCGGACCCCTTCCTCGGCTGGACCAGCGGCATTGGCACCAGCGGTGACGGAATCAGCGACGATGACCACGAGGGCCTGCATGTGGTGGCCAAGGACTACTACGTGCGCCAGCTGCGCGACATGAAGGGCAGCATGAGCGTGTCCTTGATGGACCCGGACCAGCTTGCCTACTACGGCAGGCTCTGCGGCTGGGCGCTGGCCCGCGCGCACGCCCGGACCGGGCGGGCCACCGTGATCTCCGGCTACCTGGGCGGCGGCGAGGACTTCGAGAACGCCATCGCCGACTTCGCGATCGCCTACGCCGACCAGAACGAACGGGACTACGGGCGGCTGCTCCAGGCCGTCTCCGACGCACGCGTGCTGGCGACCGTCGGCCAGTGAGCTCACCCACCCCGGGTGAGGCCGGGAACACGCGCCCACGGTGGACTGGGATCGCACGGGGTCCCAGCGGTCGGAGGGCTCTGGGCTTCGGGCTGCCAGCACGGGCACGGCCGGACGGGTCACGTCGCTGAGGAGGGCTGCGGTGCCGGAAGGCTTGTCGCCAAGCGAGGTCGGGAAAGAGATCGCTGAGCACCACAAGAAAGAGGCGGAGAAGGCAGAAGAGCAAGCGAACGGTTCCACCGAGGCCAAAGGCCGGGACCGGCTGATCACCATCATCGAGGCGGTCCTGCTGGCGGTGGTGGCGGTCCTCGCAGCCTATTCCGGCTTCGCGGCGGCGAAATGGGGGACGGAGTCCTCGCTCCAGCTGGCCAAGGCGTCGGCGGCCCGGACCGAGGCGAACCGGGCCGAGCTCGAGGGCTTCCAGCTGAAGAACTTCGATTCGCTGACGTTCAACGCCTGGTTCACCGCATATGTCGCCGGGAACAAGCAGGCGATGCGCGTGGCCGAATACCGGTTCCGGCCCAACTTCCTGGTCGCGTTCGACGCCTGGCTGAAGACGCACCCGTTCACGAACCCGCATTCGCCCAAGGGCCCGACCTACATGCCCGAGTACATCCAGCCCGAGCTGGCCCAGGCCACGCGCCTCGACGCCCTCGCCAACAGCCACTACGCGGCCGGCGAGCAGGCGGGCAGCAATGCCGACGGCTACGTCCGGACCACGGTCTACCTGGCGAGCGTGCTGTTCCTGGTCGGCATCAGCGGCCACTTCCGGGTCCGCGCGGCGCGCCTGGGGCTCGTCGGCGTCGGCGGCGTCATCCTGGCGTTCTCCTGCGTGCTGCTGCTCCTGGCCCCGAAACCGCCGGTCTGATGCCGGGGGAGGCGCCCGCCGACGGCCTCAGCCGCGGCCGGAGGGCTCACCGCCGCCCTCCGGCCGCAGGCTGACCCTGGGGTCGAACGCCATGGTCCCGACGTCCACGGCCGCCGCCGAGCCGTCCACCGGGATCACGGCGCCGTTGACGTAGGACGCCGCGTCGGACAGCAGCCAGGCCACCACCGCCGCGACCTCGCTGGCGTGGGCCGGCCGGCGCTGCGGCACCAGCGCCGTCACGAGCGCGTAGGCATCGGCCACCCCCACCCCGCGCTCGGCGCCGAACGCGGCCATCTCCTCGTCGGCCATCTCGGTGACGGTCCAGCCCGGGCAGACCACGTTGGCCCGCAGCCCCTCATGGGCGTGATCGACGGCGAGGGACTGGGTCAGCATCGCCAGCCCGGCCTTGGTCGCCGCGTAGCCGCCCATCTGGCTCGCGGCCCGCAGGGCGGCGACCGACGCCACGGCGACGACCGCCCCGCGGCTGGCGCGCAGGTGCGGGAGCGCCGCCCGCGCGACCAGGAAGGCGCCGGTCAGGTTGACCGACACCATGGCCGACCAGTCCTCGGGCGACAGGTCCGCCACCCCGCCGGGGCTTATCACTCCCGCGTTCAGCACCAGCCCGTCCAGCCGCCCGAACTCCGCGGCGGCCGCCTCGACCGCCTGGGCCACCTGCTGCGGGTCGCGCACATCGCAGACGAGGTCGAGCGCCCCCGTCTGCGCCGCGACGGCGCGCAGGGCGTCCGCGCGGCGCCCGCAGATGGCCACGCGGCTGCCCGACGCGGCCAGGGTGCGGGCCACGGCGGCGCCGATCCCGCTCCCGCCGCCGGTGACGAGGACGGCCTGCGGGCGGGTCACCGCGTGCTCACGCCGTGCCCTCCGCGCTCAGGTCGGCCAGCTGCGTGCTCGCGGACTGCCTGGCCTTCAGCACGTACGTGGAGGCGAAGCCGATCACGAGCAGGCCGAGCGCGAACCACGGCGCGTAGATGGTCGGGGCGGTGACTTTGTAGAACGAGCCGAAGATGGCGGCGACGGTGATGAGGATGCCGACCACCGCCGACAGGATGATCCGGGCCCGGCCCTCGGCCCGGGAGAAGCTGCGCAGCGCGCCGACCGACATCAGCAGGTACACCACGACCAGCGCGAAACCGCCGAAGGTGGACCCCCACGCGAACAGCGCGAAGTAGTGCGGGGTCTGCGGAAGCGCGAACAGCCCGGTCCAGAACTGGTTGATGAGCAGGGTGATCACCGACGCGCCGACCACGAACAGGGTCGCACCGAGCGGGCTGCCGTGCCGGGGGGACACGCGGGCCAGCGGCGCCGGGATCCGGCGGTCCCGCGCCATCGCGAAGATCCCCCGGGAGGCCGACACGGCGCAGCCGATCGCGACCGCCAGCATGTCGAACAGGACGACGAGCTCCAGCAGCCGGTCGATCCAGATGCCGCCGTAGCCGCCCGCGCTCTTGGGCGCGCCGAGCGCGAACAGCGGGGCCGCCGCGGCGGCGGTCAGCGTCTTAAGGCTGTAGTGGAAACCGGCCACCTCCACGTAGGCGGCGACGACGTACATGACGGTGGCGATCCCGGCGGTGGCCATCACCGCGATCGGGATGTGCCGGCGCGGGTGGGGCGTCTCCTCGGCCAGATTGGCGGCGGTCTCGAAGCCGACGAACAGCAGCACCCCGTACAGCATGCCGAAGATGATGCCGGACCAGCCGTCGGCCGACGAGGACGGCTTGAACGGCTTGAGGCTGTTCGCCGAGCCCAGCTTAATGATCACGTAGATGAAGAAGATGCCGACCACCACGATCGAGACCAGTGCCAGCGCGAGCTGGCTCCGGGTGGAGATCCGGACGCCGAAGTACAGCACCGCGGCGATCATGACGATGAGGATCAGCGTCCAGGCCCAGGACGGCAGCGGGCTCACGCCGAACTCGGACTGGATCGTGCCCTGCAGATAGCCGCCGATCAGCAGCAGCAGGCCGGTGAGCAGGATCGTTACCCCGCCGTAGTAGAGCCAGCCGGCCGCGGTGCCGACCCGCTCGCCCAGGCCGCGGGTCACGTAGTCGTACAGCGACCCGGCGGCGTGGATCTCCTTCGCATAGCTGGAGACGACCCAGCCGAGCCCGAACACCCCGATCGCGGCCAGGATCACCGACAGCGGCGCGGCCACACCGCCGCCCTTGCCGGAGGCGCTGATCACCCCCACCACGAGCGGGATCACGAAGGCCGAGGAGAACACCGGGCCGAGGAACCCCACGGACTGGGCGATGACGTCGGGGAGCGACAGCAGCTTCGCGCCAAGGCGTTCGTATGACCCGGAATCGGACGACTCGGAACTCGCCATCGGTTTCTCCTTCGTGTTCATACCGAGAGTGGGTGGTCAGCCGGCGATCCGGAGCACCCTCCTCGCGTTGCCGGCGAAGATCGCGTCGGCCTCGGCCTGCGGCAGGCCGAGCGCCTCGATGTCGGCGATGGTGTCCGCGACGACCGTCGGCCCCCCGAGCGGCATGTCCGTCCCGAACAGCATGTGATCAGTGCCGAAGAACTCGACGGCGCAGCGGACGGCGTGGCCGGCGCCGAACATCGCCGTGTCGGCGTAGAAGCGCCGGAAGTAGTCCATGGGATCGGCCCGCAGGCCCGCCAGGATGGCGGCGCGGTCCGGGTCCTCCAGCGGCGAGGCCAGGCGCCCCGAGAAATGCGGCACCATCGCCCCGGCGTGGTGGGTGATCACCCGCAGGCCGGGATAGCGGTCGAAGCAGCCCGAGTACACCAGCCGGGCCATGGCGACCGACGTCTCGTACGGCCAGCCGAGCGACCACCAGATCCCGTACTCCGAGCGCTTTTCGGACGGGTAGTCCGCCCAGGCCCAGCTGCGGGTCGGGTGGAGCCAGAGCACCCCGTCGCGGCGTGTCACCGTGTCGAAGATGGCACCGAACCGCGGCTCGTCCAGCGGCGCACCGCCGACGTTGGTGTACAGCTGCGCCCCGAGCGCGCCGAGCTGGCTCATCGCGCGGTCCAGCTCACCGGCGGCACCATCGGGGTCGTTCATCGGCAGGGCCGCGGCGAAGCCTGCGAAGCGGTCCGGGTAGGCGCCGACCAGCTCCGCCACCTCATCGTTCGCGGCGCGGGCCAGGTCGGTGGCGGCCGCCCGCCCGCCGAGTTCCTCCAGCGGCGGCACGGCGAGCGTCAGCACCTGCCGGTAATCGCCGAACAGGTCCATCGTCCGCCAGCGCGCGTCGAGGTCGGTCAGCGCCGGGTCCTCGCGGATCCAGGGCCGGTACCCGAGTATCCGTTCGCTGACGTCCGGGCCGGACGTGATCGATTCCAGCCGGCGTGCATAGCCCGGCGGGAGTATGTGAGCGAAGGCGTCTATCTTCGTCACGTGTCCCCTCCGGGGTGCTCCGATGCGGGGATCGTAAGGACGCAAACGATCTGTGTCAAGGCTCGCCGCGCGGGGCCGCTCGCCTCCGCGCGGCTCCGGCCGTGAGCCCGGCGCACCCGCGCCGCGCGCGGACGGCGATCACGCCAGCGCCGATACCTTCGTTACCAGCTCCCGGCAGAAATCCCCGATCCGCGCCGGATCGTCGGTGAACTGCGACGGCTTGACGCAGATGGTCCGGAACCCCCGGGCTAGCTGCGGCGGGATGCCGGCCAGGGCCTGGTCGAGGTCGGCGGGCCCGTCGGGGCCGGTGAAGGTGCCGCGGATACCGCCCACGTACTCCAGCTCGCCCGGGCTCCGGCCGGCCGCGGTCATGGCGGCGGCGAGCCGGGCGAGGCCCGCGTCGTCGGGCCGGCCGAGCGGGTTGAAGCCGCTGCCGTACCGCACGAGCCGGCCGATCAGCCGGGGATGGACCGACGACCCGCCGAACCACAGCGGCGGCCCGCCCGGCCGGAACGGCTGCGGCTCCAGCCAGACCCGGCCGAAGCGGTAGTGGCGGCCGTCGAACGCGACCGGCGAGCCCGCCCAGGCCCGCGACCAGATCTCGAGCTGCTCGTCGAGGATGTCGCCGCGGCGGCCGAAGGGGACCCCCAGCGCCTCATACTCATCCCGGTGCCAGCTCACGGTGGGCAGCACGACCAGCCGGCCCCGGCTGAGCCGGTCCAGCGTGGCCAGGTCCTTGGCCAGGGCGAGCGGGTGCCGCAGCGGGCTGATGATGGCCCCGGCCACGAGCCGCAGGCGCTCTGTGGCGGCGGCGATCGCGCTGAGCAGCACGACCGGGCTGGGCCACGGCGACGCGGGGTCCTGGTTGCCCGGCAGGGCGTAGTCCCGCGGGTTGACGGGCAGGCCGGCCGCGTTCGCCGATGGCCCGAGGACGATGTGCTCGCTCACCATCACCCCGTCGATCCCGGCCCGCTCGGCCTCGACGGCGAAGGCGACCAGGTCGCCGACGTCCGGCGGCGGCCGCATGGTCCAGTTCTCGGTGAGGATGAGCAGCAGCCGGGGCGGCGTCACGGGCTCACCCGCTCGTCAGGCCGGCCGGGTCCGTACCGGCAGCTCCCTGAGCCCGTTGGTGAAGTTCGACCGGATCCGGCGCGGCGCGCCGGCCAGCTCGAACCGGGCCACCCGCCGGGCCAGCGCGGCGAGGACGATGCGCACCTCCAGCCGGGCGAGGTGGGCGCCCAGGCACAGGTGCGGGCCGCCGCGGCCGAAGGACAGGTGCCGGTTGGGCGACCGGCCGATGTCGAAGGTGTCCGCGTCATCGAACTCGGCCCCGTCCCGGTTGCCGGACACGTACCAGAGGACCACCTTGTCGCCGGCCCGGATGGCGGCGCCGCCGAGCCCGGTGTCGACCGTCGCCGTCCGCCGCATGAAGTGGGTTGGGCAGCTCCAGCGCAGCACCTCCTCCGTCGCGGTCTCCAGCAGGCCCGGATCGGCGCGCAGCCGTTCCCACTGCTCCGGGTGCTCGCAGAAGGCCAGGACTCCCTGGGCGATGGCGATGCGGGTGGTCTCGTTCCCCGCGATGACCAGGATCGAGAAGAAGTTGTCGAGGTCGGTCTCGCTGAGCCGGTCACCGTCGACCTCGGCGCGCAGCAGCGTGGACAGCAGGTCGTCCCCCGGGTCGGCCAGCCGGTCCCGCACGATCTGGCGGCCCAGGTCCCACATCTGCTTGCCATAGGGGCTGCGGAACGGGTACCGGCGGTAGGCGTCGGTGTCGTCGCGGCCCCAGACGACATCGGTGATCTCCGGGTCGGTGTTGGCGATCAGCCGGTCGCCAAGGTCGATGAAGGTGTCCAGGTCGGCCCCCGGCAGCCCCATGATCCGGGCCAGCACCCGGATCGGCACCTCCTTGGCCACGGCGTCCACGAAGTCGAAGTCCCCGCCGGCCAGCCCGGTGGTCAGGACCTCCTCCGTGAGCCCCTCGACGAAGTGCTGGTAGACCGCCACCGCCCGCTGCGTGAAGCTCCCGGACACGATCTTGCGGAGTTTGGTGTGCTCGGGCGGGTCGGTGTCGATGATGGTGCGCCGGGCCGCCATGTCCTCATCGGTCGGCTCTTCGAAGGAGATGCCGCGCGCCGACGAGAACGTCGCCACGTCGCGGCTGGCGGCCACGATGTCCGGATAGCAATGGACGGACCAGAACCCTGAGTCCGGTGGCGCCTCGGCGAACCAGGCGACTGGTGCCTCGCGCCGGAGCCGGGCAAACTCCTCGTAGGGGACTCCCTGCGCCCACATGTCGAGGTCGGTCAAGTCGACAGTGGGAATCATGGCAGTTAGTTTGGCACCAAACGAGATGGACGGCAATCGGAGGCGGCCCCATGCGCGTCATGGTCGTCCGGCACCACGCCGAGGACTCGCCCGGCTTCATCGGCGCGGCCTTCGAGGCGCGCGGCGCCGCGATCACCACCCACCTGTTCCCGGACGAGGGCCCGCTGCCGGCGGCCGGTGACGCCGATCACCTCATCGTGCTCGGCGCCGTTCCCTCGGTCTACGACGACGGCCCGGACCGCGGCTGGATCGCGGAGGAACTGGCGTGGCTGCGGCGGGCGGACGAGGCCGGCACGCCCGTCTTCGGGATCTGCTTCGGCGCGCAGTCGCTGTGCGCCGCGCTGGGCGGCCGGGTGACGGCGGCGGCCCGCAAGGAGGTCGGCTGGACCGTGATCGACTCATACGACCCGGATCTGATCCCGGTGGGCCCCTGGCTGGAGTTCCACGGCGACACCTGCCTGCCGCCACCACGGGCGAAGATCCTGGCCCGCAACATGGTCGGGGTGCAG
>DATINY010000010.1:0-8138 GCA_035473755.1 Streptosporangiaceae bacterium
GTCACCGTCATGGCCCGGTTCCTGCACCTGCAGCGACGCCAGGTCGAGGTGGAGGACGGCGCGGGCGGCTTCCGCCCGGTGGCCTCGGTCCAGGTGGATGACGCCGAGGTGACCACCTGGGACGAAGCGGCCGAACGAGAGCACCGGGCAACCGTCCCGCTCGCGGCGCTGCTCGCCGGGGGGGTGGACTCCGCCTTCGAGGTGCCGGGCAGTGAGCACGTCGAGACGCTCACCGACGGCGCCGGGCGCAGGGCCGGCCGGCTGGTCCGGCGGCAGGCCCCGCTGACCGCGGTGATCCGCATGCGGGCGGAACGGCTGCCCGGCCCCTACGGCGCGCTGCGGCTGCGGCTGACGGTCGAGAACCGGACCATCCCGGACGGCCCGCTGCGGCGCCGGGAGGACGGGCTGCGCTTCGCGCTGATCGCCACCCACGCGCTGATCCACGTGCCCGGGGGCAGGTTCCTGTCGCTGACCGATCCCCCCGAATGGGCGGCGCCGTACGCCGAGACGTGCGTCAACATGGCCACCTGGCCGGTGCTGGCCGGACCGGAGGAATGCGGGGAGCTGGTGCTGAGCTCGCCGATCATCCTGTACGACCACCCGCGGATCGCGGCCGAGAGCGCGGGCGACCTGTTCGATGCGACCGAGATCGACGAGATCCTGACCCTGCGCACGCTCGCGCTGACCGACGAGGAGCGGCGGGAGGCACGCGCCACCGACCCGCGCGCGGCCGAGCTGCTGGACCGCCTGGACGGCCTGCCGCCGGAGATGTTCGAGCGCATGCACGGCGCCATCCGCTATCTCGGCCCGGCCGCAGCGACGGGCACCGGCCAGCCGGGGACCGGTGTCCCGGTGGCGGGCCTGCCGGAAGCGGGCCGGCCGGCGGCCGCCACGAAGGAACGTTCGGTGCCCTGGTGGGATCCGGGGTCGGACACCAGCGTCTCCCCGGAGAGCGACCACATCGTGATCGCGGGGGTGCGGGTGGCCCGCGGCAGCCGGGTCCTGATGCGCCCGGGCGCCCGCCGGGCGGACGCCCAGGACCTGTTCCTGACCGGCCGCAGCGCCCTGGTGGAGGCCGTGCTTTTCGACGTCGACGGCAACGTCCACCTCGCGGTCTCCCCGGAGGACGATCCGGCCGCCGACCTGCAGCGCAACCACGGCCGCTTCCTGTACTTCGCACCTGATGAGGTCGAGCCGCTGGAGGTGGCGACATGACCGGCGCCCATCCGGCGGCCGCACACCCGTTTCTGGCCTTCCGGGCCGTCCACTCATCCGAACCGGACACAGGAGGAAAGAAATGATCGGCAGGCTGATCAAGGCAGCGCTCATCGCGGTAGTGCTGGCCGCCATCGTCCAGTCGCTCCCCGACATCAAGCGGTACCTCGAGCTCCGCGAGATGTAGGCGGCCGACGATGGAGACGGTGATCGGATTTATCGTCGGCTACCTGGTCGGCACCAGTCACGGGCGGGCCGGCCTGGCCAAGGTCCGCACGTCGGCGGAGGCGATCAGGACATCTCCGGAGCTGCGCCGCCTCGCCGGTGAGGCGACCGGGATCGCGGGGATCGTCTTGAAGCAGGCCACCCCGAAGGGGGTGGCGGGCGCCGCCAGCGAGGTCACCGGCAGGCTGCTGGGCACGCAGGACACCAAGCGGCCGCGCGCGGCGTAAGACGTTGAGCCCTGCCCGGTGCCTGGTCCGGTGGACGGGTGCCGGGAGCCGGGACGGTCAGGCCGCCTCGTCGGGCTGAGCCAGGCTGGTAGCGCCGGGTCCGCGCCAGGTGATGCGGGCCCAGACGGCCCGGCCGGCCGGGGTCGTGGTGATTCCCCAGTCGTCGGCGAGCGCGCGGACGATGTCAAGCCCGCGGCCGTGGGTCGGGTCGGGGGCCGATGAAATCCACGGCCCGCCTGCGTCCTCGACCTCGATGCGGACGTCGGCGCCCGGGCAGCTCTCGGTGCGGACGGTGAAGGTTCCGCCGGACCGGCGGGAGGCGCTGTGCACGGCGGCGTTGGTAGCCAGCTCAGAGACGCAGAGGATCACATCGTCGGCGACTGGGCACCCGTCGAGCAGCCGCCGCATGTCGGCCCGGACCTGACGGACGTGCTCGGGCCCACCGGGATAGGTGCTCGCTGAGGCACGCGGGCCCACCAAGGTAAGTACTGGCGTGCTCATGGGATTTCCTCTGCTCGTTTATCTGTTCACTAAACGGAGACCTAGCCGTCACCGCTGATACGTATAGGCCGGAGCCGCATGGGCGGTCAGGGCCCGTGCCCGCGTGGCACGGGCCACACCGGCGTAGCAGCACCGCCACCGGCTGGGTGAAATCCAGTGTGCAGGCCGCCCCGGCGAGCACGGTGGCGGTGTCGCGCAGGTCGGCATCCACGTAGTCGCATGACCCCCGCGGGGAGCTGGTGAGCAGGGCGCGCGCGTGCACCAGCACCAACGGGTCGTTGTCGGCGTAGACGACACGGCAGTCCGGCGTGATGTCCTGGGCGACTTGGTGGGTGCTGTCGCGTGCGGGTAGCCCGGTGCCGATGTCGAGGAACTGGTGGATACCCCACCCGCCCGCGAGATGGCGCACCACCCGGGCCAGAAACGCCCGATTCGCCCGCACCGCCGCCACCACCTGCGGCCGCCGCCGGATCACCTCCTCCGCGACCTCCCGGTCAGCCGGGTAATGGTCTTTGCCCCCCAGCCAGTAGCCATACACCCGGGCCGAATGAGGCACAGCAGGGTCAAGGCGGGGACCGGGGTCAGCGACCGGGAGGCCCGGCATCCACACTCGCGGAGTGGCGGGATCTGGTCGCGCGCCGTTGCCCGGAGGTATCGCCTGGGTGGGTTCCTGCGCTGAGCGGGCGGCCATATCAGAATGCTTGCCCGGCAGGCGCGGCAGGGGAAGGGGATACTGTAGGACACGAGGGGTTGCTCAGCCGTCCTGTGAGGCAGCGCGGTAATGGCAGGTAAGGATCTACCTTCGTGGGCTGTGCGCTTGCGCGAGGAGCGGCTTAGAAGGCTGTGGAGCCAGAAGGCCACCGCGGCCCGGCTGCGAAATGCGGCGGATGAGCGAACCCGGGCTCGGCTTCCGCCCATAGAGAGCATTCAGCGCTACATTCGCGGCTATGAAGCGGGGAGGCACTTCCCGGGCGATCTTTATGCGGAGTTGTACTGCCGGGCATTTGGGCTTACGCGCGATGTGCTATTCGGCGGGCAATCTGGCGGCCGAGCGGACGGGCGCAGACTGGGGCAGGCGCCAACGGAGCAGGACGCCGGCGGTCTCGCCAGCTGGATTGTCAGCACCAATACCAGTGATGACGCAATTGAATGCATCGCCCGGGAGACCCACCAGCTGGCCGAGACTCATACACGACAGTCACCCCGAGTGGTGCTGGCCGATGTTGTGCAGGTACACCAGCGGGTTCAGGCCTTGCTGATGTCAGGAAAGCAGCGGTTCCGGCAGACGCGAGAGCTGTACCGGCTTGACGCCGATCTTCTTGCCCATACGTCGCTGCTGCTTGGGGACTTGCACCTGGACAGCGCGGCAGCGGCATTTGGCGCGACGGCGGCTTTGTACGCGAGGGAGGCAGGGGTTAATCAGGCAATCGCGCTGAGCGTGCAGGCTAAGACCGAGCGGTGGCGGCTGCGGTTCGCTGCCTCGGCTGAACTGGCCCGGCGGGGCTTCGAGTGCAGCCCGGCGATGCCGATACGCATCCTGCTGGCCTGCCAAGAGGCTAATGCCGCTGCCCTGCTGGGAAATGTGCGCAGGGCACGCGATGCGCTGAATCGTGCCAGGGAAGCATCGGATGGCCAGGTGGCAGTGGATTCGGGGCTGTCGGCCTGGTCGTGCCCCCGGCCGAGGCAGGCGCTATTCGCGCTGTCGGTGGGGATCCAGTGCGGGGACCCGGACGCCGCGCTGCGGGCGGCGGAGCTGGCGGATCAGGGATGGGCATGCGGTGATCCATGGGTGGCAGCGACATGGGCTCAGGTCCGGCTCGGTGCTGGCGTGGCGCACATCATCAAGGGAGACCTGGACGCGGCGCAGAGTGAACTCGCGCCCGTCTGCACCCTCGACCCGGCGTTCCGCATGGCCACGGTCGTCGCGTACACCTCTGAGATGGACCGACGATTGCGACAACAGCGGTTTCGGCGCAACATTGTGGCAGCGCAGATGCGGGAGCAGATCAAGGCATTCAATTCCGGCGTGCTGCCCGGCCCGTCACAGGAGGATGCGTGACGCACCTGCCGAGCCAGATGGCCAACCGCTGGCAGGGGCGGGCAGAACTCAGCCCGGAACAGGGCATGCTGTACTGGCACATCTTGCTGGGAGACTCGTCAGAGGTAAGAGCGCTTGCCGCGATTGCGCAGGAGAGGCTGGCTTGTTTCTCTGGCCTGCATTTCACGCCGAAACGATGGCTTCACGTGACCACACTTGCTGTTGGATTGATAGAGCAATTTACCGAGACCGACATCGGGAATATGACCGCACGTGCGCGAGATTTTTTGAGCGACATTCCCCCGGCAAAGGTCATCCTTGGCAAGGTACTGTACCATCCTGAAGCGATCGTGCTGGGGGTGGAACCGGCCGGCGCACTGGATCCGGTACGTGACGCGGTTCATGCAGCAGTTATGAATGGTGGAACAGAGCGGCCTGGGCCATGGGTCCCTCATGTCACGCTGGCCTACAGCACTTCTGTCCAGCCAGCCGCACCAATCATCGCCGCTCTCGGCCGCGAGCTCCCCGCGTATGACGTTAGCGTGAGCTGCGTGAACCTCGTGGTTCAGGAGGGCGCAGAACGCCTGTGGAAGTGGCGATCAGTCGCCGAGATTCCCCTGGGTGCATCCGGCGAGGGGAAGTCCTGAGTCCTTAGCTGCGTCATGGTTTGTCGGCCCTGTACGTGGTCCCTGGTCAGCCTGGCCGCTGCTGGTGCGTTCGGCATGGGTGGGGGAGGCGGCCGCCGAGGCAGATGGCGCCGTGATGGCGCGGGATTTGGCACGATGTGCGCGTGACCGGATTCCTGATCGAGAACGACGGCTCGTCCGCCAGCGCGGACCGCGAGACGGTGCAGCGGCTGCTGGACAAGGGCGAGCTGCTCTGGTTTGACCTCTACCGGCCGGACGCCGACGAGCTCGGCATGCTGGCCACCGTGTTCGGCATCCATCAGCTGGCCCTCGAGGATGCCGCCCAGTTCGGGCAGCGCCCGAAGCTGGAGGACTACGACGACTTCACCCAGCTGATCGCCTTCGGCGTGGACGAGGGAAGCGACGACCTGGTTGAGGTCCACTTCTTCTACTCCACGCGCTACCTGGTGACCGTGCGGCACGGCGATTGCGCCGCCTTCGCCGAGGTGCGCAACCGGCTGGCCCACCGGGCCAAGCCCGTCAGCAGGCTGCTCCTGTTGCATCACATCCTCGACGAGCTAACCGATGGATTCTTCCCCGTCCTGTCGTCGTTCGACGACCGCATCGACCAGCTGCAGGACGAGATCTTCGCCAAGCCGACCGATCAGCAGCTGTCCGAGCTCTTCAACCGGAAACGCTGGCTGATCGGTGTGCGGAAAGTGATCACACCGCAGCGTGACCTGGTCGCCTCGCTGGTCGACGGAGTCGCCGAACTGCCCGGCATGACCCGGGAGATCGAACGCTATTTCCGGGACCTGTACGACCACCTGATCCGGGTCAGCGACCTCGTCGACAGCTACCGCGATCTGCTGACTGACTCGATGGACGCCTACCTGTCAACCGTGTCGAACCGGCTCAACGTGGTCATGAAGCAGCTCACCGTCATCGCCACGATCTTCTTGCCGCTGGCCTTCCTCACCGGATTCTTCGGCCAGAACTTCAGCTGGATGGTCGTGCGCCTCGGCGGCCTGGGCCCGTTCCTGGTGCTCGGGCTGGGGAGCGAGCTGGCCGTCGTGGTGGCCATGCTGATCGTCTTCCGCCGCCGCGGCTGGGTGTAGGCATGCGGCGGGCAACGGGCCGGCGATGACGCGGCCCCGGCGGGGGGCGGCCCGCGACGGCCTGCTGGTGCTGCTCACCCTCACCACCGGCGCCGTGGACGCGTCCTCCTTCCTGCACCTGGGCAACGTGTTCAGCAGCGTCATCACCGGGAACCTGATACTGCTCGGGGTCGCGGCCGCGACCCGGTCGTCGTCGCTGGCGATCCACAGCGGGACGGCGCTGGCCGGGTACTCGGTGGGAGTGCTCATCGGGGCGCCGATCGCGACCAGGCGGGCCAGCAGCGGTGAGACCTGGCCGCTCAGCGTGACGGTTACCCTGGTGGCCGAGTTCTGCGTGCTGGCCGGGTTCTCGGCCGGCTGGGAGCTGACCGGCGGCAGTCCCGGCAGCACCGCCGAGCTGCTCCTGATCGCGTCGCTGTCGGTCGCCATGGGGATCCAGAGCGCGGCCGTCCGGGAGCTGGGCGGGATGTCCACCACCTACCTGACCGGGACCCTGACCGCGGTGATATCCGAGCTGGCGACCCGCGACCGCAAGCCGGGCCTGGCCCGCAGCCTCGGGGTGATCGCCGCCATCGTGGGCGGCGCCGTCGCCGGCGGCCTCGTCGCGGAGCACGCACCCGCCTGGCTGCCGGCCGTCATCATGACGCCGCTGGCGGTGGTCGTGATCGCCTCGGTCACGTTCGAGATGACCGACGCGCGCGCAGGCTCCCGCCGGGCCCGGTAGGGCCTGTCCTACCGGGCCGTCACCCCCTGCTCGCTGCTCCACCGCCGCATCTGCCCGGAGAACGCATGGTCGGTGAGTTCGGGTGGCCGGGCGGCGGTGAAGATGACGACGTTGCCGTCGGGATCGGTGGTGGTGAGGTCCCGGGTGTTCCACGGCGTATCGGCGGGGCCCTCGACCCGCCCGCCGCCGTGCGCCCGGGCGCGCTCCGCGAGCGCGCCGACCTCCCCGTAGACCGCGGCGAAGTTAAGGACGCATCCATTGCCCGGCGTGAGCCGCCCGCGGGCCGGGCGCACCAGCAGATCCTGGAACTGCCATCTCCGCAGGTGGACCAGGACTGGCTCGCCTCCCGGCCCGGGCACGGTGAACAGCTCGACGAAATCAAGGCCACCGGTGTACCAGGCAACGGTCGCGCCGATGTCACGCGCGGCGAGCGTCGCGAACATCGGCATGCCGTAGATGGCGCGGCTGATCCCGGGAGACGTGGCCCCGGCCGCCGGTTCCGGCACGGGGGACATGATGTCGGTCATGTGCCGACCCTGCCGCCTCCACCCGCGCGGCTGTCAACTCATTTCACGCGTCCGCCGCGGCCCCGGGATGCCCGTAGCCCGGGCGGACCACGGCCGCCGCCCGTCTCGCCTGCGCTACTTCGCCGGCTCGAGCAGCATCAGCCCGGCTGCGGTGGCGGAGACCGGGATGTGATAGTTCGCGGTCACCTTACGCGCGTCCCCGAGGAGCGTCGCGCGGGCGGCCAGCCACATCAGCAACTCGACCCCCTCGGTACCGGCGAGCTCGGCCAGTTCCTGCGTCGAGTACCCGGTCGCCCAGACCGGGTCCTTCGTCAGGCTGTCCATGAATTCGAGGTCGAATTCGGAGTTGATGAATCCGGCCCGCTTGCCGTTGAGCTGGTGCGACAGGCCACCGCTGCCGACCACCACCACCCGCAGATCCTCCTCGTAGGAGCTGATCGCGCGCCCGATCGCCTCGCCGAACCTCCAGCAGCGCCGGGCGGACGGCAGCGGGTACTGCACCGTGTTGATGTCGATCGGGACGATACGGACCGGCCAGTCCGTGCCGCCCGGCCACAGCAGGCGCATCGGGTTCACGAGGGCGTGGTCGACGAGCATCTCCTGGCAGGTCATAAGGCCGGCCCGAAGACGGCCGCCATGTTCTTTACCGCTCAGTGGAAAGACGGGCGGGTGAGTCCGGCCCGGCGCCCGCGCGGCGCAGCGCCCGGCCTATCGCCGCGGCGGCTACCTGGAGAACGGGCACCAGCTGGCTGGCCTTGGGCCGGCTGGCCCTCGTCACAACGCCCAGGGCCGCCACCGGCGGCCCTGGCTCGGGCCTGATCGGGACGGCGACCGAGACCAGCCCGAGGGTTATCTCCTCCACCGCCCGCGCGTACCCGCGGCGGCGGGTCTCGGCCAGATCCCGCAGCAAGCGCGCCGGGTCGGTGATCGTGTGCCG
>DATINY010000011.1:0-8704 GCA_035473755.1 Streptosporangiaceae bacterium
GCTGGTACCCGGGGTGATCCAGGCACACTTGTCGGCGTTTTCCGCGCCGGTGGAGTCGGTCCAGCCGCCGGCCGGGTTCTGGTCGGTGATGGTCTCGGCGTACTCGTGGCCGTTCACGATGGAGATGCCGTCCTGCAGGCCCGCGCTGCCGGCGTTGACGAAGTTCTCCCCGCAGGAGGCGCCGGCGTCGGTGACGTACGGCATGTTGGTGAAGGCGATGTCACCGTCGGGCGAGGTCACCCCCACGAAGGGGTCGCCGTTCCAGTCGTGCCAGGCGCAGAACGCCCCGCTCGGGGTGTTGAACCCGTCGGGGTGGGTGCCGGTGGGAGAGACGATGTTGTACTGGGCGTCCCGGTTGGCAGCGGCGGTGGTGTTGCCGAAGTGGGCGGCCGCGCTGACCGCCTCGGTGCCGAGCTGGAAGGGGGTCGCCTGGGCCGGAGACGCGGCGCTCTCATCGACCCAGACACCGGCCAGGACGCCCCCGGAGGGGTAGGCGACGTGCTGGGTGTTGCTGGCCGGGCAGGACTGCGCGCCGACCGCCACGCCGTCGCAGTATTGGGTCATGACGCCGGACCACAGCTCGCCGTTCGAGCCCAGGCCCTTGAACAGCTCCTGCAGGTAGGGCGACTCACCCGAGGGGTCGCCGGACAGGGTGACGTCGCCGCTGGCGTTGGTGGACTGGGTGCCCCACTGTGACCCGTAGAAGACGAGGTAGACCTTTTCCTGCCCGGTGGTGACGCCGATGCCGTCGATACCGCCGCCGTAGTTGAGGTCGTTGGGCGACGCCGCCGCGGCGGGGTGGCTGCGGGCCCAGGTACGCATCCTGGCCAGCTGCGGGCGGGTCGGGATCACGCCCTGGCGGTACGGGTGGTGATAGGCCGGTGAGTACGGATTCGGCGTGGCAGGTGGGCCGGCCGCGGCGGCCTGTACCCCGCCAGCCGCGGCCTGCATTCCGCCGGCTAAGGCGATGGCCGCGACGGTGGCGGTGCCGCCGCGGGCAGCCCAGCGCCGCAAGGCGTGGCTGAATCTCATCCTGCGCTCCCTCCAGGACCGCACCGCAGGGCCGCGGTGCCTGCGGGCAAGATAACGAGCCCCTTTTCGGCGGTCAATGGGCTATGGCTAACGTTAGCCGAAATGTAGGAGATTGATAGGATTAAACGGACACCAAGGGGACCGAAAGACGAATTATGGACAGCGAAGATAGCCGGAAATCGGCCTCCGCCGTACCTGCCGGCCGGGCAGTCAGGAGGCGTTCAGCGCGGTGTCGTCGATGAAGAAACTTGTGCTGTGGCCGGTCAGGGTCTGGGCCCCGGTGAACTTGAGCACGATCGTCTGGCCGAGGAAGGAGTTCAGCGAGAACGAGTGCTGCACGTAGTGGCCGACCGCGTCCTGGTTGGAGTACACGTGCAGCGTCTGCTTCACCACCGTGCCGCTGGCGTCGAGCACCTGCACCGTGAGCGTGTCGGAGGCCTTGCTGGCCGGGTCGCTGGTCTTGATCTCCAGCCAGAACGAGAACGTGGCGGCCCCGTACGTGCCGTCGGCCGGCGCCACCGTCACCGACTGGGCCAGGGTGTCGGTGTGCGGGGCGGTCCGCCCGCCGAGCCGGGCCAGCCAGCTGCCCGCGTGCACGGGGAAGCTGCTGGACCTCTTCTTCAGCACCCCCGCCGTCGCCAGCCACGGGGCGAGCTTCCCGGTCTCGAAGCCGGGGTTCTGCAGCAGTTGGGTGCGCTTGATCGTCTGGGTGAACCGGCACCCGCCCTGGCCGCTGTTGGCGTTGTTGGCCCACCCGCCCTGCATCGCGAACGCCCCGGTGGGAAGGGTCAGCAGGGCGACCTTGCCGCTGCCCGTCTGCAGCCAGGCGCACTTGTCCGCGGTCTCCTCGTCGCCGCGGTCGACCCAGCCGCCGGCTGGGTTCTGGTCGGTGATCGTCTCGGCGTACTCGTGGCCCGCGACGATCGAGACACCCTGGAGGCTGCGGTTGCTGCCCGAGTTGATGAAGTTCGCCCCGCAGTCGACGCCGATATCCGTGACGTAGGGCATGTTGGTGAACGCGATGTCACCGTCGGGAGAGGTCACCGGGCCACCGCTCAGGAGGCTGTCGCCGTTCCAGTCGTGCCAAGCGCAGAATTGCGGCCCGTTCGGGGGGGTATTGAATCCGTCGGGGTGGGTGCCGGTGGGGGAGAGGATGACGTAGGAGGCATCCCGGTTACCGGCCGCTGTGGTGTTGCCGAAATGGGTGGCGGCGTCGATCGCCTCCTGCGCGAGCTTGGCACCGTTCGCCTGGGCCGGAGAGGCGGCGCTCTCGTCCACCCACACCCCGGCCAGCGCCCCGCCGTGCGGGTAGGCGACGTGCGGGGCGCGCGCCGGGCAGGTCTGGGCGCCCGCGGCGACGCCCTCGCAGTACTGCGTCATCACGCCCGACCACTGCTCGTTGCCGGTGCCCAGGCCCTTGAACATTTCCTGCAGGTAGGGTGCCTCGCCCGAGGGGTCGCCGGACAGCGTGACGTCCCCGTTGCCGTTGGTGCTCTGGGTGCCCCACTGCGAGCCGAAGAAGACCAGGTACACCCGCTCGTCCCCGGTGGTGACGCCGATCCCGTCGTTGCCGCCGCCGTAGCGGACGTTGTTAGCCGAGGCCGCGCCGGCGCCGCCCGCGGCGGCCGGGGAGGCGGTGATGGCGCCGGGGTGCTGCCGGGCCCAGCCGGCCATGCGGGCGGCGGCTCCCCGGGTGGGGACGGCCCCGCCGCGGTAGAGGTGGTGGTAGGACGGCGCGTAAGGGTTGGAGACGCGGGGGTGGCCGGCGGCGACGGCCTCCGGCACCCCGCCCGCCTGTGCCGCGGTGGCGGCCGCCGGCGTCGCAGCGCTCGCGGCCAGCAGGGCCATGGCGGCTGCGGCGCCGCGGGCGGACCACCGCCGGGCACGGTTAGGCAGGCTCAATGCTCTTCCCTTCGTCGTCCCGTGAATGCCGGGCTGCGGCGCTGCGCAGCACCACGGGCCGGAACGGCTGCGGGAGCGAGCCGATGCCGTCGGACCGTAACGGAGGCTCATTATGCTGCCTTTTGGCCCACGCTTCTGGGAGGTTACCCAACCGAGTCGCTCCCGGCCGGAACGGAACCGGGTCGCTGGGCGTCCAAGCCTCGCGGGTTCATCCAGAACTGACCGCCACCGTCACCCGCTGTGACTGGGAGGTACGCATGCGCAGCGTCTCGCTTCTCGCCGCCGCGGTCATCGGGGTGTCGGCCCTGGCCGCCGCCTGCGGGCAGCAAGCCGGTCCGGCGGCGAGCGGGGCGTCCAGCAGCGCCGTGCCCTCGACCGCGCCGCCGGCGGCGGCCGCCTGCGGCTCCGCCACGCCGACCGCACCGCCCAACCGGACCCTGACCCTCAGCGCCGGCGACAGCGGCAGGTCGTTCTGCATTCGGCCAGGCATCGGGGTGCTCGTCTACCTCAAGGGCACGCCTCAGCTCAAGTGGGACGCCCTGAAGTCCAGCTCGGCCGCTATGGTGCCGGCGGCGAACGGGCATCTGGCGCTCGCACTCGGGGTGACCGGCGGGTACTTTGTCGCGGCCCACCCGGGCGTGGCGGCCCTCACCTCGACCCGGAGCCCGTGCGGGCCCCAGGCCACGCCCACCGGGCCGACCAGTTCGAACCCGCGCAAGTGCGGGATCACCCAGACCTTCAAGGTGACCGTGCGGGTGGCCGGGTGACGGTGCGGTGGCGGGCGACGATGCGTGTAGCCGGGTGACGGTGCAGGTGGGCGGCTGACCGTGCGGGTGGCCGGTGACGGTGCGGGCGGCGATGCGGATGGCCAGGTGACGGTGCGGGTGGCCGGTGACGGTGCGGGTGGCGGGCGGCGATGCGGGTGGCCAGGTGACGGTGCGGGTGGCCGGCTGACGTGCGGGTGGCCGGCTGACGGTGCGGGTGGCCGGCTGACCCGTTAGCCGGCCCGGCTCCCGGCCGGGCCTCCCTGCCCTCCCGGTGCGGCCAGGCCGTGCTCATAGGCGATCACCACCAGCTGGGCTCGGTCACGGGCGGCGAGCTTGGTCATGGACCGGCTGACGTGGGTCTTCGCGGTGAGCGGGCTGACCACCAGCCGGGCGGCGATCTCGTCGTTGGACAGCCCGGCGGCGACCAGCGCCACCACCTCGCGCTCGCGGTCGGTGAGCGAGGCCAGCCCCACCTGCCGCGCCACCGCGCGGGCGTCGCCGGACGAGGCACCGGGCGCGCCGGGCCCCGTGCCCGCCCCGGCCGCCCGGGTGGTGGGCTCCTGCGCTGGCTGGCGGGCAAACGCGGCGATCAGGGACCGGGTGACGCTCGGCGCCAGCAGCGCGTCGCCGCGGGCGACCACCCGCACCGCCTGGAGCAGCTCCTCCGGCTCGATGTCCTTGACCAGGAACCCGCTGGCGCCGGCCCGCAGGGCGGCGAACACGTGCTCGTCGTCGTCGAAGGTGGTGAGCACCACCACCTTGACGGCGGCCAGGGACGGGTCGGCGGTGATGCGGCCGGTCGCCGTGAGCCCGTCCACCTCGGGCATGTTCAGGTCCATCAGCACCACGTCGGGCATGAGCTCACGGACGAGGGCCACCGCGGCACCGCCGTTCTGCGCCTCGGCGACGACGCTGATGTCATCGGCCGACTCCAGCAGCGCGCGGAAACCGGCCCGGACCAGTGCCTGGTCGTCGGCCAGCAGGACGCGGATCATTTCCCGTCCTCGCCGGCGGCCAGCGGGAGCCAGGCGGCGACCTCGAAGCCGCCTCCCGTGCGAAGGCCGGCCGTCACCTTCCCGCCGACCGCCGCCGCGCGTTCGGCCATCCCGGTCAGACCGTGCCCGCCCCTGGCGGGCTGCGACCCGTCACCGGCCGGGCGGGCGGGATCGGGCAGGCCGCCGCCATCGGTGCCCGGGCCGCCGTCGCCGGTGACCTGGCCGCCGTCGTCGGTGACCTGGATCTCCAGTGCGGCGGGTTCGTAGCGGAGCGACACGGTCGCCCTGGCCGCCTGCCCGGCGTGCCGGAGCACATTGGTCAGCGACTCCTGCAGGATCCGGTAGGCGGCCTGGTCCACGGCTGGCGGCAGCGGCCGCTGCTCGCCTTCGACCTCGACCGTCACCGGCGCCCCGGCGGCGGTCACCGCGTCGCACAGCGCGGGCAGCCGGTCCAGGCCGCCTGTCAGAGTCTGCGGATCGCCGGACGTCCCGGTACGCAGCTGGCCGAGGGTGGCCCGCATCTCGGCGAGCGCCTCCTTGCTGGTGGCCCGGATCGCGGTCAGCGCGCGGCGCAGGTTCGTGTCGCCGCCGTCGAGCAGGTGCAGTGCCGAACCGGCCTGCACCGTGATGGTGGCCATGCTGTGCGCGACGGTGTCGTGCAGGTCGCGCGCGATCCGCAGCCGCTCCTCGGCCACCCGCCGGGCCGCCTCGGTCTCGCGCTCCTCATGCGCCACCCGCAGCCGCTGCGCGGTCTCGGCCGCGAGCGCCCGCCTGCTCCGGACGACCTCGCCGAGCGTGACCGCCAGGAAGAGCACGGCGATCTGCGGCAGGAACGTGGCGGCCAGCGAGACCAGGCCCTGTTGGGTGGAGGCGCCGACCACGAACAGCCCGATCACCATGAAGACGGCCGGGATGACGATGGCGAGGACGAGGTAGCCGGCGACCGTCGCGTCATACAGCGGCAGCGACAGCAGCGGCGCGGGGGAGATGTCCCGCCGGTCGAAGGTGTAATACAGCAGCAGCAGCACCGAGCAGGCGATCAGCTCGAACCGGGGCCAGCGGTTCCGCAGGAGCACCGGCAGCACCAGGACGCCGCCGAGCACGTAGGCGAGCGCATTGAGCGGGGCCGCGCCCGGGCCGCTGCCGGTGACCACGCTGATCTCGACCGCGATGAGCACCACCACGGCCAGGCCGACGTCGACGAGCCGGATGCCGAGCGGGCCGTGCGCTCCCTTCACGCGGCCACCGTACGCGACGCTGGCGGCGCCGGGGAAATGCCTCGCCGCCGGGTCTTGCCCGGCCGGCGGCACGGGATTTGGCAGGATCGCGGTGTGGCCTTCGATGAACTGGACCAGCGGATCGTGGGTGCCCTGGTCGAGAACGCCCGCGCGACCTACTCGGAGATCGGCGGGCGGATAGGGCTGTCGGCGCCCGCGGTCAAGCGCCGGGTGGACCGGCTGCGGGCTACCGGCGCGATCACCGGGTTCTCCGCCCGGGTGAATCCCGCCGCCCTGGGCTGGACGACCGAGGCCTACGTGGAGCTGTTCTGCCGCGGGCGTACATCGCCGGCCGACATCGGCGCTGCCGTGAGCAAGTACCCGGAGGTGACGGGGGCGGCCACGATCACCGGAGAGGCGGACGCGCTGCTGCACATCCGGGCCGCGGACGTGCGGCACTTCGAGCGGGTGGTCGAGCGGATCAGCGCCGAGCCCTTCGTGGTCCGCACCCGGAGCGTCATCGTGCTCTCCCGGCTGGTGAGCCGGGCAGGCTTCCTGCCGTCCGGCGCCGACGGGCCCGGCGTACCGGACATCCCGGGAGATTTGGGGCCCGAACGGTGATTCAGGATAATTTCGGAAATCCCGGCTGCTGACCTGCGTGACCAGCTAGAGTCGCGCGTATGCCCGACCCCGAAGACACGGACGCCTCCGGCAGCACGGCCCAGTTCCGTGCTTTCGTCAACCGGTCCCAGGGCGGCGAAGCGACCCAGGCGTGGTCCATGAACGCGCCCCGTAACCAGGTTGTCAAGCTCGTCGCGATCGCGGTCGCCGTGGCGGCCGTGCTCGCCATCCTCGCGTTCCTGATCATCGGCTAGCGCTCACCCGCTAGCGTTCACCGGCCGGCGTCCCCGGGCGCCCGCCCGGCGTTCCCTCCCGGTCCCGGCTCTTCCGGCGGCGGGCTAACCCCTGCTGGCGGGGCAGCAGGACATCTTCCTCCTGCTGCTCATCCTCATCAGGCTGGTAGCGGTAGCCCATGCCCGGCTCGGTCAGCAGCCAGCGCGGCCTGGCCGGGTCCGGCTCCAGCTTCCGGCGCAGCTGGGTCATGTACAGGCGGAGGTTGCCGGTCGCGTCGGCGTAGCCGGGGCCCCACACCTCGGCCAGCAGCTGGCGCTGGCTCAGCAGCTTGCCCGGGTGCCGGAGCAGGACCTCGAGCAGATGCCACTCGGTCGGGGTGAGCCGGACGTCGGGGCCGGCCGGCCGGATAACGCGCCTGGCCGCCAGGTCGACGACCAGGCCGCCCAGCCTCACCTGCGGTGTCTCCTCGGCGGGCGCGGCCCGGCGGGCGGCGGCCCGCATCCGGGCGAGCAGCTCGTCCATGCCGAACGGTTTGGTGACGTAGTCGTCCGCGCCCGCGTCCAGCGCCTGAACCTTGTCCGTGCTGTCGGCCCGGCCGGACAGGACGATGATGGGCGCGCTGGTCCAGCCGCGCAGTCCGCCGATGACCTCCACCCCGTCCAGGTCCGGCAGGCCGAGGTCGAGGATCACCAGGTCTGGCGGGTGGTGGCCGGCCGCCTCGAGCGCCTGCCCGCCGGTGGTGGCCGTGTCCACCTCATATCCGCGCACCCGCAGATTGATCCGCAGCGCGCGCAGGAGCTGCGGCTCGTCGTCGACGACCAGGACCCGGGTCACGTGGCCAGCCTGCCACCCTCGGCGGCGGCGGGGGGGGTGACCGGCTCGGCTTGGGGAGTCACCGGCCCGGCTTGGGGAGTCACCGGCCCGGCTTGGGGAGTGGCCGGGCCGGCAGAGGGAGTGGCCGGCCGGGTCGGCACCGGGGCAGCCTGGCCGCGTTCGCGGTGGCCGGGGTCGCCCTGGCCCGGGTGGTCAGGCACCGGGGCCGCAGGCAGCGACAGGACCATGGTCAGGCCGCCGCCCGGGGTCTCCTCGGGCTCGAGCGTGCCGCCCATGGCCTCGGTGAGGCCGCGGGAGAGCGCCAGCCCGAGCCCCACGCCGGTGGTGTTGTCGGTGTCGCCCAGCCGCTGGAACGGAACGAACACGCGGTCGCGCTCCGGCTCGGGGATGCCGGGCCCCCGGTCGGCCACCCGCAGCTCCACCCGGTCGCCGAGCGCGCTCGCGGTCAGCAGCGGCGGCCGGTCCGCCGGGGAGTAGCGCAGGGCGTTGGT
This sequence comes from Streptosporangiaceae bacterium, assembly GCA_035473755.1. Classification (GTDB taxonomy): domain Bacteria; phylum Actinomycetota; class Actinomycetes; order Streptosporangiales; family Streptosporangiaceae; genus UBA9676. Next base: position 8,094 of record DATINY010000011.1, read on the forward strand.
GGTCAGGTTGACGATGACCCGCTCCAGGATCGCCGGGTCCACCCGGACCTCGGGCAGCGAGACCGGGATATCCACCACGACCTGCCGCCCGGGCGGCCCCAGGTCGTCGAGTGCCCGCGCCACGATCTCCTCCAGGCCGGCCGGGCGGGGGAAGACCGCCAGCGCCCCGGCCTGGAGCCTGCTCATGTCGAGCAGGTTGTCCACGAGGTGGGCGAGCCGGTCGAGCGACTCGTCGGCGGTGGCGAGCAGCTCGTCGCGGTCCTCATCCGTCCACCGGATGTCCGGCGAGCGCAGGCTGGTGACGGCCGCCTTGGCCGAGGCCAGCGGGGTGCGCAGGTCATGGCTGACCGCCGCCAGCAGAGCGGTGCGCATCCGGTCGGCTTCCGCGATCGGCCGGGCCGCCTCCGCCTCGGCGGACAGGCGCTGCTGTTCCAGCGCGACCCCGGCGTAGGCGGCGAAGGCGCAGAGCACTTTGCGGTCGCTGGCGGAAACCGCTGGGCCGCGCAGGGCCAGCACGAGCGAGCCGGTGACCGGCACCTCGACGTCCGCCCCGTCGGGGGTGGTGAGGGCCGGCTCGCCGGACTGCGCGACCGCGGCCCACCCGGCCGCCG
>DATINY010000012.1:0-1716 GCA_035473755.1 Streptosporangiaceae bacterium
CCTATTCGGCCGCGGACCAGCTGGTGGCGGCGGCGTCCGTGGGCTGACCCGGTGCCCGGCCGCGGGCTAAGACCCCCCCGCCGTGGGCTGCTCCGTCCTGCCCGCCGCCCTTGCCTCGCCTGGCCCGGCCGCCGCTTTTGCTTCGCCTGGCCCGGCCGCCGCCCCGGCCTCACCGGGCTGGCCCGGGCCGCCTGGCGCTGCCGCCGTTTCTGGCTGGCCCGGCCCGGCCGGCGTCGTCGCCTCGCCGTCCTCGCTGGCCGCGTGTCGCGTCGCCGTCTCCCCGGGCTCGCTGGCCGCGTGTCGCGTCGCCGTCTCCCCGGGCTCGCCTGGGCCGCCCGCCGTCGCCGCGCCGCCGGGCCCGCCCGCTTCGCCCCCCGGCTGGCCTGGTGCGGCCGATGGGGCTGGCGCGGCCCCCAGGGCGTCGATCTCCGCCTGCAGGATGGACGCGCTGCGCAGCCGGGCCTCGTAGGCCTTCTTGCCGCCGCGCACGCCGAACAGGCGCTTGGTGACGACGAGGTAGACGACCAGGGCCACGTTGATGACGAAGGCCGCCAGCCGCAGCACGGTCACCTTCGCGGTCAGGTCGTAGATCTCGTAGGGGATCCCGACCGAGGTGGCGATCATCGCGAAGTACTCGCCCCAGCGTTTCAGCAGCCACAGCCCCACCGCTTCGATGATCTCGATCACCGCGTACGCCGCGGCGGCGAGCGCGAGCCAGGTCAGGGTGCGGGAGTTCAGCGTGAAGGCATGCTGGATGAGGCCGAGCAGCTTGGAGTGGTTGACGTTGAAGCCGAGCTGGCGCAGGAACGCGCGCAGCTCCGGCAGTGCGTGGTCGTACGCATGCTCGATCGACATCTGGGACGCGGCGAACCGCCAGACGGCGATGGCCAGCCCGGCGAAGATGATTGCCCGCAGGAACCGCTCGACCGCGAACACCCGCAGGATCAGGGCGCTGCGCAGCTCCTTGTCCCGCCGCACGCGGGGGGCAGCCGATACCGGGCCGCTGGCGGTCGGCTCACCTATGACAAAGGTGCCGCAGCGCAGGCAGCGCCAGGCGGCGCCCTCGCGGGTGCTGACGCCCAGCCGCTCGCGGAGCCCGGGCTCGTCGGGCGCGAAGGTGACATGGCCGCTGGCCCCACAGCCCAGCAGGCTCCAGTCCATGTGCCGAGCCTAGCGGCACCCGCGGGACGGGCCCGGCTCGCCGCCGCCGCAGGCCGCGCGGCCACCGGGCCGCGCCGGTAGCGTTGGCATGTGGCGAAGCGTCTGGACCTGCCGTTTGACCCGATCGCGAGGGCCGCCCAGATCTGGGAAGAGAAGTTCGGCCCGGCGGAAGCGATGGCCGCCGTGACCTCGATCATGCGTGCCCAGCAGCTCCTGCTGGCCGAGCTCGATGGCCTGCTCCGGCCGTACGCGCTCACCTTTGCCCGCTACGAGGCGCTGATCCTGCTGACCTTCAGCCGCCGTGGCTCGCTGCCGCTGCGGGTGATAGGCGAGCGGCTGATGGTCCATCCCACCAGCGTCACCAACACTATCGACCGGCTGGAGGAGCAGGGCATGGTGGTCCGCCGGCCCAACCCCCGCGACGGCCGCGGCACGCTGGCCGAGATCACCGGGCTCGGCCGGGAGGTCGCGGAACGCGCGACCGGGGACCTGATGGCGGCCCGGTTCGGGATGGACGGCTACGGCACCGGTGAGCTGGGGCAGGTTTTCACGTTG
>DATINY010000013.1:0-19683 GCA_035473755.1 Streptosporangiaceae bacterium
GGCCGAGCCGCCGCCTCCGCGGGCGGCTGCGGCTCGCGGAAGAAGGCGTCGACCGGCACGTCCAGCGCCTGGGCGATCCCGAACAGGGTGGACACCGAGGGACGGGACATGCCCCGCTCGATCTGGCTGATGAGGCTGGGCGTGACCCCCACCTCACGGGCGAGCTCGGCCACCCGCATTCCCCGCTGGCCCCGGTGGGCGGCCAGGCGCCGCCCGATGTCGCCCGCCAGGTCGCCGCCGGACTGTGCGCGCTCACCCAGCCCGGTCCCGCCGGGGCCGCCCGGCGGTGGACCGTCGGGGCCGGCCTGGCTGGCCGTGGCCGCACTATCGGTAGTCATGCTCACCTCTGCCTTGGTGCTTGAAGGCTACTGCACCTGTTTCCGCTGCCCGGCCTGGGGTTCCCCCCGGCGTTTAGCACTGCTATCGTCCGTGCCTGAGAAGGCGCGCTTCGCTTATCGTCACAGAAGCCCAGCATCGTGCGGCCCACGACATGAGGGAGCGTCCCGGTGGCGCCAGGACCGGATCGCGGCGGGAAGCACCGCCCGCGGGTGTTAAGCGGCGGGGGCGCCCCCGCCTGCGCGCCCCCGGGGGCCGGGCCATGATGATCGAGCGCGACGTGCCGGTACCAGCCGGTGACGGCGTGGTGCTGCGGGCCGACGTGTTCCGGCCGGAGGGCCCGGGGCGCTACCCGGTGATCCTGAGCTACGGCCCCTACGCGAAGGGGCTCGCCTTCCAGGAGGGGTACGCCGACCAGTGGCGGCTCATGACGGAGGGGCACCCGGACGTCGCCCGCGGATCGAGCAACGTCCACCAGAACTGGGAGGTCGTCGACCCGGAGAAGTGGGTGCCGGACGGCTACGCGTGCGTCCGGGTGGACTCGCGGGGAGCGGGCCGGTCGCCGGGCCTGCTCGACCCCTTTTCCCGCCGGGAGACCCAGGATCTGTACGAGTGCATCGAGTGGGCGGCGGCGCAGCCGTGGAGTACCGGGAAGGTGGGCCTGAACGGGATCTCCTACTACGCGATGAACCAGTGGCACGTGGCCGCCCTGCACCCGCCGCACCTGGCCGCCATGTGCGTGTGGGAGGGCGCCGCCGACTTCTACCGCGACGGCACCCACCACGGCGGGATCCTCTCCTCGTTCTGGGCGAACTGGTATGACAAGCAGGTCACCGTGGTCCAGCACGGGGTGGGGGAGAAGGGCCCGCGTCACCCGGTCACCGGGGAGACCGTCGCCGGACCGGAGACGCTCACCGGCGCCGAGCTGGCGGCCGCGCGGGTGCCGTTCGCCGAGGAGATCCGCTCCCACCCCCTGGACGACGAGTTCCACCGGGCCAGGTCGGCGGACTGGGGGCAGATCACCGTCCCGTTCCTGACCGCGGCCAACTGGGGCGGGCAGGGCCTGCACACCCGCGGCAACTTCGAGGGGTTCACCCAGGCCGCGGCGCCGCGCAAGTGGCTCGAGGTGCACGGCCTGGAGCACTGGACCCACTTCTACACCGACTACGGGCTGGATCTGCAGAAACGGTTCTTCGCCTGCTTCTTGCACGGCGACGACAGCGGCTGGCGGGACCAGCCGCCGGTCCAGCTGCAGGTCCGACGGCTGGACGGGTTCACCCAGCGGGCCGAGCAGGAGTGGCCGCTGGCCCGCACCGTGTGGCGGCGGCTCTACCTGCGGCCGGGCTCGGGTGAGCTGAGCGAGGCCGCGGGCGCCGGCCAGGAGCGCCTGTCCTACCGCGCGGATGGGGACGGGGTCACGTTCACCGCGGCCCCGGCCGAGCGGGAGACCGAGATCACCGGCCCGGTGGCGGCCCGCCTGTTCGTCTCCTCCACCGCCGCTGAGGCCGACCTGTTCTGCGTGCTGCGGCTGCTGCGCCCGGGCGGCCGGGAGATCACCTTCCCGGGGGCCATCGACCCGCACACGCCGGTCGCGCAGGGCTGGCTCCGCCTGTCGCACCGCAAGCTCGACCCGCGGCTGAGCACCCCTTACCGGCCGTACCACAGCCACGATGAGATTCAGTCGCTCATCCCGGGCGAGATCTACCAGGCCGATGTGGAGATCTGGCCCACCAGCGTGGTGGTCCCGCCCGGCTACCAGGTGGCGCTGACCATCCGGGGCCGCGACTACGAGGTCCGCCGTCCCGGCGCGCCCCGGCTGGGCACGTTCAAGAACGAGATGACCGGGTGCGGCCCGTTCCTGCACGACGACCCCGTGGACCGCCCGCCGGACCTCACCGCCAGCACGCAGACCCTCTGGCATGGTCCCGGCCGGGAGTCGTACCTCCTGCTCCCGGTCATCCCCGGCGGCTGACGGCACCGGCCGAGCGAAGCGAGTCACAGTGAGCCAGAACTTCAAGGTGGTCGTGACCGACCAGGTGTTCCCGGGCATCGACACCGAGACCGAGCTGCTGGCCGCGATCGGGGCCCGGATCGAGGTCGCCGACGGGACCATTGGCGGCGTCGCCCGCCTCGGCAGCGACGCCGACGCGCTGCTCAACACCTACCTGCCCATCACCGACCAGCTGCTGGGCCAGCTGCCCGCCTGCAAGATCGTCGCGCGGTACGGGATCGGGACCGACAACGTGGACGTGGCCGCCGCCGCCCGCCGCGGAGTGGTCGTCACCAACGTCCCCGACTACAGCGTCGAGGAAGTCGCGGTGCACGCCCTGTGCCTGATGCTGGCCCTGACCCGCCGGCTGCCCGAGGCGAGCCGGCTGGTCGCCGGGGGCGGCTGGGGGCTGGACGGGCTGCGGCCGATCCGGCGGCTGTCGACCCAGCGGGCCGGCCTGGTCGGGTTCGGCCGGATCGCCCGGTGCCTGGCGGGTTACCTCACCGCGCTCGGCTGCGGCGTGGTGGCGCACGATCCTTTCCTCCAGCCGGGACCGGGCCTGCCGCCGCTGCTGGCGCTGCCCGACCTGCTGAGCAGGTGCGATGTGGTTTCGCTGCACGTACCGCTGACGGCGCGCACCAGGGGCCTGATCGGCGCCGCGGAGCTGGCCACGATGAAGCCCGGCGCCGTGCTGATCAACACCGCGCGCGGCGGCCTGGTCGACACCGGCGCGGTCATCGAGGCGCTGCAGGCAGGGCGGATCCGGGCGGCCGCGCTCGACGTGCTGGACACCGAGCCGCCCGCCGCGGGCTGGCTCCCCGGCGACCTGCGGGGGCTGCTGGTGACGCCGCACATGGCCTACTACTCCGAGGAGTCCATCGCCGAATCACAGCGGAAGGCGGCGACCCAGATCGTCAAGGTCCTGACCGGCGGCGAGCCCGACTACCCGGTGCGGCCCTAGTCATCCCGGCCCCGCCCATGAGAAAGGACGGCAGCGCATGAAGGAAGCTTTCGGTGGCCTGAGCACGGACTGGAAGGAAGGCATCAACTGGGCAGCGGTCCGGGCCTGGCGGCTGCAGCGGGCGCGGGAGGCGATGGCGCGGCACGGCCTGGGGGCGCTGCTGCTGTTCTACGACGAGAACATGCGGTACGTGTCGTCGACCTATACGCCGGGCTGGAACCGGCTCAAGCCCGGCCTGCGTTACGTCGTCCTGTGCGAGGGCCAGGAGCCCATCGTCTACGAGCAGGGCGACATCGGCATCCACCTCAAGACGCACAACCCGTGGATCCCGCCGCAGAACATCCGTCACTCCTACACCTGGATCAAGGGCGCTGCGGGCCCGGCGGCGCAGAACCAGGTGGCCAAGTTCACCACCGCGCTGGTCGCCGACCTGGAGGACGCGGGGGTGCTGGACAAGCCGCTCGGGGTCGACTTCATCGACATCAACATGATCGCGGCGTTCCAGCGGGCCGGGGTGACCTGGGTCGACGGCATGACCCCCATGATGGAGGCCCGGTCGATCAAGAGCCCCGACGAGCAGAAGGCGTCCCGCATCGTCGGCGCGATCTGCGACTCGCTGCACTACGAGTTCACGCAGTTCCTGCGGCCGGGACTGACCGAGAACGAGGTGGCCGCGTTCGGCTTCGAGTACCTGTACAACATCGCCGGGATGGAGGACGTGGAGGACATCATCGTGTCCTCCGGCCCGAACGCGTGGCCGAACTGGCGCAACTTCTCCGACCGCATCATCCGGCCCGGCGAGCTGGTGATCGTCGACCTGGCCGCCCTCACCTGGAACGGGTTCAAGTCCTGCGTCTACCGCACCTACTGCGTCGGCGGCACGCCGACCGATGAGATGAGGCAGTACTACGACACCGCCCACAAGTGGCTGTGGGACGCGATCGAGGTGGTGCGGCCGGGCGTGACCACCGGCGACATCGCCTCGAAGTGGCCCTCGGCCAAGGAGGCCTGGGGGTACGAGGAGGAGGACCAGGCGGCGGCGAACCTGTGGGGCCACGGCCTGGGCCTGGCGCAGTACGACCGGCCGGTCATCTCACGGATCTGGTCGCTCGACTACCCGGAAGAGATCAAGCCGGGCATGGTGTTCGCGCTGGAAACCCAGCACGGGAAGGTGCACGAGTTCGGTGTGCGCCTGGAGGAGATGCTGCTGGTCACCGAGGACGGGCACGAGCTGCTGTCCTCGTACGCCTCCGACCAGATCATCAACGCCGGGTGAGCGCGCCGGTGCCGCGGCTACTCCGGCTGGGCGACGGGACCACCCGTACCGCCGGGGCGGCCAGGCGTGACGATCACGAGCTGCTTAACGAGCCTGCGCGGCTCACCCGCGCCGCATGGCTCGACCCGGCCGTGCGGCTCAACGGGGCGGCGCAGCTCGAGGAGGCGGCGCGGCCCGTCGGGCACAAGGCAGCCCGCCTGGCCGCTGCCGCCGCCGCGGGGCTGGCCGTGCTGCCGGGGTGGGTGGTCCCGGTGGCCGAGGGCAGGCCCGCGCTGAACGCGGGCGCGGCTGCCGTGCGGCAGGGGCGGCCCGCCGCAGCGCGGCGGGCCGTGCTCGGGCACCGGCTGGACGACAACCTGGCCGCGGAGCTGCGCGACGCCGTGGCCGAGCTCGGCGGGCGCGTCATCGTCCGGTCCTCCAGCCCGCTGGAGGCCGATCCCCGCTGGTCCGGCGCGTTCTCCACGGTCGCCGAGGTGGGCCCCGACGATGTCGTGGCGGCGGTACGCAGCTGCTGGGCATCGGCCTTCGCGGTGGACCCGCTGAAACGGCTCGAAGCCTGCAGCCTGCCACCGGAGGCGCTGGAACTCGGCGTCCTCCTCCAGCCCGAGATCCGCCCGGTGGCGGGCGGCGTGGCCCGGGTGACAGGCACAGGCGAGGTGGGGGTGGGCGAGGTCACGATCGAAGGTGTGCTGGGCCATCCCGGCCCTCTCCTGTCCGGCTGGGCCGAAGGTGCGTCCGCCCGCGTCCGGCTTCCGGCTAGTTCACAGAGGGCCGGCCGGCTCTCCCCGCAGCGTGAAAAGTGGCCGTTCCCGCAGGGTGAGGGATGGAGCTTCCCGCCGCCGGGCGAGCGGGTATCCCCGCGGCGCGGCACGGGGCGGCCGGCCCGGCCCGCTGATGACGGGCTCGCCGAGCTGATCGGTCAGGCGATGGTCGCCGCGGTGGCGGCCCTGGCCGGCCGGGCCTGGCGGCTGCTGGGCGATGACGTGATCGAGTGGGCCGCCGATGACAACGGGATCTGGCTGCTGCAGTCCCAGCGCTCCGGCCGGGCGGCGCACGAGGCCACCGCGGAACCGCGCGCCGCGGCGGGCCGGGAAGCCCTGGCGGGCGGGCTGCCCACCGCGCGCGCGTCGATGCCGCTGCTCACGGCCGCCGTGCTGGGCCATGGCGAGCACGTGCCGGGACGGCCGGGGGCACCGGGGACGGCCGCCGGCCGGCTGGTGGCCTGCCGACCGCATGAGCGCCCGCCGGGCGACTGCGGCGACGCGATCCTGCTGGTGGATCAGCCGGTGCCGGCGCTGGCACCGCTGCTGTTCTCCGCCCGCGGCGTGATCGCCCGGACCGGGGCGGCGGGTTCGCATCTGGCCGAGGTCGCCCGCAGCCTCGGCGTGCCGATGGTGCTCGGCTGCCGCCCGGAGCGGGTGACCGGCACCCCGGACGTCCCCGCCGGTGTGTTCCTTGCCGCCATCGACGGCTCCACCGGCGACGTGGCGCTGCTCCCGACGGCCGGCGACAGCCCGTCGGCGTCGCCAGGACCAGGGGTTTCTGTCTTATCTGGCTTGCAACATCCGGCGTCCGCTCGTCCCGTCCCGGGACCGGGCGGCCAGCGACTCTAGGTGGCGACATGGTGCGATGGGGAATCATTGGCCTCGGCAGGATCGCCGACACGGAGATCGCCCCCGCGATCACCGTGAGCCCGCGGGGTGAGCTGCGGGGGGTGGTCAGCCGGGATCAGGGGCGGGCGGAGGCCTTTGCCGGGCGGCACGGCGCGGCACGGGCACTCACCAGCCTCGATGAGCTGCTGGCGGATCCCGAGGTGGACGCGGTCTACATCGCCACGCCGAACGCGCTGCACGCCGGCGAGGTCGTGGCGGCCGCGGCGGCCGGCAAGCACGTGATGTGTGACAAGCCGCTGGCGCTGTCCGTCGCGGACGCCAGGCGGGCGGTCGCGGCCTGCGAGGAGGCCGCGGTCCAGCTGGGGATCACCTTCCAGACCCGGTTCCACGACCACTTCGGCCGGTTCCGCGAGGTGATCCAGGACGGCTCGCTGGGGGAGATCCGGGTGGTGCAGGTGGAGATGAGCCCGGGGCGGACGCTGCTGAAGGGCTGGCGGACCGACCCGGCGCTGGCGGGCCTCGGCGCCATCAACAACCTCGGCGTGCACGCCTTCGACCTGATCGGCTGGCTGCTCGGGGCCGAGCCGGCCGAGGTGACGGCCCTGGCCGGGCACGAGGGCGGCTTCGACCCGGAGACGCTCGCGCTGGTCCTGCTGCGCTACGGCACGGGCGCGCTCGCCTACGTCAACGTCAACCAGTCGGCCGCCTTCCCCCAGGCGGACATCACGGTCTACGGCACGAAGGGCCGGGTGGTGGGCCGGTCCTGCACCCGGATGAACATGGAGGGGACCCTGGACATCGTGACCGAGCAGGGCGAGACCACCATCGAGACCGCCAGCTATCACGCCTACCGCGGCGCGGTCATGGCCTTCGAGGACGCCGTCGCCGCCGGTCGTGAGCCCAGCCCGTCCGGGCTCGACGGGCTGCGCAGCGTGGCGCTGACCAGCGCCATCGCGGAGTCGCTCCGCGACGGGCGGGCCACCGCGGTGACGGCCTAGGCACGCCCGCCCGGGCCGCCAGGGGGCTGGGCGGCCATCCCTTCCAGCACCGCGAAGACGCACGCGGGATCTTCGCCGAGCCGGCCCTGCGCCATCGCGGCCAGATGAAGCTGCGCCGCCGCCGAGAACAGGGGCAGCGGGCAGGACGCCGCGCGGGCCAGGTCATTGATGAGGTCGATGTCCTTCTGGAAGACCTCCAGGGCGATGTTGGCGTGGGAGAAGTCGCCCTCGACCATCATCGGGCCCCGGATCTCCAGCATCCGGGAGTTGCCGGCCCCGTCGGACAGTGCCCGCAGCGCCAGTGCCGGGTCGAGCCCGGCCCGCCGGGCGAGCAGGAGGGCCTCCGCCGCCGCGGTGTGGTGCACGGCCACCAGGTGGTTGGCGACCAGCTTCATGCGCATGCCGTTGCCGAACGCCCCGACCTCGTGCTGCACCCGCGAGAAGGCGGCGAGCACATCACGGCTGCGCTCGAGGGCGGCCGGGTCCCCGCTGGCGTAGACGGCGATGTCGCGGGCCCGCATCTGGCTGGCCGTGCCGCTGAGCGGGCAGTCCAGGACCACCGCCCCCACGCGCCCCAGCGCCTTGGACGCCTCGGCCTTGGCCGCCACCGGCAGGGTGCTTGTCTCGATCAGGATCAGGCCGTCCGGGGCGGCGCTGGCCAGCCCGTGCTCCCCGCCCACCACCTCCCGCAGCGCACCCACCGAGGGCAGCGAGGTGATGGCCATCGGCGCGCCGGCCACCGCCTCGGCCGGGCTCGCGGTGGGCGTCCCCCCGGCCCGGGCCAGCGCGTCGACCGCTTCCGGACGCACGTCGTAACCCCGGACGCCGAAGCCCGCCGCGAGCAGATGACCCGCCATCGGGAGCCCCATGTTGCCGAGCCCGACGACGCCCACCGTGGCCAGCGCGGTTGTCATGAAGGGGCTCCTCTCGCTCGCCCGGCCCGGCGGGACGCGGCGGCGCGGGCCGGGCAGGTTTGACTGGTCTCCGGGAAACCTGGCGGTTCCAGTAGCAAGATTAAACGTGAATTAGCACGGCTACCGGCACGGCAAGAGGCTCAGGGCCTGTTGCCACGCTCCCGTCCGCCTGGAGGCTGGGTGTATATCGACGTCCATAACCACGTCATCCCGGATGCCGTGCTGCGCCTGGGCGAGCAGGACAGCAGGCTGGGCATCTCGGCCAGCGATGGCCTGTTCCGCAGCCCTCATCACGTGCCGTTCCCGCTCGTGCCGGCCTTCCACCGCCCGCCGGAGAAGATGGCCGACCTGGCCAGCCGGGAGCTGTGGGGCGCGGTGATCTCGCCCGCCCCCGTGCTGTTCGGCTACGACCTGGCCACGGACGCGGCAATCAGCCTGTGCGAGGCCAGCAACGAGGGAATGGCCGAGTTCTGCGCCCACGCCCCGGATCGCCTGCACTGGCTGGCCAACCTCCCGATGCAGGCACCCGGGCGGGCGGCCGGCATGTATGCGGAGGCGGTCGCGGCCGGTGCGGTCGGCGCGGCGATAGGGACATCGATCGCCGGCCGCCGCCTGGACGAGGCGGACTTCGAGGCCTTCTGGGCGCAGGCCGGCGCGATCGCCAAACCTGTTCTGGTCCATCCGGCCTTCAACTGCAGCCATCCGGCCCTCAGCCAGTGGTACCTGCAGAACGCGATCGGCAACCCGCTGGAGACCACCATCACGGTGGAACGGCTCATCTGCGCGGGGGTGCTGGCGCGCCACCCAGGTGTCCGGCTCCTGCTCATGCACGGCGGCGGCTTCCTGCCCTACCAGACGGGCCGGCTGGTGCACGCCCGCAGCGTGCGTCCCGAACTGGCCGACGCCCCGGCGAACGCCTGGGAGTTCTTCGGCCAGCTCTACTTCGACACCATCACCCACGACGCGGCGGCCCTGCGCTATCTCGTCGAGCGGGTCGGCCTCGAGCACGTCGTGCTGGGCACCGACCTGCAATTCGACATGGCGCTCGCCGACCCGGTAGCCACCCTGACCGAAGCGCTCACCGAGGCACAGATCCAGGCGGTGGCGATCACCAACCCGCGGCGGCTGTTCGGGCTGGACTGACCCCGATCCTGCCCGGACCGGCGGGAGCCGTGCGTCTAAACTAACGCCACCAGCCTGGCCGAGCGATCGGGGTTGCAGAGCCAGGGCCGCTGCCCCCGGGTCATGACAAGGAGAACGAGTGCGACCCGAAACGATCGCCATTGATGGGCCCGCCGGAAGCGGAAAGAGCACGATAGGCCAGGCGCTGGCGACCCGGCTGAACTACGCAATGGTGGACACCGGGCTCATCTACCGGCTCGTCGCCAGGGGCGTGCTGGACAGCGCGGTCGATCCCGATGACCGGGAAGCGGTGGTCAAGGTCTCGATCGGCGTGCTGAAGGACGTGGGGGTGGCCAGGACCGACACCGGCGGTGTCGTCAGGGTGGCCGGCCGGCCGCTGTCCGAGCTGCGGCTGCACGCCGACGACATCACCCGCACCGTCCCCCGCGTCGCCCGCTTCGAGCCGGTGCGGGAGGTGGTCAGGCAGATACAGCGGCGGGTCATCTCCGAGGGGCCGACCATCCTGGCGGGGCGTGACATCGGCACCGTGGTGGCGCCCGAGGCCGAGCTGAAGCTCTATCTTGACGTGAGCCTGCAGGAACGCGCGGCGAGGAAGCTGTGGGCGCAGAACGCCGAGGAGCTGCGGACCCAGGCCGAGGTGGAACTGCAGCTGGCCGACCGGGACCAGATGGACCGTGAGCGCGAGACGTCGCCGATGCGGGTCGCCTGGGATGCGGTGGTGATCCGCACCGACAAGATGTCGGTCGACGAGACAGTCGATATCGTTGTCGCGAAGTGCGGCCTTGAGTTCATGGTGCGCACGTGAGGTGGGCTGACGCCGCGTTCCGGGGAGCTGTGAGATGAAGTACCTGCGAGATGCCACCTACGTCGTGGGCGGCTACGTGGTACGCGGCGGCCGGGTCCTGTTGCTGTGGCACGGCGGCCTGTCGCGCTGGGTCCCTACCGGTGGCCGGATCGAGCTGGCGTCGGGGGAGTACCCGCATGAGGCGCTGATCCGGGAGGTCCGCGAGGAAACCGGGCTCGCGGTCCGGGTGGCCAGCGGGGCGGGCCTTGAGGTGAGGGACGAGGCGGCCACTCCGTTGCCCATGCCCATAGCGATCCAGGAGATCCGGATCAGCCCGTCAAAGGAGTACCTGGACTTCGTCTATTTCTGCCACGTCGTCGGCGGCGAGGTCTCGCTCGACTACCGGGCGGCCCGGGCTTATCACTGGTTCAGCAAGGACGATCTCGAGCGGTTCCCCCTGATGCCGCATGTCCTCGCGTATGCCGCCCGCGCGCTGGACGACCTTTCGCCCGCCCCGATCCGGGGCGACGCGCATGCGGCTCCGCTGGTGGGCCGCTAGCGGGAAGAGAGCACCTCCGCGATCTTCGCGGCGGCGGCCGAGGGGTCCTCCGTGTCGTGCAGCACCTCTCCCCAGGACCACCGGTAGTACCAGTGGAGCCGGCCGCTGTCGTCGGTTCCCGGAGTGCAGTCGATGCTCTCAGCCAGCATGGCCGCGCCGGGTGTGAACACGTGGAGCGCCGCGGGGTAGGTGGTCTTCACCGTGGACTGCAGTCCCTCGGTGTCGAGGGCAGCCGCCAGCCGGTGCAAATGATAGGTACGTGCGTGATCCCGAGGGCGATCCACCGTCTCCCCTGCTCTATGTCGCGGTCCGGACATTCTCCGCCCGCGCCATGCGGATCTGTCAACCCTGGCCGTCGGGGTAACCGCCGTAACCGTCCTGCCCATACTGATCGGCGGGATAGCCGTCCGCGGGGTAGCTGGGGACGTACCCGGCGGTGGCGTTGCCGTGGGAGTCAGCGTAGGGAGCCTGGCCGGGGTAGCCGTTTCCGTAGCCGCCGTCATCGGCGTAATCGGCCTCCGGGTAGCCGCTGGGCTGGGCGAACCCGCCGGTGCCAGCTGGGTGCGCGGGAGGGCCGGACGGCCCTGGCCGACCGGCGGCGCCGTTGCCGGACGGCTGGGGGTACCGGACGGTCCGGGCCGGATCGTAGGCCGGCTCGGCGTAACCGCGGTGGTCGCCGGGATAGACGGGGTACCCGGCGCCGGCTTGCTGGTCCTGGTATCCCGCCGGCGGGATGGAGGGATAGCCCGCAGCGGGGGCCGGCTCCACGTAGCTGCCGTACGGATTCCCCTGCGCAGGCGTATGGGTCGGCTGGGTCGGCGCGCTGTGCCATCCGGCCGGCTGGGTGGCCCCGGCTGGCCGGGCCGCTGCCATCGGCTGAGCAGCGGCGACCGCCTGGGTGGCGGCGGCCGGCGATGCGGCGGGGGTGCCCGGCGCGTAGGCGTAGCCCGGTTCGGCGTAGCCGGGAACCTGGTACCCCCCGTTGACCTGCGCCCGGCCCGGCGGCCCGCCGTTGGCGGGAGCGTCACCATTGGTGTGGCCGTTGCTGGGATAACCGTCGCTGGGGTAACCGTTGCTGGAATGGCCGTTGCCGCCGTAACCGGCCATGGCGTGACCGCCGCTGCCGTAGCCGGCGGCGGCCGGCGGCTCGTCGGCGCGGGCCGCGGCTCCGCCGGCGTCGGCCTGCCCGTTGCTCCGGCGGTAGGACCGGCTGTCGCCCGTCGGCCGGGAGAACGACGGGCTGGTCAGCGGGTCATCGTCGAGCGCCCCGGCCGGCCCGCTGGCCAGGCTGGTCAGCATCGCGAGACTGGGCTGACCCGCCGGGGGCGTGGGGGTGGCATCCGGCCGGAGGGGGGCCGGTGTGCCGTTCCTGGGCGCGGCCGTGGCCGCCGGCTGCGGCCGGGGCCGGACCGGAAGCCGCTCGGTTACCGCTTCGCGCTGGGCCGCCGCGCGCCGGGGTGCCGCTTCCCGTTCCGTTTCGCGCCGGGACACCGTCTCCCGCTCCACCGCGCGCCGCGGCGCCGTGTCCTCGCGCCGGGGGGCCGGTTCCCGGGCCGGCGCCTGGCGGGATGCGGTCTCCTCGCGCCGGGGTGCCGCTTCCCGGGCTAGCGTCCGCCGGGATGCCGTGTCCTCGCGCCGGGATACCGCTTCCCGGGCCGGCGCCGCCTCGCGCTCGGGGCTGGCCGGCTTCCGGCCGGGCAGGTCGCGTGGCCGGGCGTGCGGAGCCGTCGGCTGGGCCGCGGACCGGGCGTGCCCATTCTTGGACGCTGCTGACCTGGTGGGCTCACCGGCCGGTGGCCTGGGCTCGCTGGCCGGCCGTGCGCTGCGGGCGGTGGCGGCCAACGGCTTGTCAGAAGACAGCTGCGCCCAGTACTGCTCGTCGGTGAGCTTGTCCCACTCCATGCTGGGCCAGTCATCGTCGTCGTCCCGCTTGCGCGAGCGCCCCTTCGGGGCGTTCTGTCCCTTGCCCGGCCTGCGGCGTGAGTCGGAGCGGTCCCGGCCGGGGTCCGTCTTCGGCGGCGCCGGGCGGGTGCGGGCGGCGGGCATTTCCGCGGACGGGAAGTCGGCCGCGGGGAACTCGCTGGAGGCGAAGTCCGCCTCGGGCAGCGGCCCGGAGGCGAATTCGTCGGTGTGCGGGGCCGCCGTGCGATACCTGGCGGTAGGAGCGTCCGCGGCGGACCGCGAAGCCGGGGGAAATTCACCGGACGGGAAGTCGGCGGGCTGCGGCTGGGAGGGGAATTCGCCCGACGGGAAATCCGTGGCGCGCAGCGGCTCCGAGGGGAAATCGTCGGCCGCCGGGCGCCGGGCGGGCCCGGTGTCATACAGCGCGGCCGTGCTCTCCGGCCGGCCATGGCCGTTTCCGGCGCGGCGTGCACCGTGGTCACGGCCGGATCCGGGCCGCCGGCTACTGGCGGTCACCGGCCGCCGGGCATCGGCCGGCTGTTCCAGCGGGCCGGAGTCGTAGCGCCCGGCCCGCTGCGGCGAGTCGTAGTCACCCGGCCGGGTGGCCTGGCCGGGCTCCGGGCGGCGGCCGTCGCCGTCGCGATAGCGCCGGTCCTGGGCCTGCGGCCGGGGTCCGCCGCGCGAGGAAGCGCCGGCCGGGGACCGGCGCGGGGCGCGCTCGTCCCGCCGGCCGGGGTCGCCGGCGTCGAGCCGGTCATGGCCACGGTCGCTGGACCTGCCCATCGGCTCATCATGGTCCTCACTGCGCCCGAGCCGCACACTCAGAAAGACGGCAATGAGAATCACGATGATAACGGCTGCGAGGCCGACCACGAGGAGCAGGACCATTACACCACCCAACGAGCCATGGCCATCTGGGTAGCGCTAGCTAGGCACACGCTGCCATCGACGCGGGCCTTCCCCGTGTAGCTAGCGCCTTGGGATCATCCAAGGCTGAACTCTTCTACGTGATTCTGTCGGACCTGTATGGCCCGTGTCCTGCGTTTAGGAAATTTTTACTCCTCAAGCATAACGCGCTGTAACGAACGGATTACGGAGTGGCCTTGGCGGTGAGCCTGCCACGGGCGATAGCCGCTTGCGCTATCGCCGACCACGCCGACTTTACGCTGGTGCCGGTCCGGAGCCTGAGCCTCGACCCGAGCGCGTAAACGGTAAAACGGTAAAGGTGGCTTTGGCCCACTGGGCATGGCGGGTCATAACCCAGAGTGCCTTTGCTATTGCGGGCCTGCCGGGCGCCCGCGGGAATTTGCCCCGTCTGAATACTCGTCGTTTGCGGGCCGATGTTAAAAACAATCCAGTAGATGTAGGGGGTAATCGGGGCAGCCGAGTCATCCATGACCACCGCCAGCGACTTCGTGCCCGCCGGTGCGCCGGACCAGTGGATGCCGGGGTACTTGCCCGCCCCGTGGCACGTGTAGGCCGAGCCCATCACCCCCTGGGGGGTGACGCCCGGGCTGGTCACGGTGATCCTGTTGGGGACATCCGCCGGGACGGTCTTCGGGCCGCCGATCAGGCCGCAGCTGCTGATCAGGGCCATGCCGCTGAGCAGGGCGACCCACCTGAACCTGCTCACGTCCCCTCCGCGAAATTCGCTCCCGGTGGCGATCGTACGACGTCGCGCAGCACATAGACCCGGTAAACCTCACCTAAGTGATCCAGGAGACACAAGCTAGTCAGGCTGCCGGGATGTCCCGAACATGATTTCGTCCCAGGACGGCACCGACGACCGCCGGGACCGCCCCCCCGCGGCCTTCTTCCTGGCCGGGCGCTCCTGCGCCGGGGCCGGCTGAACGCCGTTGGCCAGCCCACCGTCCTGCTCCGCGGCGGCCGGGCGCGGCGGCGCGGGGACGCGTACCGGGTCGGCCTGCGGGCGGATTTCCGGCTCGGCGGGCGCCGGGCTGAGCCTGCTGCCGATCGGCGTGACCGTGGCCGAGGGCTGGCGTGGCGCCATGGGGGGAAGGCCGACGTCGGGCAGGCAGAGGCCGGCGGCGGTGTCGTCGGCCGGGCTGACGTGCCTGCTCCGGGGGTCGAACACCCATTCGGCCAGCCGGGGATGGCCGTCGGCGGTGAACACCAGCGACACCTGCCAGCTGCCATCGGCCCGCTTGCGCGAGTCCCATTGCGCATCTTCCATGTCGGCGCCGAGGTCGCTGAGCCGCTCGGCCAGCACCTCGCCCAGCCGGCGGCCGGGCCCGGAGTCGCCCGGATGGCGGATGCTGGCCCCCTGGGCCTCCTGGGCCCGGTAGGTGCGTTCAGCCAGCACCGGTCCCTCGAACCGCCGTACCCGCTCGATCGGCACTCCGGCCGCGTCAGCGATGTCTTCCGCCGTCTCTCCGGCACGGATCCGGTCCTGGATCTCCTTGGGTCGCAAGGGACTCTCCACTTCGATCTCGTACTGGGCGAGCCGGGAGAACTGCCCTCGCGCCACGATCCGCAGCCGTTCATCGATCGGCAGCGAGAAACGGCCGCTGCGCCCCGGTGCCGTCAGGACGGCATAGCTGCCATCCTCACTCACCGCGACCAGGCGCAGTTCCTGCATCGGCGTCCCTTCTGCGCCGCCGGCGGTGCCGACGTGCCTGATGCCGCGCGAGGGTATAGCTCGGACTTCCCCTCAGGGCGAGTGTGACGGGTCAGTACCGCTCTTGGCGAGCACCCCGCACGGCATGTCCCCAGATCAACGCCAGTATTCTGGCCGGCCGCCCGCCGGATGACCCGAACCCGGATATTCGCTGCGTCGCCGGCCGCACTGACGGGCCACTCAGCCCGTGTCGGCCGCCGGGACCTGGCGGCGCTGCCCGTCTGCCCCGGACGGCGTGGGGGGTGGCGCGCCCGGGCCGCCCGGACCGCCGCCGCCCTGGTCGCCGGGCCCGGCGATCTGGGCGTCCTTCCGGCTCATCCGGGACGGCCACCAATTCCACCGGCCGAGCAGCACGACGGTGGAGGGCACCAGCAGCGTCCGTACCAGGAAGGTGTCCATGATGATGCCGAGCGCCAGCGCGAACGCGATGTCGCGGAACTGCTCGCCGCCCGAGCCGCGCCCGGCCACCACGCCGAAGACCACGAACGTGCCGGCCAGGATCAACCCGGCCGAGGTCACCGTCGTCCCGGTGACGCTCAGCGCGCGGGAGACCGCTCTCCGTAGCGGCAGTCGCTGAGCCTCCTCCCGGATCCTGGTCATGACCAGGATGTTGTAATCCTCGCCGAGCGCGAGCAGGAAGATGAACATCAGGAACGGCAGGAAGAACACCAGCCCGCCGCTGTGGCCGATCTCGACGAACAGCAGCACCGACAGGCCCAGCGCCGCCAGGTAGGACAGCCCGACCGACGCGATCAGGTAGAGGGGCGCCACCAGGCTGCGCAGCACGAGGGCGAGCAGGATGCCGATGGCCAGGATCGCGATCGGGATCACCCGCACCAGGTCGCTGTTGGAGATGCTGCTGATGTCGTACAGCGCGGGCGCCTCACCCCCGACCCCGGAGTCGGCCGCGCCGACCGACGTGGCGACCTGCGTGGTGGTGTCGCGGATGGACGGGACGGCGTGTATGGCCGGGGTCCCGCCCGGGTCACCGGCCTTCAGCCCGGCCGAGTACTGCACCGTGCGCCCGTCGGCGCTGACGTAGTTGCCGGTGGCCCGGTAGGCCTCGTAGACCGGCAGCGGCACGGTGGTGCCGGGCGGGGGCACCGGGGGCAGCGCGCTGGCCGGGCCGAGCTTGGCGTGCAGCGCGGCGAAGGCGGCCGGCGGGATTGACGCGCCCGCCGGGTTCAGCGGGCCGGCCACGGTGGTGAACAGCCCGCTGGCCATCAGCTTCTGGGTGCCAGCGGCGAGCGCCGCCGGATGCTGCCACACCGGATCGGCGAAACGGAAGATCAGGCTGGTCGGGTTGGCCGACGACTGCGGGAAGTGGCGGGAAAGCAGCGCCTGGCCCGCCGCCGAGTCGCTGTGCGCGGGCGGGGTGGTGTTGCCGCCGAAACCAGACGCGGTGTAACCGAGCACCGCGAACGCGAGCCCGCCGAAAACGACCAGGCCGCTCACGAGGGTCGGCACCGGGTGGCGGACGATCCGGGTGGCGATCCGGCCCCACGTGCCCGGCTTCCCGGCGCCCTGGATGCTCCAGGGCAGCAGCTTGGGCTTGCCGAAGACGCGCTGGAAGACCGTCCGCTTCTGCGCGAGCAGCGACAGCCGCAGCGACAGCAGGGCAGGCAGCAGGGTCAGCCCGGCGAGCAGGATCACGACGAGCGCGATGGCGAACGGGATGGCCAGGTTGGAGTAGAAGGGGAAGCTGGCCACCAGCAGGGTGAGCACCGCGGCGATCACCGTGCCCGCCGAGAACGTGATGGTCTCGCCGACCCGGGTCACCGAGCGGACGATCGCCTCCCGGGCCGGCGGCCGGGGGTGGATGAAGTCGCGGCCGAGCGCGCGGAGCATCCCCCCGAACCCGGAGGTCGCATAGGACTCCTGGCCGTGCTGCGTCGCCCGCAGTTCCTCGCGCACCCGGAAGACGAGGAACAGCCCGTAGTCCGTGCCCGCCCCCAGCACCAGGACGATCATCAGGTACTGCGCGAGCGGGGAGACCTGGAGGCCGTGCTGCGCCGCCTCGGCGACCAGCGGCCCGGAGATGATGACCGAGAAGACCGCGGGGGCGATGGTGACCAGGGCCAGCGTCAGGGACCGGAAAATCAGCACCAGCAACACGATGATGAACAGGGCCGAGTACTGCTCGACCTGGTTGCCGGTGTTGCCCGACGCCTTCTGCTGGTCTACCTGGACCGCTATAGCGCCCGCCAGGTGGGCCTGCAGCCCGGCGGGCAGGCCCGCGCGGGAGATGGCGGTCCGCAGCGAGCCGACCAGGTCGGTGGTCTGGTTCGGGCCGCCGCCGGCCTGCTGCGCGAGCACGACCAACTGCCAGGCGTGGCCGTCGGAGGAGCGGCCCAGGTCAAGGACCTTGCTGACGGTGGCGACCTTGCCGAGGTCGGCCCGCAGGCCGGTCAGCGCCGTGACGTCGGCTGGCGTCAGCGGCGCGCCGGTGCGCGCGGCGATGACCGGGATCGGCATCAGGTTGGCGGTGCCGAACGGCGCCGCGAGCGTGGCCGCGTGCTCGCTCGGCGCGCTGGCCGGCAGGAACTTGGTGTTGTTGTTCTGGGTCACGCTGGACAGGGCTGGCAGCAGCGTGGCGGCGGCAATGGCCCCGGCGATCCACACCGCCAGCACGAGCCAGCGGAAGCGGACACAGAACGAGCCGATGGCCCGGAAGATGGCGTCAATGTGCACGTGCCGAAGAATACGCGGCCCGGGTGACGGCCCTGGTGCCGCGTCCCCGCCAAGGGCATTGGCCCTTGTGCCGCATCCGGCCCGGGGCGCCGGCCGTTTATCATCGGTGAGCCATGACCACGGATGAGCGATGACCGGTCCCGCCGCGCCGCTGATCAGCGTCGTGCTCCCTGTGGGCAACGTGGCGGAGTTCCTGCCGGCCTGCCTGGACTCGGTGCTCGGCCCTGACCCTGCCGGCCGGGCCGACCTGGAGGTCATCGCGGTCGATGACGCCTCAGGCGACGGCTGTGGCCGCATCCTCGACCGCCGGGCCAGCCAGGACGCGCGCCTGCGGGTGATCCATCTGACCGAGAACGCCGGGCCTGGGCCCGCCCGGACGCGCGGGCTGGCCGAGACCACCGGCGCCTATGTATGGTTCGTGGATCCCGATGACCTGCTGGCCGATGGCGCGCTGGCCGCGGTCACGGCGAGGCTGGACCGCGGGCAGGCGGATGTGCTGCTCATCGACTACCTGATCCTGGACTCCTCGGGCCGGACGCAGCCGAGCCCGGGCGCCGCGCTGCTGGCCGCACCCCGGGGCGCGGCCGCGGCGGCGACGCTCACGCTGGCCGAGCGGCCGGCCCTGGTCGACCGCACGATGACCGTGTGGAGCAAGGTCTTCCGGCGGGAGTTCCTCCTCGGCCTGGGCGTCTGCTTCCCGCCCGGGATCCACGAGGATGTCCCGGTTTCTTGCGCGGCGCTGCTCGGCGCGGAGCGGATCGCGCTGCTGGACCGGGTCTGCTATCTGTACCGGCGCCGCCGCCGGTCCTTCCTGGCCACGGTCAGCATGGACCACTTCAGCATCTTCTCCTCCTACGAGCAGGTGTTCGCCCGCCTGGACGCCGGGGCCGGCCCGGCCACCGGCGCCGGCGTCAGGGCCGCCCTGTTCGGCCGGGCGATCGAGCACTACAGCACGGTGCTCGCGAGCGGGCTGGTGCCGCGCCGGGCGCGGCGGGCGTTCTTCCGCCGGATGGCCGCCGACTACCGCCGCTACCGGCCGCCCGGCTACCGGCGCCCGCCCGGCCTGCGCGGGCTGAAGTTCGCCCTGATCGAGCGGGACGCGTACCCGGCGTATCTGGTCCTGGGCCCGCTGAACAACGCCCGGGTCGCCGTGGCGCGGGTCCGGCGGCCAACGATAAGACCCGGTTAATTGCAAATAAAGACTGGTTAATCACGGCGCAGCATGCTGCCAGCACGCTGCGGGATCGCGTACCGCGAAGTAACCTCGCTGAGACCGTCATGGGAGAGCAGGAGCGGGAGGAGAGGTCCATGCGTCACCTCACCGGGTTCATCCTGGCCATAGCCCTGGGCGCCGCGTTGTTCTTCGGTGCGGGCTGGGGCTTCACCCATCTGACCAGCCTGGCCGTGGAAGGCACCGCCCTGACCACAGCGACCGGGCTGATCGCGCTGTCGGCCCTCGCCGCCACCGGCCTGTTCCTCGGCATCGTGATCGCGGTGCGGGCCATCTCGCCGCTGGCATCGGGCCTGCCCGGCCTGGTGCTGCTGGCCTGGAGCGCGCTGCTGGCCGTCCGTGAGCACCAGGCCCTGCGGTGGATCCCGCTGCAGGACCACGCCTACGGGGCCGGTTACCGCTCGCTGCTGGTGAGCGGTGTGCTTGCCCTGCTGGGCGCGGCGATGATCGTCCCGTTGTTCATTCCCGCCCGCTGGCGGGCGCCCGGTGAGGGCATCGAGGGCATCGACGAGGACGAATCCGACCTGCCGGTCACCGAGCTGCTGTCCGCGCCGCCCCCGTCCCACGCGGCCGGGCCGGCCGGCCTCAGTGAGCCGCGCTGAACTGCTCGCTCTCGGTGGAACCGGCCAGCGCCACCGTGGAAGCGC
>DATINY010000014.1:0-25288 GCA_035473755.1 Streptosporangiaceae bacterium
GGTGGACAGCAGGGCCCGCTGGAGCGCATCAAGCTGGGCCCGGGCGGTGGGCAGCAGGTCCGGCGCCCGCGCGGAGATGAGCGGGGACAGCTCTCCCAGCACGGCCCGGGTCGCCTGCAGGTCGGCGTAGGTCTCGGCGTAGGCCGCCCCGCCGCCCTGGTCGTCAAGCCCGGACAGGTGATCGCGCAGCGCGTCCTCGAGGATCTCGTGGGCGCGAAGCGGCAGGTTCGTTGGGTCGCCGGCGATGTCGGCCGAGGTCAGGTTCCTGCGGACCGCGGCGACGTCGCGGGCGAGCCGGCTGGCGACCGGCAGCAGCGAGGCGCCGTCCTGGCCGTGCCACAGGCCGTACTCGAGCCGGTGCAGGCCGGTGAAGTTCTTGTCTCCGGCGCCGCCGGGCAGGCCGTCGGGCAGGCCGTCCACCGCGACGCCCGCGTCGCCGAAGCTGTCGTAGGACGCACCGACCCGTTCCCAGTCCATCTGCGCGGCCAGCCACGCCCTCCGCGCCGCGGCCAGATCGCCGCTGCGCAGGTCCGCCCGGATCCTGGTGACCGCGCCGGCCAGGGCCGCCAGCTGGCGGGCGGCGTAGACCTGGTAGGCCTTGTTCGGCCCGGTCAGCTCGGCCACCGTCACCGGCTTCACCGCCGCCGGGGCGCGTGCGCTGGCGTCCCCGGTGACCTGCACCGGTGCCGAGCTGGTCACGGCCCGCCCAGCCAGGTAGCACTTGATCGTGTAGGAGCCGCTGCCGAGGGTGGCGGTCATCTCGGCGGTGGTACCGGGCCCGATGGTCTCGATCTCGGCGACCACCCCGCCGGCCGCGTTGTTGAGATTGATCTCGCCGGGCTGGGCCGATTTGTTGGCCACTGTGAACGTCTGGGTGCCCGCGCGGGCGGAGGTCCAGTCCGGCGCGCACTTGGTGCCGGTCACCGTCACCGCCGTGGTCGTCGCGGCGCTGGCCGACGGCAGCACCGCGATCGCCGCGGCCGCCGCCAGCGCCGGGACCAGCACCAGGACCCCGGCCACGGCCCACGGCCGGCGCGCGGCCAGCCGCTCCCCCTGGGCCGCCGCCCAGCGGCGGCCGGACGCCCCGGCCGGTGCCGGTGCGGGGACCGGCGCTGCGGGCGATGCGGCGGCCTGGGCGGCGGGTGCCGTCCGGGCGGGTGCCGTCCGGGCGGATGCCGTCTGGGCGGCGGATGCGGCCGCGGCGGCCGGGCGGCCCGCGCGCAGGAACGCCGGGATGACCACGGCCAGATAGACGACCCAGGCGACCACCTGCAGCACCGTCATCCGTGGCGACAGCTCGGTGGCCCCGCTGATGAGCGAGATCCACCACGAGTTCGGGTTCACGTGCGCGGTCAGGTCGAACGCGATCCAGCGCTGCCCCGGCAGCAGGCCGGCCTCCTGCAGGTCGCCCAGGCCGTGGGCCAGGACGCCCGCGGCGATCACGATCAGCGCGATCGCGGTCCGGCTGAAGAACACCCCGACGTTCAGCCGCACCGCCTGCCGGTACAGCAGCCAGCACAGCGTCACGGCGGCGGCGAGGCCGAGCGCGGCGCCCACCAGCGGCGCCACCGTGTCCCCCGACGCACGCGCCGCCGTCCACAGGAACAGGGTGGTCTCCAGCCCCTCCCGGCCGACCGCGAGGAAGGCGGTGACCGTCAGCGCGCCCGCGCCGACCACCATCGCGCGCTCCACCTCGCCGCGCAGGTGCGCCGACAGGCCGGCCGCGGCGCGGCGCATCCAGAACACCATGCCGGTGACCAGGCCCACCGCCAGCACGCTCAGCAGTCCCTCGGCCGCCTCCTGCGCCCGGCTCGACAGCTCGCTGGTTGAAAACGTCAGCACCGCGGCGAAGCTGCCCGCCACCATCACCGCGCCCAGCACGCCCAGCCAGACCGGCGCCGACGACACCCGGCGGCCCTCGGCGCCGGTGGACGCGGTCTTGCGTAGCGCGGCGAGCAGGATGCTTACGATCAGCCCTGCTTCCAGGCCCTCGCGCAGGCCGATCAGGAAGTTCGGTACGGCGTCAGCCCATGTCACGCGGATTAAGGTAAGGCAAACCTAAGTAACATGTCCAGTCGGGGCAGCGGACTGGCCCCAGCTGGGCCCGGGCCAAACCGGGATTCCCGCCGCGGCGGCGTGGGGGTTATCGGGGGTCGCCGCCCGCAGCCGGTGCCGCCCGCCAGTCCGCGTTGGCCAGCGCGGCGAACGCGAGCTTGGGCTCCCAGCCGAGGCCCTGGTATCCGGTGCCCGGCCCGCCGGGCAGCATCTTCACCAGGCCGTAGCTGGCCAGGTCGAGGTCGCGGCGGGGAGCTGGGTCGTGCCCGAGCCCGTAACCGGCGAAGGTGAACCAGAACGCCAGGTCCACGCCCTCGGCGGCGAAGATGCTGTGCAGCTCCTCCAGGTACCTGACCTGCTCGGATTCGTCACGCACGTAGTCGCCGTCCAGGCGCGGCTGGCCGGTGCTGTCGTCGATGATGGCCCAGCCCATGCCGCCGCGGTCACCGGCGCCGGCGTAGGCGCAGCAGCCGAACTCGGTGACCGCGAGCGGCTTGCCGTGCTGGAGCTGCTTGCGCAGCCCGGACCGGAAGGTGCCGGCGTTGTCCGCGTCGCGGTAGGCGTCGGTCGCGGCGATGTCGAACGGGCCCCACTCGACCGGCTCCCACATGCCGGAGGCGTAGGTCAGCGGGCCGCCGAACCGGCCGCGGGCCGCCTCGGCGGTCGCGGCCAGGAAACCGTTCAGCTTGCCGGGCAGCGCGGCGTACGCGGCGTACAGCTGCGGCCCGCCGGCCTGCAGGCCCTGGATCCGCTCATACACGGTGCCGCCGGGCAGGAACCCGGCCGCGAACAGCGTCAGCTCGCAGCCGGTCACCAGGACCACGTTCGCGCCGGCCCGGCGCAGGTGCTCGGCGCGGTCCGCGCAGTCGGCGAACAGCGGCGCCAGCTGGTCGGTGGTCAGCTCGCACGGGAACGGCGCGAACCACACCTCCAGCCCCTCGGCCGCGGCGAGCTCGCCGGCGGTGCTGAGCCGCCCGGGGTCACCGCCGGAGATCCGCACCGCGGTGCAGCGCAGCTCCTGGGAGATGACGCGCATCTCGGCGCGGACGATGCCGGCGTCGAAGTGCTCGCGGCTGCTGTGGCCGCCCGGGGAGAAGCCGGTGTCGTAGTTGATGCCCTTGCCGCGCATGGCGGGATCCTTTCCGGTCAGGACGCAGCCGCTTCGGCGTCAATCATCTTCTGGATAGGGCCGGCCGCGGCACCGCCGGCCACGATGGCCACGCCGATCGAGCCCAGCGTCATCACGGTGCCCAGCCACACCATCGTGGTGACCGGCAGGGTGTAGGCGCCCACCAGTCGGGCCGCGCACTCGGCCAGCAGCGCCAGGCCCCAGATCGTGCTGAAGGCCAGTTCGAGCCGGCGGAACCGGGCCGAGGCCGTGGAAAGGCGGTCCCACGCCGCTATCCGTTCTGGCTTTCCCCTGGTCATGTACGGCTTGAGACCGGCCGACATGAGCGGGCGCCGCAGCATGACCGAGCCAAGGATGGCGAACGCGATCACGCTGCTGACGACCGAGTCCTTGGCGATCATCGCCCGCGGGTCGCCGGTCAGGAAGCTGACCACGATGCCCGCCAGGTTGACGGCCAGCATGAGCACGGCCAGCAGGTTCAGCTTCCGCTCCGCCACCAGGCCGGCGACGGAGCGCACGGCCGGGCCGATGCTGCTCAGCGCCAGGGCGAGCCACATGCTCACGCCGAACGCGTCGCGCAGCAGGTAGTAGGTGCCGACCGGGATGCCGACGTCGATCAGCAGCGGCCACAGCGAGGCGGCCACGTCGGGGCGACGGTCCACGGGTGCCCGGTGCGTGGGTGCCCGGTCCGTGGGTGTCCGGTCCGTGGGTGTCCCGCCTGCAGCGGCCTGGTCCGCGGGGGCGCGGTCGGCGGGTGCCTGGCTCCCGGTGCCTGGCATCGGGGCTGTCTCGGGATTCGCGGTCTGTGTCCCTGCCATGAGGCCAAACTTAGGTCAGACATATATTTATGTCAAGACTAATCTTGTGTTCGACCTAATTTATGGCTAGCATGCTGGCATGGCACCCGGACTGCGTGAACGGCGCAAGCAGGAGACCCGGCAGGCGATCTCGGACATCGCCACCGTGATGTTCGCGGACCGCGGCTTCGACGAGGTGACGATCGCCCAGGTCGCCGACGCCGCCGGCGTGGCCAAGATGACCGTGACGAACTACTTCCCGCGCAAGGAGGACCTGGTCTTCGACCGCGCCGAGGCGGTGATCCGCCACCTGGCCGACGTGATCGCCGCGCGCGCCCCCGGCGAGAGCATGCTCGCCGCGATCCGCCGCGACTACGCCGAGGCCGTCGCCCGGGCCGACGTCACGATCGGGTTGTCCAGCCCGGCCTTTGCCCGGATGATCCTGAGCAGCCCCGCGCTGATCGGCCGCGTGCGGGAGATGCTGGACCAGCGCGAGCAGGCGCTCGGCGACGCCATCGCCGCCGAGACCGGGACCGACGGCCCGCAGCAGCGGCTCGTGGCGGCCCTCCTTTCCTCGGTGCACCGCGTGCTGTCCGCCGAGGCCAGCCGGCGCAGCCTGGCCGGGCAGCCACGCGAAGAGATCTGCGCCGTGCTGGCGGACGAGGCCACCCGCGCGTTCGACCTGCTCGAGCCGTCCCTCGGCAGCTACGGCATCCGGCCCGGGCCGGCGTAGCCGGCCGCGACGGCCCCGGGCCACGCCGGTCTCCGCGCCGGCTTCCTGGCCGCCCGGCACCAGCGCCGACGAACCACTGATGACGGGGCCGAGCCGGGCGGGGAGCCGGCGGCTCAGCCCCGGGACCCCCGCGTCAGCCCTTGACCTTCCACAGCAGCGGCGTGCGGAAGCCCACCCGCGGGGTCACCATCACCGACGGATCCCTGCCCACGACCTTGGTGGCCATGGCCCACGCGTCCTCCCAGGTCGGAACCGCATGAGCGCCGACGAGCTGGGAGCCCTCGACGTCCCGCGCGCCGGCGAAGATGATCGTGCTCGCCTGGTCGAGGATGAAGGAGTTCTCGTAGAAGACCGGGAAGGGGTGGAGCGGGTGGGCACCGTTGGAAAACCGGTACTTGGCGATGAGGTCCTGCCGGTTGAGGTACTCCTCTTCGTAGTCCTCCAGCCTCGCCGGGTCATGGCCCAGCCGGTTGAATAGCTGGAGCATCTCGCGGTCCGACGGCCGGAACCGCTCATCGATGGTCCCGTCGCAGGGCGTCACGAGGATGGCCACGCCGCCCCGGCGCAGCGGCGGCTGCGCGCCGACGTACTCGCGGATCCGGCTGTTGATCTGCACGAGCGACATCAGCGGGTTGTTGCACGTGTCGTAGAAGATCCCCCAGTGGGCCGCGCCGGACACGAACACGTCCACCTGGTGCGGGACGCCGACGATCTTCTCGCCGTCCGCGAGATCGAAGATCGGCTTGCGGATGGCCGCGCCGTCGCCCGCCACTACCTGGTCGAACTCGCCCCGCGCGTTGAGCGAGCCCTCGATGTAGAAGACCTTCTTGCCGGTGGCCTCCTCCACGAAGCTGGCGACGGCCTCCTTGTGCTTCATGAACTTCTGCTTGTGAACGTCGGAGGCCATCGAGTCGGCGTGCTCGTGGACCCGGTAGGAGTGGTGGGTCATGATGCTGCGGTCGCTGCCGATCCCCACCGTGACGCCCTGGCCGCCGCCCAGGTAGCCGCCCCAGATCGAGGGGAGCCCGGTCCAGCCGCTCATGTAGACGAGGACATCGCACTCCACGACGCAGTCATTCATCTCGACCAGGTCGCCGAGGTCGGTCACGCCCAGCTCGACCAGGTGCTCCCGGTCGGCCGCGTCGTGGGGACGGATGCGGCTGCTGGCGAACCCGCTCGGCCAGAAGCGGTCGATGACCTCAGGCGGCAGAATGTGGTACGGCGACGGGTAAGGCGGATTGACGTCCTGCCCGACCTTGCTGAGGTACAGCTGGTCCCTGGTCACCTTGGGGTGCAGCCCACCCGCGATGACCATGCGGATGTTCCGCTCGTCCACGCCGGCGGCCCGCAGTTCCTCGAGCACGACGGGAACGGCGTGCACGCTCACGCCCATCCAGTCATTGAGGATCAGCGCCACCTTGCTGGAGCTGTTCACCTGGTCGGCGAGCGGCGCGGTTCCCATCGGGTTCCTGATCGCGTCCCTGACCGCCTGCGGCACGTCGGCGAGCGCCGGGGGGATCCGGCTCTCCTCGGTGTTCTCGATGACGATGGAGTCGTCGGGTACGTCGATCTCCCAGGGCGTTCCCAGTCCGTAGTCGATTCCCTCAACCTTCATGCAACTGCCCACCTTCGGTGTCAGGGGATCACGATTTTTCCCGCGTCATGCTCGTCATTGGGCGTGCGGGTTCGTGGCGGCACTGGCCGCCGCTGGAGCGTGAGGTTGTGGCTGCCCTGCTGGTAGCCCTCGAGGTCCAGCGTCACGAAGACGAAACCGGCGTCCTTGAGCGCGGCGGCGATCTCCCGGCGGCGCTCCATGACCAGGCCGAAACAATCCGGGTCGACCTCGATCCGGGCCAGGTCGTTTCCCTGATCCCGGACCCTGACCCGGCCCGACAGCCCCAGTTCCTTGAGGGCCGCCTCGGAGGTCTCGATCCGCCGCAGCGCGGCCGGGGTCACCGGGACCCCGTAGGCGATGCGGGACGACAGGCAGGCCGCCGCCGGCTTGTCCCAGGTCGGCAGCCCAAGCTCGCGTGACAGCCAGCGGATCTCGGCCTTCGACAGCCCCACCTCCACCAGCGGCCACCGCCCCCCTCGCTCCCGGACCGCCTGCTGGCCGGGCCGGTAGTCGCCGAGGTCGTCGGTGTTGACCCCGACCAGGATCTCCGTGGCCCCGGCCGCCTGGGACGAGATCGCCTCCAGGGCGTGCATCAGGGCGCTCTTGCAGAAGTAGCACCGGTCCCCGCTGTTGCGCAGATAGGCCTCGTCCTCCAGTTCGGACGTCGGCACCACACGGTGACGCAGGCCGAACCGGGCGGCGAACGCGACCGCGTCCCGCAGCTCCGACCGGGCCAGGGACGCGGAGTCCGCGGTGACCGCCAGGGCCTGGTCGCCGAGGGCCTGGTGGGCCATGAACGCGAGGAACGCGCTGTCCGCTCCCCCCGAGAAGGCGACCAGCGCGGAGTCCATGGAGCCGAGCAGCCGGTGCAGGCCGGCCAGCTTGTCCCTGGCCGGCCGCTCCTCCACCTGACCTGCGGATGACTGTGCGGATGAGCTCACTCGGCCTCCACCTTGTCCCACGATCCGGCGGTGATCTTCCCCCGCCACAGATGGGGGCGGGAGCCGATGGCGGCGGCTTCCTCGCCCGGGGGCGCAATGGATTCGGCGTACTGTGTGCTGCTCATTGTGCGCGCCTCCCTTCAGATCGGAGTCTGTCCCGCCCGAGCGGTATCCGGCGGCTGCAATTAGCCCCGGCCGCTGCGGCCAAGACCTGCATCGCCGACAGACTGGAAGTTGAGGCCAGCGTGCGCCTCCAGCGAAGTCCGGTGTATGGCCTGGGCAGACAAACCTCATGGACCGTTCTGTCGTGAGGGGAGCACCTGCCGATCGGCTGCGCCGCCCTGGCGCCGCGCCTCGGCGAGCACCTCGGCCACGGGCCGGCCGGTCAGCCGGGCGGCGGCCCGGACGTCCTCGTACTCGGGCTGCGCGGTCACCACCGTCTCGCCGAGGAGGCCGCGCTTGACGCTTACCTCGGCACCGCCGACGGACACGGCGATCTGATCCCGGTGCAGCGAGCGGCGCTGCACCGGGGAGACGCGCACGCCGAGGGTCGTGGTCTGCCTGAACATGGCCTGGCAGACCGCGTCCAGCACGTCCGCTCCGGCCAGCGCGCTGAGCACATGGCCGGGGCGGCCCTTGCGCATCAGCACCGGGGAGCACCAGGCGTCGGCGGCGCCGCTTGCGTGGAGCTCGTCCAGCACGTCCGGCCAGAGGCGCGGGTCGAGGTCGTCGATGGTGGCGTCGATCCGGTACATGTCCGCGCTCGCCCAGTCGGCCGGCCCGGCCGCCTCACCGACGAGCACCCGGAGCACGTTGGGATGCCCGTCCGGGTCGGCCGCGCCGGCGCCGGTCCCGACGGCCAGCACAGTGCAGGCCGGCGCGGCTCCCCAGGCCGTCGCCATCGTCGTGAGCAGCGCGGCGCCGGTGGGCGTGCACAGTTCCATCGCCGCGGGATGCGCGCTCAGCGGGGCCGCGGCGTCGGCGAGCATCCGCAGCACCGCTGGCACCGGGACCGGGATGGTGCCGTGCGCCGTCCTGACCGATCCCGAGCCCGCGGCCACCGGCGACACCACCCGGGTGCACGGCTCCAGCAGGCCAAGGGAGTGCAGCGCGACTGCGCACCCGGCCACGTCGGCGATGGCGTCGAGCGCCCCGACCTCGTGGAAACCGATCTCGTCGGTGGTGACGCCGTGGACGTCGGCCTCCGCGCGGGCCAGCCGGCCGAAGACGGCGACCGCGAAGTCCCGCACCTGGCCGGGCAGGCCGGCCCGGGACAGGACCGAGACGACGTCGGACAGGTTGCGCGTGGTCGCGCTGTCGGGGGCGTCCACCACGACCTGGGCCGCCCTTAAGCCGTGCCGGCGCACCGCGCTGAGCGTCACGCCCACCGGCTCGACGCCGATCCGGCGCAGCCCCGTGCGTACCGCGTCGAGGTCGGCCCCCGCATCGAGCAGGGCGGCCAGTAGCATGTCGCCCGCCGCGCCGTTGCTGGCGTCCACCCAGAGCGTCTTCACCGGGCCTCCCCGTTGGCCTGCGCCGCCGGGCGTGGCCGGGCGCCCGCGGCCGCCCGGGCGATCCGCGCGGCGGCCACTCCGGCCCCGAAGCCGTTGTCGACGTTGACGGTGAGCACCCCGGGAGCACAGCTGTTCACGCAGGCCAGCCACGCCGACAGCCCGTCGAGGTTCCAGCCGTAGCCCACGCTGGTCGGGACCGCGATCAGCGGGACGCCGACGAGCCCGCCGAGGACCGAGGGCAGCGCGGCCTCCATGCCGGCCACGGCCACCACGGCATCGGCGGCGGCTATGCGGCCGGCCTCGGCGAGCAGCCGGTGCAGGCCGGCCACGCCGACGTCAACGATCACGTCGGGCTCGGCCCCGAAGACCCTGATCGTGGCGGCGCATTCGTGCACGACCGGCAGATCCGACGTCCCGGCGGCCACCACCGCCACCAGTCCCCGTAACGGCGGCGGCGGGCCGAGGACCGCCAGCCGGCCCACGGGGTCGATCTCCGCTCCCGGCAGGCGCGCCTCACACGAGGACAGCGCGTCCTCGGACAGCCGGGTGGCCAGGATCGCCCGGCCGGGATGGGCCTGGTGAAGGGCGAGGACGGAGGTCACGATCTGGTCGCTCGTCTTCCCCGCGCCGTACACCACCTCCGGGTCGCCGGTCCGGGCGGCCCGGTCGAGATCCAGGCGCGCGAATCCGAGATCAGCGACGCCTGGGGGCCGGGGTGCCGGTGATGCGGGCATCGTCCCTCCAATCGCCACCGACCGGGGACGGCGAGGGCCGGCAGCCGCTATCGCAGAGCATCTCCCGATGACGACCAGTGGTGCTCACGCCGCTCCCGGTCAGTTGATCGTATCGAGTTGGCCGGCCAGCGCCCGATGTGGCGTGGCGGGCGACGGCGTCACCGCACGACGGCGCAGCCGCGAGCCGTTGACCGGCGCCCTCGTCTATTGCCCGCCGCGGGCGTCGTAGCCGAGCTCGGCCCGGACCTTGCGGACCGCCAGCGTCAGGGCCCGGATCTTCCGGAAGGCGACGTCCCGCCGCAGGTGGCTGAGCCCGCAGTCGGTGCTCACCACCACCTTCTCGGCCGGAAGCACCTCCAGCGCACGACGGAGCCGGCCGGCGACGTCGTCGACCGTCTCCACCACCGAACTCGACGAATCGATGACGCCGATCCCCGCGTACTTGCCCGGCAGCTCGGCCCACGGCAGCAGGTGCTCCACCTCGGCCATGCCGTTGCGCGCCGTCTCGAGATGAACCTCGCTGCAGCAGCCGGCCAGGCCCTCGTCGGCCAGCATCGCGATGCAGGCGCCGCCCAGCTCCCGCCGTGGGTCACCGGTCGTCGCGCCGTAGCACATGTGCCAGGTGACGTGCGCCGCCACCCCCGCCGTCGCCCGGCAGATCAGCTCGGCCGCCCAGGTGTCGCGGCCGCCGTCCCACAGGAAGCTGGGGTCCGCGATCTGGATGACGTCGGCGCCGCTGCCGGCCAGCCACCGGAGCTCGGCGTTGAACGCGTCGGCCAGGTCGGCGCGCAGCCGGCCGATGTCACCGTAGTACTCGTCGACGCACCACAGCGACAAGGCCGCGGGGCCGGGATTGATGTTGATCTTGACCGGCCCGCTCGTTGACCGCTGGAGCGCCCGGAGCACGTCACCGAAGAGCGGCTGCGTCCAGCGGATCTTCTCGCGGACGATGGGCTGCGGCTCGCGGACGGCCGGCTGCGGCCCGTCCGGTGGCGCGCCGCCGGCCGCGGGCACGCCGAAGCCGAAGCCGGGGAAACGCAGATTGAGCAGAGTCGCCGGGTTGCCCTGATAGGGCGTGTCGGTCTCCATGTAGAGATTGCCGTCGGACACGATGTCGATGCCGTCCGCCCGCTGGTCGGCCACCGCGAGCCGCACCGCGTCCTCGAACACGGCGCGATGCTCCATGTCGATGTAGTCGGCGGACTGACCCGTGGCGCGGAAGACGGCCCCGCGGAGCCAGGCCGGTCTCGGCAGCGAACCGACGATGGTCGTCGGCAGCAGCACGCCCTGAGATCGAAGGACCAGCACCGGGCGCCCTCAGTGAATCCCCGGCGGCCAGCCGGGCGATTCGTTTCGCTGTACCGGGGTGCGCTGGTCCTGGGCGGGCCCGAGCAGCTGAACGGTGTCGGCCCGCAGGCCGGTGCGCAGCGTCTCCAGGGTCAGCACGTCGCTGGGCGGGATGTTGCCCAGGTTCACGTTGCTGCCCAGCTCGCGGATGAACCAGGCCTGCTGGTCCTTCCTGGGCGCCTCGAACAGCACCCGGTCCACGGGCACGCGCCCGGTCAGCTCGCCGACCAGGCGCCGGTCCGGCTGCCCGGCCGCGTCGTACAGGCCCACGGTGCCGCTCTCGCGGCCCTCCGCGATGACGATCGTCGCGCCGTGGCCGAGGTCGGCCAGCATCTCATCGGCCCACTTGCTGGCGACCACCGCCTGGCTGGGGTCCTTCGACCCAACCTCGGACAGCACGATGAAGCCCTCGGCGGTGAACTCGCGTATGTAACGCTGCTTGTCCTCGGTGGCCATGCCGAGCGCCCCGTTCGAGACCTCGACATGACGTACGCCGATCTGACGCAGCCAGGTCAGGTAGTCCTTCACCCGGCCCTGGTGGGCGGCGATCTCGAACAGCGTCCCGCCCGGGCAGGCGATGATGCCGTTCTCATCGCATACGGCGACCTTGGCCCGGATGCCGTGGGTGATGTAGGCGGTCCCCCACCCGAACTTGAGGATGTCGACGTACTCACCCACGCCCTCGACCAGCGACTCCAGGTTGGCCAGCGACAGGCCCTTGTCGAGCACGTGGGTCAGCCCCGACCGGCGAGGCTTGCCGGTCCGGTGGGGCACATCGAGGAAGTCCCGGAAGGCGGTCATCGGCCATCACGGGTGCCAGCCAGGGAAGCCGCACGGCCGCGCCCACACCCCATGTCCTGCCTCCCGCAGATCTACGCCCGTGAACCGCTGGCCCGGCGGCGCCGCCGCGTGACAGCGGCGCCTCTTAGCGAGTAAACCGACGGCAAACCGGTGGCCGCAACCTCCGCCAGGGACATATTCCCGGCCGGCGGCTATCTGACCTGGCGTAGCGCGGCGCCCTGGCCACCGCCCTGTAGCCCCGCCCGCCCGCCCGCGATGAGCCTGGCCTCGCGGCCGGGCCGGGCCCGATGGCGGCCGCCGTTCCGCCGCTGCCCACGGGCACGGCCGAAATGGCCTAACTGAACGTCAGTCAGCCTGTGATTGGATGTCAGCATGCCGCCGGACGTGGCGGAACTGCTCGCCGATGGTGGGCCCCATGCCCTGACCCGCGAGCGCCTATTCGCCGAATACGGGCTGGACTGGGACCTGGGCTCGCCGCCGGACGAGGGGCGCCAGGTCCCAGCCGGCCTGGGAGGCGTCCGATGACCACGGCGGCACGCCCGGTGTCCGCGCGGGTCCGGGTCTGGCTGGGGTGGGCGCTTGCCGTGGCGACGGTGGCCCTGTGCGGCGCGGGAACCCACTTCGGCGACGTCGCCGCCACCGCCCATGGCCACCAGCCGGCCCAGCTTCGCGCGGCCCAGCACTACTTCGGCCTGACCCCGATCTTCGCGATCTCCTTTGCCATCGTCGGCGCGCTGATCGTGTGGCGCCGGCCGAGAAACAGGATCGGGTGGGTGTGCTGCGGGATCGGAGTTCTGTGGGGGGTCGAGGAGTTCGTCCTCGGCCTCTACAGCTACGCGGTCTACGCCCCCCACCCGCCGATTCCCGGTACCCACCTGCTGACGTGGCTGGTCGGCTGGATATGGATCCTGCCGGTGAACCTCACGTTCTTTTTCCTGCCGTTCCTCTTCCCCGATGGTGAGCCCGTCTCGCCTCGCTGGTGGCCGCTGGCCTGGGTCGCGCTCGGGGGCATGGCCATCAGCATCGCCGGTGCGGCGATCGGCATAACGGCCCTGGACCTCCCCGGCCAGGTCATCGAGCTCACCTGCGCCATCCTGGCCACCTGCACCCTGGTGATCCGCTATCGCCGGTCGGGGTTCGAGGAGCGCCAGCAGATCAAGTGGTTCGCGGGCGCTTCGCTCCTGCTGGCCGTGCTGACGGTGGCCTCCACCGTCGTGAGCTTCGTGGTGTACCACAACGGCTACGTCGTCTTTAACCCCGTCGGCGGCATCGCCCTCCCGCTCGGCCTCGCCGGGCTGGCCGCGGCGATCGGCATCTCGGTCCTCCGCTACCACCTGTACGACATCGGCGTCTTCCTGCGGCGCGCCCTGGTGTATGCCGTGCTGGTGGCGCTGATCGGGGCCATCTACCTGGTGCTGGTGGTGTCCATCGGCACCCGGATCGCCCCCCGGACGACGACGGCCGACCGTGCCATCCCCTTCGTCGTCGCGGCGGTCCTGGCCCTCATCTTCCAGCCGGTGCGCAGCCGCCTGCACCGGCTCGCGAACCGGCTGGCCTACGGCAAGCGCGCCACCCCGTATGAGGTGCTGGCCAATTTCAGCCGGGGGGTGTCCGAGCTCTACGGCGACGAAGACCTGACCGTCCGGATGGCCCGCATCCTGTCCGAGGGGACCGAGGCCGACCGCGCGGAGGTGTGGCTGCGGGTCGGCGACGAGCTGCGGCTGGCGGCTTCCTGGCCGGCGGGTGGTGCCACCCCGGCCAGCCTGCGGCTCGTGTCAGGCGAGCCGCCGCCCATTCCCGGCGCCGCCAGTGAAGTGGCCGTGCGATACCAGGGTGAGCTGCTCGGCGCGGTCGCGGTGATGAAACGCGAGGACATCACGCCGACCGAGACCCGCCTGGTCAACGACCTGGCGCACGAGGCGGGGCTCATCCTCAAGAACGAGCGCCTCACCGCCGAGCTCAGCCAGCGGCTGGAGGAGCTGACGGTATCCCGCCAGCGCCTGGTCACGGCCCAGGACACCGAGCGGCGCCGGATCGAGCGGAACCTGCACGACGGCGCACAGCAGGACCTGATAGGGCTGAAGCTGAAGCTGGTGGCGGCCCAGGCGATGGCGGCCACCGATCCGCAGCAGACCCAGGACATGCTCCAGGGCCTGGTCGCCGACGTGGGCAATGCCGTCGAAACGCTGCGGGAGCTGGCCCGCGGCATCTACCCGGCCGTCCTGGCCGACCTGGGGCTCGCGGCCGCGCTCGAGGCACAGGCGAGGCGCTCGCCACTGACCGTCGAGGTCCACGCGGACTCGCTTCACCGTCACCCGCCGGAGATAGAGGCGGCCGTGTACTTCTGCTGCCTCGAGGCCCTGCAGAACGCCATCAAGCACGCCCAGGCGGCCACGATGGTGATCAGCGTCGGGGAATCAGCCGGCGAGCTCAGTTTCACCGCCGCCGACAACGGCCAGGGGATCGACATGGCCAGGGCGCGCAGCGGGTCCGGCATCCAGAACATGATGGACCGGATGGCCGCGCTGCACGGCTCGCTCGACCTGGGAACCGCGCCGGGCGGCGGGACGATCGTCAGCGGCCGGCTTCCGGTCCGGGCCAGACACGAGGCCCCCGCCTAGCGGATCCGCCCATCGTGGCCGAGCACGCGGCGCGGCACCGCCTTATACGCCTCGGGCGGCTCCAGCGGGCGCAGGCTTTCGGCCCGCACCAGGACCACCTTGTGATCGCGCCGGCGGCCGGCGTCATGAACCCAGGACACCCAGGCCCACCAGGAGCCATCGCGCTCATGCCGCTCCCAGGCGAGCAGGTGCCCGGTCATGCCGCCCGTCAGCTCGACGAGCGGCGGCGCCCATGGTGCCCCGGCCCCCGCCACGATTCCAGTATGCGAAACTGTGTTCGATAAGAGTGGGGAAACCCGTCAGCCGTGGCCAGAATCTGGTGTAGCACCTCGCAGCGTGACCCGGCGGGCACGCGCCGCCGCGCCCTGGCCCGGTACCGCTGGGGGGCTTGTCACTATGTGAGACGGGAGCGGGTTGCCGCTATGCGAGGATCAAGACGCGGGAGGCCGGCGGCCGGAGCGAGGAGTTGTGGGCGGGACGGACGGCGCATCGCCAGAGGTGCCGATGCTGACGGTTGCCCTTGACCTGCCATCGGCGCGGGTACTCGCCGGCCAGGCGTCGGTCATTCAGGATCTTCAATTCGTCATGGATTGCTGCAAGCGGCTGCTGGCCGAGCTGGACCGGCCCGAGGAGGACCGGGACGGGGTGGTGCCGCAGGCGCTCTGGTCGTCCGCCCTGGTGGCCTACGCCCGCTGCTTCGGCAAGGGCCGGCGTTTCGGGCTCTCGACCGAAGATGTGCGGAGCCTGCCCCTGCACGGGGCGGTGATGAAATTCCATAAATGGGTTATCGAGGAACGCACTAAGCTCACCGCTCGTCCCGCCGACCCATTCGAGGCGGCGAAGATCGGGGCGGCCCTCTCCTCCTCTGAGAAGGCAGAGCGGCGGGTGGAGGGAATCGCGATCTTTTCCACGGGCCATGTGCTCGTCGATGTCATCGGTGTGCGGCAGCTGGGTGGCCTGGCGTCAGAACTGGCCAAGCAAACCGCCGGGAAGGCGGAGGAACAGCAGGACTCGGTCCTGGCCGACGCGCAGCAGCTGAACATCGACAGCCTGTACAGCTTGCCGCCGTTGCGCATGCGGCCGCCCACGGACGGCTCTGCCGGAGATACGCCATAGGCCAGCCACGCCGACCGCAGGAGCGGTGAATGAGCCAGGAGTTTGATTCGCCAGCAGCCACCCGGCAGGCCGAGCCGGCCGCGGGTCCCCCGTCCGCCACCACCTGGCTGGTCACCTGGCACGAGGACCTTGTGGAATGGGTCGACCAGCTCGGCTGGCTCCGGGCCGTGAACGACTGGCTGACCGCCGTCCTGGTGCCGTTCCGCGAACGGCACCAGGACAATCTGGCCCTTGAGCTCATGCACGGCGGCCGGTGGGCCGGCCACCCGCTGCACCCCGCGCTCAGCGACCTGCCCGTCGGGGCTGTGGACGGGCGCCACGCTGCTCGACATGACGGACCGCGGCCCGGCTCCCCGGTCCGGGCTCGACGCCGCGGGCATGCTCAGCGCGGCCGGCATCGTCGCCTCATGCGCCACCGCCCTGACCGGGCTCAGCGACTGGACCGTCAGCAACGAGCAGGATCGCCGGATCGGCCTCTTTCACGGGCTCCTCAACACGGCCGCCCTCGGGCTGCAATGCGCGTCCCTGGGGACCCGGATGACCGGCCACCGGGGCACGGCGCGCGCGCTGGGCGCGGCCAGCCTGACGGTCACGGCCGCGGCCGCCTATCTCGGCGGTCATCTCGTGTTCACCAAGGGGGTGATGGTCAACCGGGTGGGGTGGGCCACCGGGCCGCGGCGGTGGGCCCGCGCGTTGCAAGAGGCCGACCTGCCTGACGACTCGCCGGTCGCCGTCGAGGCCGAGGGCCGGCAGATCCTGCTCTACCGCCACCGCGGCATCCTCTACGCCATCGACAACATCTGCAGCCACGCGGGCGGCCTGCTCAGCCGCGGCACCGTCGCGGACCTGACGGTGACGTGCCCGCTGCATGGGTCCCGCTTCGCCCTCGCGGACGGCTCCGTCAGCCGCGGCCCGGCTCACCAGCCGCAACACGTGCTGCGCACCCGGATCCGCAACGGCTGGATCGAGGTGCGTGGCAGCCAGCCGGCACCACGACGGCGCGCAACCGAAAGGACATAGCCATGGCGTTCGTTATCGTCGCGAACCTCGACGACCTTGAGGTCGGTGACACCCTGCTCGTGGACGAGCTCCGCGAGCCGATCTGCCTCATCCGCCTCGAAGATGACGACGTCAGGGCGATCCACAACACCTGCACCCACCAGCAGCAGCCCCTGCACGAGGGCACCCTCCAGGAGGATGACACGCTGGTCTGCGCCGCCCACGCATCACGCTACAACCTGACCACCGGCGAGGCCATCGGCGTGTTTGCCTGCGGCCCCATCCCGGTTTACGCCTGCAAGATCGAAGACGACGCGATCCTGGTCGATATCGACGAGCAGCTGAACGACGCGCCCCTCCCCCGTCCTCCGGCGCCCGGGTCGCTGGGCTCGCGCTGACGCCGGGCCGCTACTGCGTATCGTCCTGGGTGGGCACGTGACGCTCGTCCGGGACGACGTGATCCTGGTGGTGCAGGGCCAGCCCCCGGGCGTAGCGCCGGGCGACACCTGACATCAGCGAGCTGGTGTCGCTGTTGCCCACCCCGAAGACCGTGCCCGGGTAGTCCAGCGGCCCCATGATGGCGCGGATGCGTTCCCAGTCTCCCGGCGCCACCAGCTCGGCGGGCTGCCCGCCCGCGAACCAGCCCATCGGGACTGCCGTACCGGCCGGGACGACGGTATTGACGTAGACCACCGCGTTGAACTCGACCTCCGCGCCGGCTTCGATGCGGGCGCCGTTGAACACCATGGCGCCGGTCGCGATCCGGGAGCCGCCCTCGATCACGCAGCCGGTCAGGTGAGCGTGCGGGCCGACGAGCACCTCGTCGCCGATCCGGGTCACCTGGCCCGGCACGCCCCGGACAACCGCGTGCTCCATGATCACGCAGTTCCGCCCGATCTCCACCGGGCCGCCCTCGGCGGTGATGACGGCACCGAACAGCACCCGGCTGTGCGGGCCGACGGTGACATCACCGGCGAGCACGGCCGTCGGCGCGATGTACGCCGACTCCGATGCCTGCGGGATCCTCAACCGGTGCTCCACGAACACCGCGCCGCGCCCTACCATCGCCGGCGGAGCCGGATACTCTTCCGCACTCACCTTCAGCACCCCCATGCCGCGTTCGGCCTGCCGTTTCGGGTAGGGGCGCATCCGGGCCGGCGACGCCCCTGCTCCCGATGCCGTCTTCCCAGCGTAGGCGAGCGCATAATGCTCCCACTGGCGGGAGTGCCTGTGCCCGGGCCGCGGCCGCCCCGGGCACGGGTCAACGGCCGCCACGGCCGTTGCGTGAACCCAGCAGGCGCACCGCTCGTTGGAATAGATCGTCCAGCCGAGCGGGAGTGACAAGGCCGACCGGATCGCCGTGCCGGAGGGACCAGCATGCGCATCTCCCCGCCCGCCGCGCGCGCCACGCGGGCGGCCGCGACGGTGATCACGCTGGCCCTGCTGGCCACCGCCTGCACGGCGGCGCCGCCGGGCGGCCAGCCCGGGGCGCCGCCCGCCCGTCCCGCGCTCACCGGTGCCCACCCGTGCCCGGGCCGGCCCGGATTCACCTGCTCGTACCTCGCCGTGCCGCTGGACAGGTCCGGGAAGGTACCGGGCACGCTGCGGCTCCAGGTCGCGGCCGCCGACAACTCCCGCGCGCGGCTGGGCACGCTGCTGTTCCTCACCGGCGGCCCCGGCCAGCCCGGCGTGCAGTTCACCGGCCCGGTGGCGCACGAACTGCGGCCCGCCCTCCGCGCCTACCGGCTCGTCATGATCGATCAGCGCGGCACGGGCGGCGGGAGCCTGAACTGCCCCGGCCTGCAGCGGCAGATGGGTGAATCCGACACGCTCCCGCCCACCGCGCAAGCCGTCCGGTCCTGCGCGCAGATGCTGGGGGCACGGCGCAACTTCTTCACCACCGCCGACACGGTCGCCGACCTCGACTCCCTCCGGCAGGCGATGCACCTGCGGTCCTGGACGCTGGACGGGGCGTCGTACGGCACCTACACCGCCGAGCAGTACGCGCTGGCCCATCCCGGCCGGGTGCGGCGGCTCGTGCTCGACTCGGTGGTCCCGCAGCAGAACGTCGACCCGCTGTACGTCGCGAGCATGCACCGGGCCGCCTTCGTCCTCCGGCAGGCCTGCCGGCAGCAGCACTGCGGGTACGACCCGGCCACCGAGCTCGCCCAGGTGATCGCCCGGTACGGGTACTCGGTGCGGATCTTCGACATCCTGGTCATTCTGAGCATCATCGACCCGCGTCTGTCCTCCCCGCGCATCGGCTTCCTGGCCCGGCTGCACGAGGCGGCGAGCGGGAACCCGGGACCGTTGCGGAACCTGATCAACGGGTTCTACGGCGGCCCCGAGGTCAGGCCGCAGACCTACAGCTCCGGGCTGCACGCCGCCACGCTGTGCGGCGACATCACGGACATGCCGTGGGGCAACGCGTCGGCGCCGCTGGCCGACCGCCAGGCCGCGCTGGCCCGTGCCGTGCGGCGGATCCCGGCCGCCGCCACCTGGCCGTTCCCGCCCTCGACCGCGGGCACCCAGGGCGTCGTGGCCGAATGCCAGTACTGGCCACCGGCCCGGCCCGATCCCGCCCCGCCCGGCCGCACGCTCACCATGCCGGTGCTGCTGCTGGCCGGCCAGCTGGACCTGTCCACCCCGCTGCCATGGGCCGAGCGGGAAGCGGCGCAGATCCCCCACGCCCAGCTCGTCGTGATCAAGGGCGCCGGGCACAGCACCCAGCTGCACTCCGCCCCGGCCGCGGCGGCGGCCCAGACGTTCCTGCTCACCAGCGGCCGGTCCGTCTCTCCCGGGCGGAGCCGGTGATAACGGCGACCGCGGCCGGCTATCGGCCGGCCATCGCGGGGTAAGGACAAGGCCATGCCGCGCGCCGGGCGCCTCGCCGCCGACTCGCCTGAACACTGGCGCGCGGACCGCGCCGACATGAACCAGCGCCGCCATCTGCTCACCCAGGCGGCCGGCCTGCTCTACCCGGACGCGGCGCGGGTCGGCACGACCGCCCTGCTATGCCGGCCGGAGTGGATCCCGACCCGGCCGCTCGGCCTGGACAAGGTGGCACTGACCTGGTCCGGGCACCCGCCGGCGGCGGCCGTCACCGGCACCGGGCCGGCGTCCGCGCACGTGCGCCCGCTGCGCGCCGACGGCAGCCGCTACCCGGGCTACGCCGACGCGATCGCTGCGCTGGACCCGCCGGCGTTGTTCGACAACAGGCCCAGCTACCGGCTCCTCGCCGCGCACCTCGCCGACGGGGCCGGGTGGATGGACCTGTCCCTGGGCCGGTACTTCGACGGCGTGAACGTGGGCGAAGCCCTGGCGCACGAGTTGGCCGGTGCCGGGCCGGATGCCCCCGGGCCGGCCGCCGCGGGCAGCCTGCCGTTCCGGGAATCCGCCGACGACCCGTGCGACCTGTCCCGGCGCAGCGCCATGTGCGCGATCACCACGCTCACCCTGCGGCGCACCGCCGCCGGCGACGCATCGTTCCTGCTGCACTGGCGCGATCCGGCCAAGGTCACCCACGCGGGCGGCCTCTACCAGGTCATGCCGGTCGGGATCTTCCAGCCCGCCGACGACAACCCCGCCTCCGTGCGCAGCGACCTGAGCCTGTGGCGGTCGATGGCGCGCGAGTTCAGCGAGGAACTGCTCGGCACGCCGGAGGACTACCCGGAGCTCGGCAGTCCGCTGGACTACGGCCGCTGGCCCTTCTACCGCGAGCTGGCCGCCGCGCGCGAGGCGGGAAAGCTGGGCGTGACCTGCGTCGGCCTGGGCGTCGACCCGCTGACCTTCGCGGCCGACATCCTGGCCGTCGCCGTCTTCGACGGCGATGTTTTCGACCGCCTGTTCGCGGGCCTGGTCGCCACCAACGCCGAGGGGCACGTGATCGGCCCGGACGCCGCCGCCGCGCCCGGTGTGCCTGGCATTCCCTTCACCGGCGAGGCGATCCGGCGGCTGGCGGACGGCTCGGCGTCCATGCAGGCCGCGGGGGCGGCGGTGCTCCAGCTGGCGTGGCAGCATCGCGGGAGCCTGCTGGGCTGAACTCCCGGCCGGTATCACCTTGGCGGATCGGCCTTATCCGGCTGTGCCGTCCCCGTCGGGGGGCGCGGCGGCGGCACGATCTCATCGGGGGTCCGCGGGAACCCGGCAGTGGCAGCGGCATGAGACGGCAGGTCGTCATAGGACACGTAGACACGCTGCTCGTCCCGCCGCTGGTTCTGCAGTGCCTGGGCGGCCAGGACGGCCCGGTCGGCGTCGGTGAGCGGCGGCTGGACGATGGAGCGCGGCCACAGCCGCCGGGCCAGCACGACGTTGAGCTCGGCGGCGTAGACGGTGATTTCGACGCTGAGGGAGATCCAGGCCATGAGCACCAGCACGGTGGCGAACGTGCCGTAGACCGCGTCGGTATGCCGGAAATGGCCCACCACATACGCGCCCAGTGCCTGCGCCAGCGTCCACGCCAGGCCACCGAGGACCGCACCGGGCACCAGCCGGCGGGTCGGCACCCCCTTGGGGGTGAGGACGCGGAAGGTGAGGAAGAACATGCCGACGTTGGTGGCAGGCACGAGAACGTCACCGGCGACGGCGAGCACGCCGGAGGCGTGGCCGTACAGGCCCAGGCTCGTCAGCAGCGTGGTGACGGCAACGCCGGCCCCGAGGATGGCAAGGAACACGAGCGAGCGGCCTAGCCGCGGGAAGTAGCCGGGCCGCGCGGGCCCGGGCAGGTTCCACACCTGCTGCATCGTGAACAAGCCGGCCTGGGCCAGGCCGATCGCTCCCCAGGTCAAAAAGAGGAGGCCGACGATCAGGCCGATGATGCTGGAGCGCCGGAGTTCCTTCACTCCGCCCGTGAGCTGGTCTCCGATGATCGGGAACTGGTGAGCGACGGCCTTGAGGACCTGATGGCGCACCACGGGGTCGTTGGATGCGACCAGGCCGACCAAGGTCACCAGGACCAGCAGCAGCGGGAACAGGGAAACGAACGCCGAATGGGCCAGGTTCGCCGCCAGCACCCCGCCGTTGTCGTCCCCGTACTTTTTGACCAGCCCGACGGAAAACGCCGCCGCCTTGTGTCGTTGCTGCACGGCGTCGACCCGGCGGATCACCTTTTCGATTGGGTTCATCCGCACTCACCCGCCCGCGGCCGCCCGCACCCGCCTGACCGCCAGCGCCGGCCGCGAACACCGCGAGGCGCCCACCCGCGGCACCGGTGGAGGCCGACGGGCATCGGGTCACTGAACGGCAGAACGGCGAGAGCGGTGGCTATGACGTACGGCGCGGCCATAGGGAGGGGACGAAGTTCAGCGCCGCCGTAGCAGCAGCACGACGAGTACGATGATAACGATGACGACTATGGTGCCAAGCCCTATATAAATTGGCTTTTCCTTTCCCTGTGGTGCACACTCTGGGAATTACTCCCTGAACTAGCACGGGCTCCACGGCGAACCCGGCTCGCGCACTCGGCTGGAGGCCGTCTAGCTGCCCGCCGCTGTCGGCAGCAAACACGCGAAGCAGGGTGCTGGCCGGCTTTGGCGGTGAGCTGGGAGACTCGCCGTGGACTGGTCAGGAGCCGAGGAAGTAGTCGTTGATGTACTTCTCTCCCTCGTCGCAGAAAAACGTGACGACGTGCCGCAGGCCCGGGCACCGTGCCTGTAGCTCGCGGGCAGCGAGCAGGTGCGCGCCGGAGCTGGGCCCG
The DNA here is from genome assembly GCA_035473755.1 of Streptosporangiaceae bacterium. Taxonomy (GTDB): domain Bacteria; phylum Actinomycetota; class Actinomycetes; order Streptosporangiales; family Streptosporangiaceae; genus UBA9676. Next base: position 22,098 of record DATINY010000014.1, read on the forward strand.
ACAAAAAGCCCGGCTTCGCGGGCCAGCCGGCGCATCTCGCGGATCGCGGCGTCGCTGTCCACCGCCACTATCTCGCCGATCATGTGGCGGTGCCGGGCGAAGATGCCAGGGACGAAACCGTCGGAGATGCCTTCCCCGCAGATTGACGCCGATGCGGCGGCGCGGCGTCCCGCCGGCATCGCCGGAGCCTGCTGAGCTGAACTCAATGCCGCAGCACGTGCGGGGTTGCCTTGGTGCAGGTCATAAAGATGCAATGAGAACATGAGCCGCTAGTCACATGGGGGAGCCGCCACACGACGCGTGGCGGCCGGTGGTGGGCCGCCACCGCGAGCCGGGGGAGGAACTGGGTGGGGAGCGACTCCGGTGCCCGCCGCCGGCATGCGTTCCGCTCGCTGGCGGGCAGCCGGGCGCTGCTCCGGGTACTGGGCGGGTACGCGCTGTTCACGCTCAACGAATACGCGGTGTGGATCGCCATGCTCGTCTACGCCTACAGCCGCGGCGGCGCGACGATGGCCGGGCTGGTGGCGCTGGCCCAGCTGGTGCCGGCGGCGGTGGTGGCCCCGGTGGTGGCGACGCTCGCGGACCGCCGTTCACCGGCGATCATGCTGGCCGGGGGGTATCTGGTGCAGGCGGGGGCGATGGCCGCGACCGCCGCGGCGATCATCGCCGGCGTGCCCCTGGCCGCCTATGCGGCCGCCGTGGTCGCCGCCACCGCGGTGACCACGACCCGCCCGGCGCAGTCCACCGTCATCCCGTCGGTTGCCTCCACCCCAGATCAGCTGACGGCGGCCAATGTGGTCGTGGCCTGGGTGGAGGCCACCGGGATCGCCGCAGCGGGGCTGCTGGCCGGGGTGCTGATCGCGCTCGCCGGGGTGGGGAGCGTCTTCGTGGTGTGCGCCGGTCTCGGCGTGGTGGCCGCGCTGCTGACCGCGGGGCTCCGGGTGCCGGCGCTGGCGTCGCCGCCGGGACAGGCAACGGCCGCGCTGGCCGGGCTCGGCGAGAGCCTGAGCCTGGCCGTCCGGCAGCCCCGGCTGCGGCTCATGCTGGCGCTGCTGACCGCGGAGGCGGTCGTGCTCGGTGCGCTTGATCTGCTGTTCGTCATCCTGGCCATCAGCGTGCTCGGCCGTCCGCAGGCGTGGGCCGGCTACCTCAACTTCGCTTGCGGCGTGGGCGGGGTGCTGGCCGCCACGGTGAGCGCGGTACTTGTGGGCCGCCGCCTGGGTGCGCCGATCCTGGCGGCGGCGCTGGTGCTCAGCGGCGCGCTGGCCGCGCTGGCGTTCGGCCTGGGCCTGGCGTGGACGGTGGCCCTGCTGGCCGTGGTCGGCGCCAGCCATGCGCTGCTGGACGTCGCCAGCCGGACCCTTTTGCAGCGCTCGGTTCCGGCCCGGCTGATAGGCCGGGTCTTCGGCCTGCTGGAAGGGCTCACGATGGCGGGGCTCGCGCTGGGCGCACTGCTGGTGCCGCTGCTGGTGTACCTGGGGGGCAGCCGGACGGCACTGCTGGGGGTGGCGGCCTTGCTGCCGCTGGCGGCCGCGATCGGCGGGCGCGCCCTGTTCGGCCTCGACGCCGGGGCTCCGGTGCCCGTCGTGGAGATCGCGCTGCTGCGCTCGCTGCCGCTGTTCGCCGAGCTGCCCGCACCCGCGATCGAAGGCCTGGCCGCCGCGCTCACGCCGATCCACCTGCCCGCCGGCGCCGTGCTGATCCGGGAGGGTGATCCAGGGGATGCCTATTATGCGATCGCCGCGGGTGAACTCGATGTCGTGCGGGACGGGCGTTTCCTGCGCCGGTGTGGGCGCGGGGAGGGAGTGGGCGAGATCGCGTTGCTGCGCGCCATCCCGCGGACGGCGACGGTGACCGCGCGCACCCCCGCCACCGGGTACGAGCTCAACCGGGATCCTTTCCTGACCGCGGTGCTCGGCCACGCTCCCACCCAGCGGCAGGCGGACCGCATCGCCGACGCGCGGCTGGCGGCCGACGCCGAACCGGGCCACCGCGACATCGCCGGACCGGGCGCTGCCGGGCCGGGCTGACCGGTTGCCAAAACATCAACAGCCCGGGACCTCTCCGGGCGAGGGGGAACGATGGAGCACCCGCTGGCGATGGATGCCGAGGCGATGCGGCGCGCCGGTTACGCGACCGTCGATGCGCTCGTCGCCCGGCTGGCGGACCCGGGGGCGGATCCGGTGCTGCGCCGCGCCGGCGCGGCCGAGATGCGTTCCCGGCTCGGCGGTCCGCCGCCCGTGCAGGCTGGGGACTACGGTGCCGTCCTGGCCCGGGTGATCGACGACGTGCTGCCGTATGCGTCCCGGACCGATCATCCCGGATATTTCGCGTTCATCCCGAGCTTCACCACCTGGCCGGCCGCGCTGGCCGAGCTGACGGCCGCCGCGGCCAACCCGTACTGCGGGGCGTGGATGGAATCGGCCGCCGCCACCCAGGTCGAGCTGGAGGTCATCGACTGGTTCCGCACCTGGCTCGGGATGCCCGCCAGCACCGCGGGCCTGCTCGTGGGCGGTGGCTCGGCCGCCAACCTCACGGCGCTGCTGGTCGCGCGCGAGGCCGCCGGCGGCCCGTCCGGCCGCGCCGTGCTGTATGTGTCGGATCAGGCGCACTCGTCCCTGGCCCGGACGGCGCGGGCGATGGGCCTGCGTCCCCACCAGGTTCGGGTGCTGCCCACCGACGACCGCTGGCGTCTTTCCCCCGAAACGGTGACCGCCGCCGTCCACGCCGACCGCCGCGCCGGGCGCGTCCCGTTCGCCCTGTGCGCCAGCGCCGGATCCACCAACACCGGGGCCGTCGATCCCCTCAGCGACCTGGCCGACGTCTGCGCCGCGGACGAGTTGTGGCTCCATGTCGACGCGGCTTACGGCGGCTTTTCTGCCCTGACGGCGAAGGGACGGGCGCTGCTGGCCGGGGTCGAGCGCGCCGACTCGGTCACCCTGGACCCGCACAAGTGGCTCTTCCAGCCTATGGAGTGCGGCAGCGTCCTGATCCGCGACGGCGCACGGCTCGAGCGCACCTTCGCCATCCACCCCGATTACCTCGACGGCAACGACTCCCACGGCGAGGGTGAGGTCAACCTCGCCGACCGGGGCCTCCAGCTTTCCCGCGGCTTCCGGGCGCTCAAGATCTGGATGTCCGTGCACACGTTCGGCCTGGCGGCATTCCGGACCGCCATCCAGCGCAACCTC
>DATINY010000015.1:0-7684 GCA_035473755.1 Streptosporangiaceae bacterium
CCCGGGCGGCTTGGCCGGGGTCGTCCTGGGCGCCGAGCCAGGACGTCATGCCATCAAGCTCGCGGTCCAGAATGGCCAGCGCCGCCTGGACCGGCGCGACCCCTGGGTCGGCCAGCCCGGTCCGCAGCGACGCCATGGTGCCCTCCAGGCGGTCCAGGACAAGCGACTCCTTGGTGGGGAAGTAGTTGAAGACGGTTTTCTCCGACACCCCGCACGCCTCGGCGACCTCGGCCACGCGGACCGCATCGAACCCGCGGTCCAGGAACATGCGCGTCGCGGTGTCGGACAGCTGCTGGCGCATCAGCCGCTTCTTGCGTTCGCGCAGCCCCTCATCCGGCCCGGCCGGGGAGTGCGGGGCAGCCCAGCCTGCCGTCCGGGTGCTCATACCGTCACTCTACTACACTCGCTAAAAAATTTCTGTTACACTATTTTTCTGGTCACAGAAATTAAGGTCCGGGGCCTTCCGGGCCACCTGCCGAGGAGATCCCATGACCGACATCCACATCGTGTGCGACTACCCGCATCCCCCGGCCAAGGTCTGGTCCGCGGTCACCGACCCGGAGCTGATCCCGCTGTGGACCGCGACCGGGCGAGGAGGCCGGCCGGCCGGCTTCGCCCCCATACCCGGCACCCGGTTCCAGTTCGTCGCCAAGCCGTACCCCGGCTGGCGCGGCATCGTCGACTGCGAGGTCCTGGAGGTCCGCGAGCCGTCCCTGCTGCGCTTTTCCTGGAGGGGCGAGGAGAACGGCACGCCCACCTACGTCACCTACCGGATCGAGCCGCGTGGCGGCGGCACCCGCTTCACCTACGACCACACCGGCTTCACCGGGCCAGGCGGGTTCCTCATGGCCCGGCTGCTCGGCTCGGTCCGCAGGAAGATGCTCACCATCGGCCTGCCGGCCGTCCTGGACGACCTCGACGACACCGGTGCGCTGCGCGCCTCCAGCACCCTCCGCGCCAAGCCGGTGACCTGACGGCGACCGACGGTCCGGCCTCCGGCGCCCGCCGACGTCAGCGCCCTCCCAGCTGCCGGGCACTACGTGTCCAGGCTGGCTGGGCCCGGCGCGTCAGTGCCGGGGGACCCGGCCGGCTGGCACGACCTTCTCCACCACGGCCACCAGCCAGACCAGCGCCGCCAGCATCAGCGGCGCCACCACCCACCGTTCCGGCCGGGTGCCGGTGGTGAACGCCAGCGGCTCGGGCAGCAGCCGGAAATGCTCAGCGGCAGAAGTCAACCAACCAGAACCAAGTCAGTGCCAGCACGACACGCGGCGCCCCCGGCACGGATGCCCATAGCCCGCTGACGGCTATCCCGGCTGGGACGGGATGCTCTCGATGAGCGCGGCCAGCCCGGTCTCGTCGAGCAGGTCCGCGGGCCGCAGGGTCAGATTCTCGCGCACGTAGTAGAACGCGGCCCGCACCTGGTCGAGCGGCACCTGGGCCAGCCCGGCCCAGGCCAGCCGGTAGGCGGCGAGCTGGACCGCCGCCACCCGCCGTTCCTCATCCGAGGCGGGCGGCTGGCCGGTCTTCCAGTCCACCACGTCGTACCCGCCGTCGCCCGCGTCGCCGAACACGGCGTCGATCCGCCCGCGTACCGCCCGTCCGGCGATCAGCGTCTCGAACGGCACTTCCACCTCCACCGGCCAGCGGCCGCCCCACTCCCCCGCCTCGAACCGCTCCCGCAGCAGCGCCAGGTCGCCCGCGTCGCCGTCGTCGGCGGGCTCGTCGGCGGCGCCGAGCAGGTCGGTCGCATCGATCAGCCGCTGCTGCCCGAACCGTTCCTCCAGCCACTGGTGGAAGGCGCTGCCCCGGCGCGCCTGCGGCGCGGGCGGCCGGGGCATGGGGCGGCGGATCTGGCGGGCCAGCTCGGCCGGGTCGGCGGCCATCGTGACCAGTGACGACACCGACAGCCGCCCGGGCAGCGACACCGCCGAGGCGGCATCGCCGCGCCGCTCCTCACGCTCGGCGAGCAGGAGCGCGGTGTCCCGCTCCCACGCCTCCGCCAGCTGCCGGCCGGCGTCGCTGAGCGGGCCGCCGGGGGCGAGCGCTCCGGCCCGGGCGGCGTCGACCAGCGCCGCCGCCTCGCGCACCGCCTCGTAACGCGGCCCGCCCGGGGACGCCGGCCAGGGCATGGGCACCGGTTCGGCCAGCGCCGGGTTGATGGCGTCCTCCCCGGGCGGCGGTGCCCACCGCTCCACGGGCCCCGCGCCGGCCTCGCACGCGGCCCGGATCTCATCGAGGAACAGCGAGGGGCCGAGCGGGGAGACGCCCTCGCCCCACCAGTAGCCGGTGCAGGCCACCCAGAACGCCGACCTGGTCACCGCCACGTACGCCAGCCGCCGTTCCTCCGCCAGCTCACGCGCCGCGCAGGCATCGTTGAAGGCGGTCAGCGACTCGGCGGTGAGGTAGGGCAGGGCCGGCAGGTCGTCCGCGTCTCCCCGCAGGCCGAACGGGAGCAGCCGCGGGTTCTCGGTCCACCGGGTGCTGGCCACCGGCCGGGCGGGAAAGACCCGCGCCTTCGCCCCGGCGGACAGGCCGGGCACGACCACCGCCGCCCACTGCAGGCCCTTGGCCGCGTGGACCGTGGTCAGGGTGACGGAGTTCGTCCCGCTCGGCCGGCCCGATTCCAGGCCGAACTCCTCGGCCTCGGCGGCCGTCAGGTAGGCGAGGAACGCCCCGAGCGTCGGCTCCCCCTGGTCATCGGCGAACGTTGACGCGGCGTCCGCGAAGGCGTCGAGGTCGGCGCGCGCGGCGGCGGGGTCGCGCCACGGCTGGGCCGCCACCTCGACGTCCAGGCCGAGCACCCGCTCGACCTCGCCCACCAGGTCGGGCAGGGGCCGGCCGGTGTGCGCGCGCAGCATCCGGAGCTCCGCGGCCAGCGCGGTGAACCGCGCGAAGCCGGCCGCCGAGTAGGCGGCGGCCGGGCCCAGGTCATCCAGGGCCTCCACCAGGCTGCCCTGCTCAGCGGTCAGGTCGGTCACCGCCTGAGCGAGAGGATCATCATGCTTAACGGTTCCCCGGGGCTGGCCGGCTGCCCCGGCCCGCCCACCTTCGGGGCCGGCCGAACCAGCCGCCGCGGTGGCAGGCCCCGGGCCAGCGCCTCCCGGGGCGGCGTTTCTCCGGTCGGCGCGCTCCGGGCCCCTGCCTTCGGGGCCAGGTTCCGGGGCGGCGGGTTCCGGGGCGGCGTGCCCGGCGGCACGGTGCTCGCGGATCAGGTCACGGGCCCGCCGGCCGAGCGCCACCAGGTCGCGCGGCCCGATCCGCCACCGCGGGCCGGTCAGCAGCCGCGCCAGCGAGCTGGACGCGGCCGGGTCGTACAGCGCCCGCAGCGTCGCGACCACGTCGGCCACCTCGGGGACGGTGAGCAGCCCGCCCAGGCCGACCACCTCGACGGGGATCCCGCGCGCCTCGATGGCGGCCCGCAGCAGCGGGAACTGGGACCGCTTGCGGCAGAGCACCGCGATGTCGGCCGGACGGACGCGGGCGCTGCCGTGATCGGGCCAGGGGTCACCGTCCGGGGCCGTGCCTGGCGGCAGGTCCAGCAGCCCTTCGATCTGTGACGCGGCCCACGCCGCCTCGTCCGCCGCGGTGTCCAGCAGGGCGCAGACCACCCGCCCCCGCCCGGCCCGCGGCGGGGGCGGGACCAGCCGCGGCACCTGCGGCGCCTCGGCGCGCAGCCCCTGCTGCAGGGCGGCGGCGGCGTCCAGCACGCGCCCGGTGTTGCGGAAGCTGGTGGACAGCTGCCTGACCTGGGCCGGGCGGGCGCCGCTGGGCACGCCCCGGCCGTTCCCGCTGCCGCCAGCCACCGGGAAGTCGGCGACGAAGCGGCGCAGGTTGCCGGCGCTGGCGCCGCGCCAGCCGTAGATCGACTGGCAGGGATCGCCGACGGCGGTGACCGGATGGCCGCCACCGAACAGGGCCTGCAGCAGCACCAGCTGGGCGTGGCTGGTGTCCTGGTACTCGTCGAGAAGCACTACCTGGTAGCGGGCGCGCTCGATCGCCCCGACCTGGGGATGGCGGCTCGCGATCCGTGCCGCCAGCGCGACCTGGTCACCGTAGTCGATCACCTCCCGGGCGGCCTTGGCCTGCGCGTAGGCGGCCACGATCGGCAGCAGCTGCTCCCGGGTGCGCTGGCAGTCGGTGATCTTCCTGACCAGCGCGGGCACCCGGCCGGGGAGGGTCTGGCAGGCGGTGTCCAGCCACCGGCCGATCTGGTGGACATCGGCCGGGGTGCGCAGGTGCTCAGCGAGCTCGGCGGCGAGGTCGAGCACCGCCGCGGTCACCCATTGCGGGGCGCGGTCGATCGCGTCCATGGGCCCGCTGTAGGCGGCGACCACCCGGGCCGCGATCTGCCACGCCACGGCCGGGGTGATGAGGCGCAGCGACGGCTCCAGCGCCTCGCGCAGCGCATGGTCGGCGACGAGCCGGGCGGCGTAGGCGTGGTAGGTCGACACGACCGGCTCGCCCTCCGGGGTGTCCTCGGCCCCGGGGGCGCCGGGCCCGGCCGGGCCCGCACCGGCCCGCAGCCCATCGCGCGGGAGCAGATCCAGAGGCACACCCCCCAGAGACACACCAGCCGGGGGCGCACCGCTCAGGGAGGCACCGCTCAGGGAGGCATCACCCAGTGAGGCGCCGCCCGGTGAAGCGCCCAGGGGTGCGCCGTCCGGAGGGGCACCGCGCTGGGACGCACCGGCCGCCGGCTGCCCCGGTCCCGCCGCTGGCCCCGTGCCCCCGGCCAGGCCCACCCGCCGCAGGGCCGCCAGCCTGGTCCGGACCCGCTGCCCGAGCTCGGCGGCGGCCTTGCGGGTGAAGGTGAGGCCGAGCACCCGCTCCGGCGCGACCATGCCGTTGGCGACCAGCCAGACCAGCCGGGCCGCCATGGTCTCGCTCTTGCCCGAGCCGGCGCCAGCGATCACGGCCAGCGGCGCCGGCGGCGCGGCGATCACGGTCGCCTGCTCGCCGGTCGGCTCGGGCAGGCCGAGCAGCATCGCCAGCTGCGCGGGGCTGTACCTGGCCTGCGCCGTCACGGGGTCACCTGCTCCCCCGACACGTGCGCCGGGCAGCTGGCGGCGACGGGGCAGTTGCGGCAGCCAGGGTTCAGCTTGGCCTGGAACAGCGGTCCCGCCATGCCCGCGGCCACGGTCTCGACCAGTTCCCGCGCCCACCCCGGCTCCGGGTCGTCGGCCAGCGAGCCCTGCGGCTGCACCCGGACCTGCGCGGTCAGGCTGGCCTTGCCGACCTGGACAAGTTCCGCGCCGCCGGGCTCGGTCAGGCCGAACCGCTCGAACGCGCCGAGCATGACCGCGAGCTGGTACACCCCGAGCTGCGGGTGCCGGTCCAGGTCGGAGGCCGGCACCGGGGCCGAGCCGGTCTTCAGGTCGACCACGATCGCCCTGCCCTCGGCGTCGCGTTCCAGCCGGTCCACCCGGCCGGTGATCTCCACCGCACCCACCTGGGCGCGCACGCTCTCCTCGAAGGCGACCAGATCCCGCGGATTCTGCCGGTGCCAGGCCAGGAACTTGTCCACCATCTGGTGGGCCAGTTCGCGCTGCTTCTCGCTGTACCAGGCGCTGCCGAAGTCCAGGTGGTGCCAGACCTCGTCGATGCGGTCCCCGATCAGGTCGTCGGCGGCGCCCTCGGCGGCGAGCACCGCCGCGGCGTGGATCACGATTCCGAAGTGGCGGACCACGTCCACCGACCGGGCCCCGGCGGCGACCTCCAGCAGCCAGCGCAGCCCGCAGCGGGTGAACGACTCCACCTGCGACGGCGAGACCCGCATCAACGCGGTGCCGGACGGCTGGGCGGTGAGCGGGACTGAGACCGGGGCGGCCAGCGGCCCGGGATCGGACAGCGTGGTGAGCTGGTACCAGTGGCCTGGGTCGGCGCCGCGGACCCCGGCCTGTGCCAGCCGGGCCAGATGGGCGGCCGCCGCCTGCCGCAGCGCGAGCGGCCGTCGCCGGTCGGCGGCGGCCCGCCGCAGGTCAGCGGTGAGCGCGGGCAGCGACAGCCAGCGCAGATCGGACCCGGATACGTGCTCGATCTCGACCTCGTCGCCGGCCAGCTCGGCCAGGAAGCGCGACGGGCGCTCGTCGCTGTCCTCCCCGCCCGCGGCGGTCACCACCAGCATCCGGCGGGCGCGCGTCGCGGCGACATAGAACAGCCGGCGCTCCTCGCTGAGCAGCTTGGAGGCGAGCGCGGCGGCAGCGGCGTCGGTCCCGGCGGCCTGCCCGTTCCCCCCGACCGCCGTGTCCACCAGCTCATCCATGCCGAGCAGCGACGACCGCAGCCGCAGGTCCGGCCAGATGCCCTCCTGGACCCCGGCCACCACCACGACATCCCATTCCAGGCCCTTGGACCGGTGGGCCGTGAGGATGCGGACGGCATCGCCGGCCGGCGCCCGGTCCGCCAGCGTGTCGCCCGGGATTTCCTGGCCGGTCAGGCTGTCCAGAAACAGCGAGGCCGACCCGGGCGGCAGGCGCTCGGTGAAACGCGCGGCGGCCTCGAACAGCGCGACCACGGCGTCGAGGTCGCGGTCGGCGGCGGCGCCGCGGGTCCCGCCGGCCGCGCTCACCGCCTGCCACTCCCGGGCCAGGCCGGAGGCGTGCCACACCGCCCACAGGGTGTCTTGCGCGTTGCCGTCGCTCGCGGTGTCGCGGGCGAGCGCCAGCAGGCCGGCCACCCGCCGGGCCGCATCGGCGGCGGGCCCGTCGATCACGGTGAGCTCACGCAGGTCGCGGAGGGCGGCGGCCAGCGGTTCTTCCGTCATCTCCTCCCCGGCGCCCTGCGCCGCTGCCCGCAGCGCCCGGCGGAGCCTGCGCAGGCCAAGGGCGTCGCTGCCGCCCAGCGGGCCGGTCAGCAGCTGTGCGGCGGCGTCCTCGTCGAGCGCGGCGGGGCGCAGCGCGCACCGCATGAGCAGCAGCAGGGGCCGCGCCCCCGGCTCGGCCGTGAGGGGCAGCTCGTCCCCGGCGACCACGGTTGGCACCCCGGCCGTCATCAGCGCGCGGCGCAGCAGCGGGACCTGGTGGGTCACCGACCTGACCAGGACCGCCATCGACGACCAGCCCACGCCGTCATGCAGGTGTGCGCGCCGCAGCACGTCCGCGACCACCGTGGCCTCCTGGCTGGCGCTGGTGGCGGTGATCACCCGCACGAGCCCGGGCGGCGCCGAGGGCAGCGGGTCCAGGTAACGGTGGCCGCCCGGTGCGGCCGGCAGCCTGCTGGCCACCCGCCGGGACGCCGCCAGCAGGACGGTCCCGCTGCGCCGGCAGGTCCGCAGCGCGACCACCCGGGCGGGCTGGTCGTCGGGGGTGCGGAACCGCTCGGGGAAGCGGGCGATCCCATGCACGTCCGCGCCCCGGAAGGCGTAGATCGACTGGTCCGGGTCACCGACCGCGATCAGCTCCCGGCCGTCGCCGGCCAGGGCGTGCAGCAGTTCCTCCTGGGCCGGATCGGTGTCCTGGTACTCGTCCACCATGACCACGTCGTAGGCCTTGCGCTCGCGGTCCCTGACCGCGCCATGGTCCAGCAGCCCCGCGGCGATCCTGATGATCTCCGCGTAGTCGTAGGCCGGGATTGGGGCCAGGTCGAAGCGCGCCGCGTAGCGGTTGAGGAAACCGCCCGCCGCCTGCCAGTCGTCGCGGCCGCGCTGCGCTCCCAGCCTGGCCAGGCCGCGGCCGTCCAGGCC
>DATINY010000016.1:0-4637 GCA_035473755.1 Streptosporangiaceae bacterium
CGCCATGGCCGGGCACACCCGCCGGTTCAACCCGTCGCACCAGTGGATCCACCGCCGGATCGGCGCGGGAGAGCTGTCCATCCAGCAGATGGACGTGCAGACCTACTTCTTCCGGCGCAAGAACTTGAACGCGCTCGGCGATCCCCGCAGCTGGACCGACAACCTGCTCTGGCACCACGCCGCGCACACCGTCGACCTGTTCCAGTACCAGACCGGCGAGGACGTCCAGATCGCCCACGCCGTGCAGGGGCCAATCCACCCCGAGCTCGGCATCCCGACGGATATGTCCATCCAGCTGCGCACGCCCGAGGGCCGCATCTGCACCCTCTCGCTGAGCTTCAACAACGACGGGCCACTCGGGACCTTCTTCCGCTACATCTGCGACAACGGCACCTACATCGCCCGCTACGACGATCTGGTCACCGGGCGCGAGGAGCCTGTCGACGTGTCCAGGGTCGACGTCTCCACCAACGGCATCGAGCTGCAGGACCGCGAGTTCGTCGCCGCGATCCGGGAGGGGCGCGAGCCGAACTCCAGTGTGCGCGATGTCCTGCCCTGCTACCGGGTGCTGGGCGAGCTGGATGCCCAGCTCGCCGGGCAGCGGTAGCCGCGGTGAGGCAGGCCGATGTCTGAGCCGGTCCGGCTCGCGGCCACGCTGGAGGGTCCCGCAGGCGCCCCGGTGGTCGTGCTCGGCAACTCGCTGGGCACCACCGGTGAGGTCTGGGCACCGCAGGCGGCGGTGCTGGGGGAGCGGTTCCGGCTGCTGCGTTTCGAGCACCGCGGGCATGGCGGGTCGCCGGCGCCGCCCGGCCCCTACACGATCGGCGAGCTGGGCGCGGACGTGCTGCGGCTGCTGGACGGCTTCGGGGTGCGGACCGCCTCCTACTGCGGCATCTCGCTGGGCGGGATGATCGGGATGTGGCTGGCGGCGCACGCGCCGGAACGGATCGACGCGCTCGGGCTCTGCTGCACGTCCGCCTGCCTGCCGCCGGCCGGCTTCTGGACCGGCCGGGCGGCGCAGGCGCGGGCGGGGGGGATGGCGTCGCTGGCCGAGCAGGTGGTGGGGCGCTGGTTCACTTCCGCCTTCCGCGCGCGTGACCCGGCGACGGTGGCCGGGTTCGTGACCACGCTGGAGGGGCTGGACCCGCAGGGCTACGCGGGCTGCTGCGAGGCGATCGCGGCGCTGGACCTGCGGTCCTCACTCAGGAGCATCTCCGCGCCGACGCTGGTCGTCGCGGGGGCCGAGGACCCGGCGACCCCGCCCTGGCACGGGGCCCAGATAGCCGCCGCCGTCGGCGGTTCCCGCCTCCGGGTGATCCGGGGCGGCTCCCACATGGCCAACGTCTCCCAGCCCGGTGAGGTCACCGCCATCCTGCTGGCGCACCTGACTGGCGCCCCGGGGCGCTAGGCGCTGACGGCCCTCATCCCGTGCGGCCCTTAGGCGCTGGCGGCCTGAGGGTTCCCGCCGTCACCTGCCCGCGGCGCACCGGCCTGGCCCCCGAGCAGCACCCGGGTGAGCTCGTTGCGGGTGTCGAGCAGCTGGTCGAGGGCTGCGGTCAGGTGGGCGTCGGTGACCCGGATCGGTGTGCCGGCGTCCTCGTGCTCAGACTCGTCGGCCGCGCGCAGCGCGGCCCGGCGCAGCAGTTCCTTCATGAACGAGGCGGTCACGCCGTCGGTCCGGCCGATCACCGCGTCCGGACCGGACAGGTCAAGCACCAGCGTCCCCTGGTAGAGGTGAAGCAGCCGGAGCCGCGCGTCGGCGTCGGGCACCGGCAGCAGCGCCGCATGGTCCACCCGCCCCGGACGCTGGGCCAGGGCGGGCTCGAGGAGGTCGGCCCGGTTGGTGGTGAGCAGGAACGTGATGTCCAGGTCCTCGCCCAGGCCGTCCATCTCGTTGAGCAGCTGGAACAGCAGCGGGTGCTCGCCCTCGCCGTACTCGCGCTGCTCGGCGATGAGGTCCACGTCCTCGACGACGACCACCGAGGGCTGCAGCGTCCTGGCCACCGAGCAGGCCTGGGCGATCATGCCGAGTGCACGCCCGGAGAGCAGCACCACCGTGACCCCGGACAGCTGGCCGAGCAGGTAGCGGATCATATGCGTCTTGCCGGTGCCGGGCGCCCCGTGCAGCAGGACGCCCCGCTTGAGGTGCTGGCCGCTGGCGAGCAGCCGGCCGGCGTGCCGGGCGACCCCGATCACCTGCCTCTCGACGCCGCCGAGCACCTCGGGCGGCAGGATCACGTGCTCCCGGTCGATGTGCGGGCGGTCGACGAATTTGAGCGGCGAGGCCCGCCCGTGGCCGAACACCTCCGAGCCGAATTCGATGACGTGGCCCCGGAACACGTTGTGCTCCACCGCGAGCCGCCGGATGTCCTCGATGACGCGCTGCACGCGGTCCCGGTCGCCGCCGGTGACCTCGACGGTGACGCTCTCCACCATGCTGTGCTCTTCGGGGCCGCGGACAAGCAGCGCGAGCGGCCCGCGGTCCTCAGTGACCAGGTACACAGCACACTGCACGCAGGAGCGGGTGGCGCCGCCGGGCCCCGACGGCAGCGTATCCGTGGTGACGCTGCCCAGGCCCAGGCCGTGCGTCCAGCCGCCGGACTGGGTCAGGTCGGCCAGGCCGAACATCTGATGGCGGAACCCGGTGATCCCGGCTATCTCGTACCCGCGGCCCGGCTCGGCGAGCCAGGCGTCCAGCCCGGCCTGGACGTTCACGTGGTCGTAGCGCTCCCATGAGCCGCTGGCCACCGGGAGGGCGGCCGCCTGCCCGCCGAGGTGCCCGGCCAGCAGGCGCTGGATCGAGGCCTCCTCGGCCCTGGCCACGTGGACCACCTGCCGTACCAGCCGCCGTGCGAGCCTGCCCACGTCGGCGAGTTCGGGACGGTCACCGCCGTCGCCCTCCGGCCCCGGCGTTTCCCGCCGCAGGGGCGCGTACGCGGTCCAGCCGCTGTGGCTCTGCATGCCAGCAGGATAGGCACGTCGGCGCGGAATCAGCGCATCAATTTCCGGGCGGCCGGATCACCGCATCAGCTCCCGGGCGGCCGTCTCGATGTCCAGCTGGGAGAGCAGCACGGTGTCCGCCGCGTCGCCGAGCGGGATGAAGCTGTCCTCGCTCGTCACCCTCCTCACCCAGCCGCCGAAGCGGTCGTCGGCGAGGATGCTGAGCACTCCCTCCGACACCCCCGCGGTGCGCCGGGTCTCGTCGGCGATCAGGACCCGCCCGGTCGCCCTCGCCTCGCGCAGGATGTCCTCCGACGGCAGCGGCGCCAGCCAGCGCAGGTCCATCACCCGGCACCTGATGCCCTCCAGCGAGAGCCGGGCCGCCGCCCGCAGGCTCAGCCGCAGCCCGTTGCCAAACGTCATGATCGTCAGGTCGGTGCCGTGGCCATGGGTCCGGGCCCGGCCGACCGGAACGTGCCCGGGCGTCCAGCCCTCGGGCGGCTCGTAGGGTGCCCGCCACGCGCCGTCCTCGCTCTTGTACAGGTCCCGCGTGTGGTACAGCGCGATCGGTTCCAGGAACACGCACATGCTGCCGTCCGCGGCCGCGGCGGCGAGGCAGGTGCGCAGCATCGCGGCGGCGTCCTCGGGCCGGGCGGGTGAGGCGATGATCAGGCCCGGGATATCCCGCAGCGCCGCCACCGCGTTGTCGTTGTGGAAGTGCCCGCCGAAGCCCTCCTGGTAGGCGTAGCCGGCGATCCGCACCACCATCGGGTTGCGGTACTGGCCCTGGGAGAAGAAGGGCAGGGTGGCGCCCTCGCCGCGGATCTGGTCGGCGGCGTTGTGCAGGTAGGCGAGGTACTGGATCTCCGGCACGGGCAGCAGCCCGTTCATACCGGCGCCCAGCGCCAGGCCGAGGATGGCCTGCTCGTCGAGCAGGGTGTCGAAGACCCGGCCGGCGCCGAACCGGGACAGCAGCCCGCGGGTCACCCCGTACACCCCGCCCTTGCGGGCGACATCCTGGCCGAACACCAGCATCTCCGGCCGCGCCGCCATCGCGTCGGTGAGCGTTCCATTGATGGTCTGGGCCAGGGTGAGCGGCCCGGCCGCCTCCGGCAGACGGCCGCCGAACGCGGCCTGCCGCTTGTCCTCGTCGGCGGCGGCCAGGATCGCGTCGGCCCAGACGGCCTCCGGGTTGCGCGGCGCCAGCGGCGCCATCACCTGCTCCGCAGTCGCCAGCCGCGGCGCGCCCGCCAGCTCCTGCGCGCGTTCCAGCACCCGGGCGCGGCTGCGCTCGTAGCGGTCCAGCACCTCGGCCGGGGTGAGCAGGCCCGCCTCGACGAGCAGCCGGGCGGTGCCGATCAGCGGGTCGGCGGCTAGGTCGGCCGCCACATCGTCGCGGTCACGGTAACCGGTCTCGGCGTCCGCCCCGGCGTGCCCGCCCAGGCGGACCATCGCCAGGTGCAGGAACACGGGGGAGCGGCGGTCCCTGGCGAGCGCCGCGGCGGCCAGGGTGGTGTCGTAGACGTCGGCGAGGTCGTAGCCGTCGGCGTGGAAGTAGGTGAAGCCGGGCCGGCCCGAGGTGGCCGCCTCCACCCAGCCGGGCGGGGTCCGCACGCTGATGCCGAGGCCGTTGTCCTCGCACACGACCAGCAGCGGGAGCGGCAGGCGCTGGTAGGCGCAGTACCCGGCGGTGTTGA
>DATINY010000017.1:0-14399 GCA_035473755.1 Streptosporangiaceae bacterium
GTTCCCCACCGTGGACGGCGCGATCGCGGCGATCCTCGCGATGGCCGAGGCCGGGGCCGACATCGTGGAGATCGGGCTGCCCTACTCCGATCCGCTGATCGACGGCCCGGTCATCCAGCAGGCGGTGCACCGCGCGCTCACTGGGGGCACCCGGGTCCGCGACGTCCTGCACACGGTCGAGGCGGTCGCGGCGGCCGGGGTGCCGGCGCTCGTCATGACCTACTGGAACCCGGTCGACCACTATGGGGTGGACGCGTTCGCGCGCGACCTCGCCGCGGCGGGCGGGTCCGGGCTGATCACCCCGGACCTGACACCGGAGGAGGCGGGCCCGTGGCTGGAGGCGGCGGCCACCCACCGGCTTGACCCGGTCTTCCTGGTGGCACCCAGCTCCACCCCGGAGCGCATCAAGCTGATCACGAGCGCGTGCGGCGGTTTCGTCTATGCGGCGTCGCTGATGGGCATCACCGGCGCCCGTGACAGCCTCAGCGGTGATGCGGCCGGGCTGGTGGCGCGGGTGCGGGCGTGCACGTCCCTGCCGGTGGCGGTGGGGCTCGGTGTCCGGGACGCGGCCCAGGCGGCGGAGGTAGCCTCCTTCGCGGACGGCGTCATCGTCGGCTCGGCGTTCGTCCAGCGCCTGCTGGACGCGCCCGATCCGGCCACGGGCATCGGCGCCGTGCGGGAACTCGCCGGGGACCTCGCGGCCGGTGTCCGGCGCCCCGGCCGGCCCCGCTGACCACGGCGGCCCGCCCAAGTCAGGGCGGCCCCGCCTCCGATCCGGGCGGCCCGCCCCCGACCAGAAAGCCTGAGAGGACATGTCGGCGGCGTTTCTCCCCAGCCCCACCCGGGCGGTGTGGCATCTCGGGCCACTCCCGGTGCGGGCCTACGCGCTGTGCATGGTGGGCGGCATCGTGCTCGGCGTCTGGGTGGCCAGCCGGCGGTATGTGCGGGCGGGCGGCCAGCCGGGAGTGATACTCGACGTCGCGGCCTGGGCGGTCCCGTGCGGCCTGGTGGGTGCCCGGCTCTACAGCGTGCTCACCGACTACGAGCGGTATTTCGGGGACGGCCACGACTGGCTGGCGATGGCCAAGGTGTCCGACGGCGCGCTGGGCTTCCCCGGCGCGCTCGCCGCCGGCTCGGTGGCGGCCTGGCTCGCCTGCCGGTGGGCCGGCGTCAGGCTCGCTCCCGTGGCCGGGGCGGCCGCCCCCGGCCTGGCGTTCGGGCTGGCGCTCGGCTGCTGGGGGAACTGGTTCGGGCAGCAGCTCTACGGCCGGCCGTCCGCGCTGCCCTGGGCGGTGGAGATCACCCCCGCGCACCGCGTCCCGGGCTATGAGAATTACGCCACGTTCCAGCCCACGTTCCTGTATCAGTGCGGCTGGGACGTGCTGACGGGACTGCTCGTGATCTGGGCGGCGCGGCGGTTCCTGCTCACCGGCGACCGCGCCTTCGCCGTGTGGCTGGCCGCCTTTGCCCTGGGCCGGTACGGCACAGAGTGGCTGGCCATCGATTTCGCGCCGCACCTGTTCGGGCTCCGGGTCAATCAGTGGGTCATGGCGCTCGTGTTCGCCGGGGCCCTCGGCTACCTGTACCTGACCCGGGGCAGGTACAGGGGAGCGGCGGCGGGCCCGGCCCGGCCCGCCCGGCCGGCCCCGCCGCATTTGCGGCGTTTCGGCACCCGGGCCGAGCGGGCAAGTATGCACCGGTAGCGCAATCAGCATGTAACCTCCGGGGAAATTGCCGGACGCGCCGACGGCGGCAGATAATCATGCCGCCCGCGGCAGGGCCAACGTCGTCCCGACCGCACGCATGCGAGAACGCGTAGACGGACGAGACGACGGGAGAGTCGATGGCGCCTGCCGCCTCAGCGGGACATCACGGGGGCAACCAAGGGCTGTACGACAGCCGCCACGAGCACGACGCCTGCGGCGTCGGCTTCGTCGCCGACCTGACCGGCCGGCGGACCCATGACACGGTGGCCCAGGCCCTCACGGTGCTGCGCAACCTGGACCACCGCGGCGCCAAGGGAAGCGACCCGGAGACCGGCGACGGGGCGGGCATCCTCACCCAGCTCCCCGACGCGTTCTTCCGCGCGGCCTGCGGGTTCAGCCTGCCCGCGGCCGGCTTCTACGCGGCGGGCATGGCCTTCCTGCCGGCCGGCGATGCCGCCGCCGCGGCGGCGATGGCCACGGTGGAGCGGATCGCCGCGGCCGAGGGCCTGGCCGTCCTCGGCTGGCGGGAGGTCCCGCACGATCCCTCGTTCTGCGGCCGGGCCTCGCTGGCGGTCCTGCCCCGGCTCGCCCAGCTGTTCGTGGCGGCCCCGGCCGCGGCGGAGAGCGGGCTGGCCCTGGACCGGCGGGCGTTCTGCCTGCGCAAGCGCACCGAGCATGAGGCCGGGCTCTACTTCGCCAGCCTGTCCTCGCGGACGATCGTCTACAAGGGCATGCTGACGGCGCTCCAGCTGGAGCCGTTCTTCCCCGACCTGTCCGACCCCGCGTACACCTCGGCCCTGGCCATGGTGCACTCCCGGTTCTCCACCAACACGTTCCCGTCCTGGCCGCTGGCCCACCCCTACCGGTTCATCGCGCACAACGGCGAGATCAACACCGTGCGCGGCAACCGGAACTGGATGCGGGCCCGGGAGGCGATGCTCGCCACCGGCCTCATCCCGGAGGCGGCCGACGGCACGGGGCTGGAGCGGCTGCTGCCCATCCTGGACGCCGACGCCAGCGACTCGGCCAGCTTCGACGAGTGCCTGGAGCTGCTGCACCTGGGCGGCCGCTCGCTGCCGCACGCCATCCTCATGATGATCCCGGAGCCGTGGGAGAACCACGAGGAGATGGATCCCGCCCGGCGGGCCTTCTACCAGTTCCACAGCACCGTCATGGAACCGTGGGACGGCCCGGCGTGCGTCGCCTTCACCGACGGGACCCTGATCGGGGCGGTGCTTGACCGCAACGGGCTGCGCCCCAGCCGGTACTGGGTGACCCATGACGGCCTGGTCATCCTGGCCAGCGAGGTGGGGGTGCTCGACATCGACCCGGCCAACGTGATCCGCAAGGGCCGCCTGCAGCCGGGCCGGATCTTCCTGGCCGACACCGGCAGCAGGCGGATCCTCGAGGACGGCGACGTGAAGGCGGCGCTGGCGGCCGAGCTCCCCTACCAGGACTGGCTGCACGCCGGCCTGCTGCACCTGGACGACCTGCCCGACCGGGAGCGCGAGCTGCCGGGCCGGGAGGAGCTCACCACCTTGCAGCGGCTGGCCGGCTACACCGAGGAGGAACTGCGGGTGCTGCTGGCCCCGATGGCCCGGGCCGGCGCCGAGCCGGTCGGGTCGATGGGCACCGACACGCCCATCGCGGTCCTGTCCGACCGGCCGCGGCTGATCTTCGACTACTTCACGCAGCTGTTCGCCCAGGTCACCAACCCGCCGCTGGACGCCATCAGGGAAGAGCTGGTGACCTCGCTGGTGACGTCCACCGGGCCGGAGGGGAACCTGCTCGAGCCGGGTCCGGCGTCCTGCCGCCAGGTCGTGGTGCCGTATCCGGTGCTGAGCGACAGCGATCTCACCAAGATCATCCACATCAACGACGACGGGGACCTGCCCGGGTTCGCGGCCCACGTGGTGGACGGGCGTTTCCCGGTGGCCGGCGGCGGCGCCGCGCTGCGCGAGAGGCTGGCGGCCATCTGCACCGAGGTGTCGGCCGCGATCGCCGCCGGGGCCCGGATGATCGTGCTGTCCGACCGCGGCGCGGCGGGCCCGGCCGCCCCGGGCGGGTGCTGGGACCGCAGCCTGGCCCCGATCCCGTCGCTGCTGCTCACCGGCGCCGTCCACCACCACCTGATCCGCGAGCGGACGCGGACCATGGTGGGCCTGGTGGTGGAGTGCGGCGACGCCCGCGAGGCCCACCACATCGCGCTGCTCATCGGGTACGGCGCGGCCGCGGTCAACCCCTACCTGGCGCTGGAGACCGTGCAGGACATGGTGCGGCGCGGGGAGCTGGAGAACCTCTCCGCGCACAAGGCCGCCGCCAACCTGATCAAGGCGCTGGGCAAGGGCCTGCTCAAGATCATGTCCAAGATGGGCGTGTCCACCTCCGCCTCCTACACCGGCGCGCAGATCTTCGAGGCGATCGGCCTGGGCGGCGAGGTCATCGAGACCTGCTTCGCCGGGACCACATCCCGGCTCGGCGGGGTCGGGTTCGACGTGCTGGCCGCCGAGGTGGCCCGCCGCCACGCCCGTGCGTTCCCGCCCCGCGGCGCGGCGCCCGCCCACCGGCGGCTGGACACCGGCGGCGAGTACCAGTGGCGCCGCGAGGGCGAGCCGCACCTGTTCAGCCCCGAGACCGTGTTCAAGCTGCAGCACGCGACCCGCACCCGGCAGTACGAGATCTTCAAGGAATACACCCGGATGGTGGACGACTCCTCCGCGCGGCTGATGACGCTGCGCGGGCTGCTGCGGATCCGGGGGGTGGACGCGCCCCTGGCCAACGGCCAGAGCGGCCCCGGCGCGCCTGGCGCAGCCGCCGGGCCCGGTGCACCCGGCGGGCCGGGGGACGGTGAGCGCGCGCCGGTCCCCGTCGAGGAGGTCGAGCCGGTCGCGGCGATCGTGCGCCGGTTCTCCACCGGGGCCATGTCCTACGGCTCGATCTCGGCCGAGGCGCATGAGACCCTCGCCATCGCGATGAACCGGCTCGGCGGCAAGTCCAACACCGGTGAGGGCGGCGAGGACCCGGAGCGCTTCCTCCCGGACGCCAACGGCGACCTGCGCCGGTCGGCGGTCAAGCAGGTGGCGAGCGGGCGGTTCGGGGTGACCAGCGAATACCTGGTCAATGCCGACGACCTGCAGATAAAGATGGCCCAGGGCGCCAAGCCGGGGGAGGGCGGCCAGCTGCCCGGGCACAAGGTGTACCCGTGGATCGCCAAGACCCGGTACTCGACGCCTGGCGTCGGCCTGATCTCGCCGCCTCCGCACCACGACATCTACTCCATCGAGGACCTCGCCCAGCTCATTCACGACCTGAAGAACGCCAACCCCGCCGCCCGGGTCCACGTCAAGCTGGTCGCCGAGGTGGGGGTCGGCACGGTCGCGGCCGGGGTATCCAAGGCGCACGCCGACGTGGTGCTGATCTCCGGGCACGACGGCGGCACCGGCGCCGCGCCACTGACGTCTATCAAGCACGCGGCCGCGCCGTGGGAACTCGGGCTCGCCGAGACCCAGCAGACATTGCTGCGTAACGGGCTGCGCGACCGGATCGTCGTCCAGGCCGACGGGCAGCTCAAGACCGGCCGCGACGTCCTCGTCGCGGCCCTGCTCGGTGCCGAGGAGTTCGGTTTCGCCAGCGCGCCGCTGGTAGTCTCCGGCTGCGTCATGATGCGGGTCTGCCACCTCGACACCTGCCCGGTGGGGGTGGCCACCCAGAACCCCGAGCTGCGCAAGCGGTTCACCGGCAGGCCCGAGTTCGTGGTCAACTTCTTCGAGTTCATCGCGCAGGAGGTGCGCGAGTACCTGGCCGCGCTCGGCTTCCGCACGCTGGACGAGGCGATCGGCCGGGCCGACCTGCTGGACACCGCGCGGGCGGTCGGGCATTGGAAGGCCGCCGGGCTCGACCTGGCGCCGGTGCTGCACGTCCCCGGCCTGCCCGCGGGCGCCGCCCGGCACCGGACGACCAGCCAGGACCACGGGCTCGAGCGGGCGCTCGACAACACCCTCATCCAGCTGGCCGAAGGCGCACTGCAGGACGGCACGCCGGTCGTGCTCGACCTGCCGGTGCGCAACGTAAACCGGACGGTCGGCACGATGCTCGGGTACGAGGTCACCCGGCGCTGGGGCGCCAAGGGCCTGCCCGACGACACGATTCACGTCCGGTTCGAGGGTTCGGCGGGCCAATCGTTTGGTGCCTTCCTGCCCCCGGGTATCACTCTGCGGCTGGCCGGCGACGCCAACGATTACCTCGGCAAGGGCCTGTCCGGCGGCCGGCTGATCGTGGCGCCGGACCCGGCGGCGCCGTTCCCGGCCGAGGAGCAGATCATCGCCGGCAACGTCATCGGCTACGGCGCCACCGGCGGCGAGATGTTCCTGCGCGGCATCGTCGGCGAGCGGTTCTGCGTGCGCAACTCCGGTGCCACCGCGGTCGCCGAGGGCACCGGCGATCACGGCTGCGAGTACATGACCGGCGGCACCGTGGTGGTGCTCGGCAAGATCGGGCGCAACTTCGCGGCCGGCATGTCCGGCGGGATCGCCTACCTGCTCGACCCCGATCTGGGCCGGGTGAACACGCAGATGGTGGACCTGGAGCCGCTGGACGCGAGCGATGGGGCCCTGCTCCACCGGCTGGTGGAACAGCACCGGGCGGAGACCGGCTCGGCGGTGGCCGGGGAGCTGCTGGCCGGCTGGGATCGGACGCTGGCGCGGTTCGTCAAGGTCATGCCCAAGGACTACAAGCGGGTGCTGGACGCGGCCAGCCGCGCCGAGCTGGAGGGCCGGGACGTCAACGAGGCGGTCATGGCCGCCGCGCACGGGTAAGGCGGGAGGTTTTCGCTTCTTCGCCCCTGGGTGATACTCATACCACCGGTCGCCGTCCTTGACGGACCGCCGGACCCGGTTGATCCCACGGTATCCGTCGGAGTGAAACAGACCGCGCGCGAAGTCACCGGGATACTCCGCCACGATCCGCTCCTGCCACGGGTCCAACTCGATCACGCGCTGGTGTTTCCTGCCTGGTCCATGCTGTGGGAACAGGCACCGCCAGTGCTTGGATGCGCTTTTGATATCGGTACAGCCCGTTCTTGCGCGGGCAAATACCTTAGAAGAGGGCATAACCTCGGACATCGCCAGCCGGGCTTGCGCCATTAGCCCGGGCCAGCCATCACAGCATGTGATCGATAGCACCCAGACCCCTCTCCTGCCCAGGATCAGGTGTCCGTCACCGAGATAGAGGCCGAGTAGGTACGCGTAGGCGCGCTCGTCGAGCGGCCGATCGTGACAGCGCGGGCAACGAGGAGGATCTTCGCCTCCACTGCGTCGACTGCCGCGCCGCCAGTGTCTTATGGCAGCTACCGAAACGCCACAGATTGCGGCGTTCTCCCGATCTAATACCCCTAGGTCGGACAGGCTCTCGGCAATATCGACGGTAGCTCGTGGGTACATAAGAATATGGTCTCAGCAACCGCTGACATTCTGATGAGTCTTCGAATTGTGCCCCGGGTGGGATTCGAACCCACACTTTATGGCTTTTGAGACCATCATCTCTGCCGTTGGACTACCGGGGCCAGGGCCGACCCCCTGGGCGGCCCCCGCCTGTTAATGTACCGCTTCTGGTCAGTTCGAGGACGAGGCAGACACTCGCTTCGCGTCAAGGCGGATCTAGATCGTGACCCAGCGGGCCGCGGGCCGGGATGCCCTGCCGATGGGGTGGCCCTCACAATCGCTGGCTGGCGATCATCGGTGAATGGCGCAGCGGCTTCGGGAACGTTGCCGTCAATGTCCGGCATGCGGGAGGGCTTGGTTCATCGTGGTCTTGGCACCGACTGGCTCGCACAGGTGCACCAGCACGACCTTGGCTGGATATGGGCCTGGCAGCGAGGCGAGCTGGCGGGTTTGTCAACGTGGCACGGGACGGAGGGGTGCAAGCCATCGTCCTCGATACCGTGGCGGCCGCGCGGGTGCGCCGCTGCGGTGTCGGCACCAGTTGATCGCCATGGCTACTGGGCATGGCCGCGCTGCGGGTGTGAGTGATGCTCCACGTGGACTTCGAATCCCACCGAGGCACCGGGCGCGCGCCGGGATGCTGCCTGCCAAATATTGAGAAAGTCAGCGGTCGGGGAGAGCCCATTCCTGCGTGCCCACTATCAACAGTGCACCCAGTGCGGCACTTTATGATCTTGGCTTTCTAGATCACGAACGGGAGATGGGCCCGGTTACCTCCGACCGCGGCCTAGCCCAGCCCGCCCGGCCGCGGTCATACCCGTGGCTGCTGGGTACCGAGGGCCCGGCCGCGTGGGGCCGCTGCATGGGCCTTGATGAGACCGTTATCAGACCGTAACCGCCGGCGGCGCAGGCGTCAGGCCGCCCCGGGCAACCCGTCGTCGCCGTCCCACGGCTGGCCGGTGCCACCGGCATCGCCGCTGGCCAGCGCCACTACGCGTGACGGCTGGTCGGCTCTCCGAACCGTTATGGAACTGCTAACCGACTTGCCGGAGTTCTCGTTGACGCCCATGGTCCGATGATCTAGCTTTGGGCGTCACAACGTCGTATCGTTCAGCGGTGTGAGCGCTCACACCGCTGACGGCCCGGTTCTCCGGCCGGAGGCCTGGGCCGTTCTCCGGTAGGGTGCCACGGCCTAAGGGGGGCTGCTGCCCGCTTGGTGGTGTCAACGCATGGGACCAGGAACGCCGCAGCCCGGCTGCACCGGAGGCGTTCCGTATCTAAGGAATGTGACTGGAGGCCGCGATGAAAGAAGTCGACCCCAAGGTCGATGAGGCAATCCAAACGCTCAACATGAAAGACGGGCCGACGCGCCGGAAGCTGCTCACGGGCACGGGCCTGGTGAGCGCGACCGCGGCCGCCTCGGCGCTGCTCGCCGCCTGCTCATCGACCAGCAGCAGCGGCAGCACCAGCACCAGCCCCGCGAGCTCGGCGGCCGGGAACTTCCCGACCACGCCGCCGTGGAAGTTCGCCTTCGTCAACCACGTCACCACCAACCCGTTCTTCGTGCCCACCCAGTACGGGCTGCAGGACGCCGCAGCGCTGCTGGGGATCCCCAAGCCCTCCTGGACCGGCTCGCAGACCGCCGTCATTTCCGAGATGGTCAGCGCCACCAATGCCGCCATCTCGTCGAAGGCGAACGGGATCGCGATCGCGGTGGTCGATTCGCACGCGTTCACCGCCCCGGTGATGAACGCCATGAACGGCGGCATCCCGGTCGTCTCATACAATGCCGACGGCAACGTCGGCGATCCGGGCACCAACCGGCTCGCCTACATCGGCCAGGACCTGTTCGTCTCCGGGCAGGCGCTGGGGCAGCGGATCGCGGCGTCCATGCCGAATGGCGGTGACGCGGTCGGCTTCATCGCCACCCCCGGCACGGCCAACATCCAGCCGCGCATCGACGGGGCCAAGCAGGCGATCGGTGCCTCGGGCAAGAACATCAAGTTCACCTCGGTCGCGTCCGGTGCGGCGCTGTCGCAGGAGAACACCACCATCAACGCCTACGTGCTGGCGCACAAGTCCACCCTGAAGGGCATCTTCGCGGTGGACGCGGGCTCGACCCAGACCGTCGGCCAGATCATCCAGAAGTACAGCCTGACCGGCAAGGTCGCCTCCGGCGGCTTCGATCTGACCCCGGTCACGCTGAGCGGGATCAAGGCCGGCAACCTGGACTTCACCATCGACCAGCAGCCGTACCTGCAGGGCTTCCTGCCGGTGCTCGCCCTGTACCTGTGGAACCTGTCGGGTGGCCTGGTGGCCCCGCCGGAGACCAATACCGGCCTCACGTTCGTCACCAAGGCCAACGTCGGCCCCTACCAGAGCACCACGTCGCGGTTCGAGGGCTCGAGCTCGCAGCAGAAGTACATCAAGCACACCGGCCCGATCGCCTGACCAGGCCAATTAGAGCTGGGATGTGACATCCGGGCCGACGGCGGGCACGAACCCAGGCAGGACGGGTCCGTGCCCGCCGTCGGTGCATCGCCGTCGGCGGGATCAGCGGCGGTCGCCTGGCGCGTGATAGGAGCGGCCATGACGGACAGGGAACGAACGTGAGCGACACGGTCCAGCAAGCCCCCGACCTCGCGGGCGGTACCCCGGCGGAGCCCACGCCCGGTGGCAGGGTGTGGAACGGGGTCAAACGGGCGGCGCTGCTGTTCGCCGAGCAGCGCGCGGCCACGGTCCTGGTGGTCGTGGTCCTGCTTGTCATCTATTTCGGGTTCATCTCCTCGGCCTCGTCGACGTTCTTGACCAGCGACAACATCGCCAACATCACGTGGACGGTCGCCCCATGGGCGATCATCGCGATCGGCGAGGTGTTCCTGCTGGTGTGTGGAGAGCTGGACCTGTCGGTCGGCTTCGTCCTGGGCTTCTCCCCGTTCCTCATGCACTACCTGATCGACTTCTACGGCGTGCCGCCGGTGCTGGCGGTCCTGCTCTGCCTGCTCATGGGGCTGGCCGTCGGCTTCGCCAACGGCTTCATCACCGTCACCCTCGGCGTGCCCTCGTTCATCACCACCCTCGGCACCGGGTTCATCCTCCAGGGCATCATGCTGGTGACCTCGCACGCGTACCCAGCGACCATCCCGGCCAGCGCTGCCGGGGTCGGCAAGTTGCTGGGCTCCTGGCCCTGGGCGGAGATCACCTGGACGATCATCCTGGTCGCGGCCTTCCAGGTGGTGCTCAGCCGGACCCGGTGGGGCCTGCACACGGTCGCGGTCGGCGGCAACATCCTCGGGGCCAGCGAGGCCGGCATCAGCATCCCCAAGATCAAGTACGGAAACTTCATGATCACCGGCTTCATGGGGGCGCTGACCGGGTTGATGGTGACGTTCCAGACCAACTCCATCGACCCGAGCAACGCCAGCTACACGCCCATGTTCTATGCCATCGCGGGAGCGGTCATCGGCGGCACCGCGCTGGCCGGCGGGTCCGGCACGATCATCGGCGCCTTCCTCGGCACGCTGGTGCTGGCGATCCTGTTCGATGGGTTCAACCTGATCGGGATCAGCGCCAACCCGCAGCCGATCATCCTCGGCGGCGCGATCCTGGTCGCCATGATCGCGAACGTGCAGCTGGCCAGGCTGAGACGGGCAGGGAGGACGCGATGAGCACGCCGGAACCGGACGGCACCGAGCCCGCAGTGGCCGTGCCCGATAACAGCGAGGCGGCGGCCGACCCCAGCGACGTCCTCCGGGTCGAGCACGTCTCCAAGCGGTTCGGCGCGGTGACCGCACTCATCGACGTCAACATGCGCCTGCGGCAGGGCGAGGTGCTCGCCCTGCTCGGGGACAACGGCGCGGGCAAGTCCACGCTGCTGAAGATCCTCTGCGGCTTCCAGCCACCCGACTCCGGCCGGATCATCCTGAACGGCCAGGAGGTGACGCTCAAGTCGGTGGACGCGGCGCGGGCGCTCGGCATCGACGTCGTCTACCAGGACCTGGCCCTGATCGACCAGCTCACCGTCTACCACAACATGTTCCTCAAGCGGGAAGCGGTGCGCTGGCCGCTGCTGAACAACCGGGCCATGCGCAAGCTCGCCCGGCAGCGCCTGGACGACATGGGGATCGGCCTCAAGTCGGTCGACGCGGAGGTGGCGAGGCTGTCGGGCGGGCAGCGGCAGGCGATCGCGATCGCCCGCGCGATCTACTCCGACGCGAAGGTGCTGCTGCTGGACGAGCCGCTCGCGGCCATGGGCGCCAAGGAGGCGGCGCTCATCCTGGACCTGATCCGGAACATCAAGCGCCAGGGCGACGTGTCGGTCATCGTGATCGCGCACAACTACGCCCAGGTGCTGGAGATCGCCGACCGGGTCAACCTGCTGCAGCAGGGCAAGATCACGTTCGACAAGCCAAGCGCGGAGACCTCGGTCCAGGAGCTGAACGACATCGTCATCGCCGAGTACCGCCGGGCGCTTGAGGAGCGCCAGCGCAGCGCCTGACGGCCTGGCTTTTACACCGGCACGAACTCAATGCCGGTGAGCTGGCAGAACACCCGCCATGACGCGGCGTGGTGGCCGAGGTTCATGACCTCGTGGTGCGGCCCGCCCGCCGCCAGCCATCCGTTCAGGCATGCGCGCAGCCCAGAGGTCGGCCGGAACTGGCCATAAGGCATCTCCAGCGCCGGGAGCGGCGGGCTGTCCAGGTTCTCCCCTTCGGCCACCACCAGCCGGAACCGGCCGCCTTCCAGGTTGACCAGCGTGGCTATGGTGGCCGGGCCCGGCTGGTACTGGAACAGGAACGTGGGCGGATCCGCCAGCCGGCCGATGCCGAGCGGGCGCTTGATCAGCCGCACCGGCCGGTCGGGGCGGGCGATCTTCCAGTTGCCCTCGCCCATGTGGCTCATCAGCACCGAGTCGGAGGGGAAGTCCATCGCGTACATCTCGGTGAAATGGGCATCCCCGATCAGCCGGTGCCCGGCGGCGACCAGGCAGGCGGTGAGCACGTCGCCCTCGGCGGCGTAGCCGTAACCCTCCGCCATCAGCGTGGAGGCGGCCGCCAGCGGCAGCCGGGCGAACCGGCCGTCCTCCCCGATCGCGTCGAAGTGCGCGGTGTAGGCGCCGTAGCCGCCCTGGTCCAGCATGGCCTTGATCGCGACCTGCATCCGCGCGTGGTCCTCGCGCTCGGTGGCCGACAGGGCCGGGTCGATCTCGAACCTGGCGTCCTCGGACGCGATCACACCGGCCACCTGCGCGTCGGTGACCGCGAGCATGCCGCGGTACACCTCGCCGGGAGCCACCGCCCGGATCTGCGGGCCGAGGCCGCGGATCAGCGCGCTCTCGTCCACCCGGATGTCGCCCATGTCGTTCATCGCGTACCCGACCAGGGCGACCTTCAGCGACCTCCACGCCGTCACCGCCGCCGCGGCCCGCGCCCAGCGGCCCACGTCGGCGCGGAACGTCTCGCTCCGCCAGTCATCGGTCAGCACGCTGAACCGCCGCCCGGCTCGGACCATGGCGTTGGCGGTGTCCTGCGCCCCGTGGACCCCCTGGTTGTAGGTCATGTCGGCCATGTCCCACGCGGCGGTGACCGCGGGCTCAGGCTGGATGTTGGCCAGGCAGATGGGCAGCCGGGACTCGGCCAGCAGCCGGGCGACCCGCATGGCCGGCCCGTAGGTCAGCATCACCACCAGCACGCCGTCGAGGCCGGAGTCCTCGAACTCGCGCATGACCCGCTCGGCGTCCTCCCGGTACTTCACCACCTTGCCGGGGATGAACTCGCCGACCCCGGCCAGGCTGGCGGCAAGCTCGGCGGCATACCCCTCCTGGCGCCGGGCGATGCCCGGGATCATGTCGTCGTACAGGTCCTGCATGATCCCCAGGATGCCGATCCGGGGCCTTCGCTCATTCATCGCAGCCTCCCTGAGGGTTGGGCAGAGCCGGGTTCGGTGCCAGCCGGTCAGCGCTGGCCGTACTCGTCCTGGTATCGCCGGTACAGGGCGTCGATCTGGTCGGGCGGCAGCGGGCTGACCTGGCCCATCACGCTGGCCAGATGGACCGTGCAGGCCGCGTCCTCGCACATCACCGCCGCCTTCACCGCGTCGCGCGCGGTGGCGCCCACGGTGAACACTCCGTGGCTGCGCAGCAGCACGGCCGGTGAGCGGTGACCCGACAGGGTCGTGACCACCGCGCGGCCGATCTCCTCGCCGCCGATCGGGGCGAAGGGCCCGATCGGTATCTCGCCACCGAACTCGTCGGCCATCGCGGTAATCACGCAGGGGATGGGCTCGCCGCGGGCCGCCCACGCGGTCGCGTACCGGGAATGGGTGTGCACGACGCCGCCGGCCTCGGGCATGTGCCGGTAGATGTAGGCGTGTGAGGCGGTATCGCTGGACGGGCTGAGCTCCCCGCTGACCCTGGTGCCGCTCAGGTCGCACACCACCATGCTCTCGGCCGTGAGGTCGGCGTAGGCCACGCCGCTTGGCTTGATCACCAGCAGGTCCGTGCCGGGCACCCGGGCCGATATGTTGCCGGACGTCCATGCCACCAGGCCGTTGCGCGCGAGCTCCGCATGCAGCTCCGCCACGGCGAGGCAGGTCCGGGTGACAACGTCGGCAGCCGCCCGATCGGGGCTCATTGCTGGCTGTCCCCGCCGTCCGGCCCGGCTGCCCGTACCCGGTTGCGCAGCGACCGGAGCCGGTGCATGACCTCATTGGTGCCGCGCCCGAAGTAGTCGTGGAGCGCCACGTACTCGTCGTACAGCTGATCGTAGACGTCCGCGCTGGCCGGGTCCGTCTTGAACGCGCCCGCGTGCAGCTTGCCCATCGTGGCCGCGGCGGCCGCCACGTCCGGGTAGGCGCCCGCGGCGACGGCGGCGTGAATGGCTGAGCCGAGGGCCGGGGCCTGCTCGGAGGCGACCAGGCTGAGCGGGCGGCGGGTCACGTCCGCGTAGATCTGCATCAGCAGCTGGTTGCGCATCAGGCCACCGGCGATGATCAGCTCGGTGACGGGCAGGCCCGCCGCCTCGAACGCGTCGATGATGACCCGGGTGCCGAACGCGGTCGCCTCCAGCAGCGCGCGGTAGATCTCCGACGGCCGGCTGGCCAGCGTCAGGCCGACGATGGCGCCGGACAGGTGATGGTCGACCAGCACGCTGCGGTTCCCGTTCAGCCAGTCGAGGGCGATGAGCCCGCTGGCTCCCGCGGGCTGGGCCGCGGCCTCGGCGCTCAGCAGCTCATGCACCGTGAGCCCGGCGCGGCC
>DATINY010000018.1:0-9032 GCA_035473755.1 Streptosporangiaceae bacterium
GCGCTGGCCCTGGCCGCCACCGCCCTACTCGTCCACGTCGCGGGGGTGAACGCGTGGTGGCTGATGCCCGTCTGCGTCATCGCCGCACTGGGCTGGTCGCTGCGCCGCGCCACCGCCGGCAGGTCCTGAGCGGCCAAGCGCCTGCGCCGGGTCGTCAACGGCCTCGTTCGCCGTGTCTCAGAGCGCGTGACCTGGCCTGCTCACCGGGTCAACCAGGTCAGCCCGCGCCGCGCGCCTTGACCAGGCCAGTCTCATAAGCGAACACCACCGCCTGGACCCGGTCCCGGAGGCCGAGCTTGGCCAGCACCCGGCCGACATGCGTCTTCACGGTGGCCTCGGATACGAACAGCCGCTCCGCGATCTCGGAGTTGGACAGGCCCTGTGCGACGTGGGCGAGCACCTCCCGCTCGCGCGCGGTCAGGCAGGCGAGGTCCGGCGGGGCCGGGCCGTCGCCGGCCGGGAACAGCGGCGCGAAGCGGTTGATCAGCCGTCGGGTGGTGGACGGGGCGACCACCGCATCGCCGGAGTGCACTGCCCGGATGCCGAACAGCAGTTCCTCCGGCGGTACGTCCTTCAGCAGGAACCCGCTGGCCCCGGCCTTTAGCGCGGAGTAGGCGTACTCATCCAGGTCGAACGTGGTCAGCATGAGCACCCGCGGCCGGTCACCGGCCTGGCAGATCTGCCGGGTCGTCTCGATCCCGTCCAGCCTGGGCATCCGCACATCCATCACCGCCACGTCGGCGGCGACGGTGCGCAGCAGCCGGGTCGCGGCCAGCCCGTCACCCGCCTCGCCGACCACCTCCATGTCCGGCTGGGCGTCGAGCACCATCCGGAACCCGGCCCGCACCAGCTCCTGGTCGTCGACGAGCACGATCCGGATGCTCACGCGGCACCGGCCCGCTTGGTATCCGCGAGCACCTCGCGGCGGACCGGGGAGGCCGGCGCGGGCCGCGTCAGCGTGGGAGACGCCGGCGCGGCGGTGGGCGCGGCGGGTGTCAGCGGCAGCCGCGCGGTCACCTGGTAACCACCGGCCGGGCGCGGGCCCGCCTGCACCCAGCCGCCGTAGATGGCCACCCGCTCGCGCATTCCGGTCAGCCCGTGGCCGGCCCCGTCGGAGGCGGCCGCGCCGCCCCGCCCGTCGTCGGTGATCCGTAGCAGCAGCGCGTCCTCCAGATACCGCAGCGTCACCTGGGCGGCGGCCCTGGGCCCGCCATGCTTGCGGGTGTTGGTGAGCGACTCCTGCACGATCCGGTAGGCGGCCAGCGCCGCGCCGTCCGGCAGCGGCTGCGGCACGCCCTCAACGGTGAAGGAGATGGCCAGGCCCGTGGCCCGGGTCTGTTCGAGCAGCTCGCCGAGCTGGCCGATGCCGGGCAGCGGGGCGCGTTCCGGCTCGGTGCCGTCCTCGTCCCGCCGCAGCACGCCCAGCATGCGGCGCATCTCCGTCAGCGCCTGCCGGCCGGTGCTGGCGATCGCGGCGAGCGCCTGCCTGGCGCGGTCCGGGTCGGAGCCCAGCGCGTAGGAGGCGCCGTCCGCCTGGACCACCATGACGCTGACGTTATGGGCGACCACGTCGTGGAGCTCGCGGGCGATCCTGGCCCGCTCCGCCGCCGCGGCGACCTGCGCCTGCGCGTCGCGCTCGGCCTCGAGCCGGGCCGCCCGGTCCTCCAGGCTCGCGTAGTACGCCCGCCGGTAGCGCATCGAGTCGCCGAAAACCCACGCGATCAGCGACGGGCCGGCGAACATGATCGAGCCGACCGCTATCGCGTCCAGCACGCCGAGCTGGCCCGGCATCCACCGGGCCACCGCCGTCGCCGAGCCCACCAGGCAGATGGCGAGCCCGGTGACCGAGATCCGCCGCGGCGTGTAGGCGGCGAGGGTGTACAGCAGGATGACGATCGCCAGGTCGGTAGCGTTGGGCTT
Source organism: Streptosporangiaceae bacterium (assembly GCA_035473755.1). GTDB lineage: Bacteria > Actinomycetota > Actinomycetes > Streptosporangiales > Streptosporangiaceae > UBA9676. The sequence goes on from DATINY010000018.1 coordinate 1,921, forward strand.
GACGTTCAGCAGGACCTGGAGCGCGCCGATGACGATGGCGGCCGCGAAGGCGCCGACCGGGTGGGAGCGCCGGAAGATCACGGGGACGGCCAGCAGGAGCGCCAGCGGGATGCCGACCGCGCGGGTGAGGCCCACGGCGGAGGACCCGGGACGGAAGATCATGACCGCAGCCGACGCGACGCCGAGGAAGGCGAGCACGGCCGCCAGCCCGCCGTCCACCAGCTTCGGATGGCGGCGCAGCCAGCCATAGAGTGCGCTCACGCCTCAAGACTAGATCTGACCTGCCGAACCGTCGTCATCCCGCCGGCCGGCCTGCCGTCATCTTCACGGCTGACATCAGCGCTGGGCACCAGCAAGACGGCTGTGCGGTCACGAGACCGCGCCCGGCAGCGGCCTGGCGGCCAGGGCCGTTTCGGTGAATCCGCCGGCGCCGTCCGGTCCCACCAGGTAACCGGCCGCCCCGGGCAGCCCGCTGACCACGGCGTCCAGTTCGTCGTCGACGAAGTGCGCCCCGGCCCCCTCGTCACAGGCGATCCCGGCCGGGAGCCGCCCGGCCGCGACCAGCGAGGTGAACAGGGGGCGGCGGCCGGGCTCGGAGTCGTAGTGCGGGCAGTAGCTGCCCGCCAGCAGGCCGAGGCCGTCGGTGAAAGGACGCAGGTCAGGACCGAACGAGTCGGTCGTACCACCCTCGAACCAGCAGATCGCGCCCGCGCTCACGCCGGCCAGGATCACCCCGGCCTGCCAGGCGGCACGCATGATGCGGTCAAGCTGGTGGACACGCCACACCGCGAGCATGTTCGCCACGCTGCCCCCGCCGACGAAGATCAGGTCCCGGGAGAGCAGGAAATCCTCGGGGTCGGCCACGCTCGGCATGGGGAACAGCGCCAGGTGGCCCACCTCGGCTCCGCCGCCCTCGAACCAGCCGCAGGTCAGCGCCGCGCCGGCCGGGTCGTCACCGGAGGCGGTGGTCAGCACGGCGATGCGCGGCGCAGCCCGGCCGGTCAGCCCGTACAGGTAATCGCGGAACGGCTGGCGCCCCACGGGTCGCGAATCCTGCCAGGGCAGCCCGCCGAAGGCCACCACATGCCGCCGTCCGTCGACTGCCACACCCGGACCGTAACGCCTCAGTGTTCACAGGGCCAGCCGGGGCGGCGGGCGGGCCGCCGCCGTCCGGCTCAGGCCATTCCCGCCGGCCGGCTACTAAGGTGGCCGGTCGTGAGCGACTGTCTTTTCTGTGCCATCGCCAGCGGGGATCACCCGGCCGAGATCGTATTCGCCGATGAGCTGGTGGTGGCGTTCCTGGACAGCCGGCCGGTGTTCAAGGGCCACGTGCTGGTGATCCCACGCGATCATTACGAGACCCTGCCCGACCTGCCGGCCGAGCTGGTCGGCCCGCTGTTCACCCGGGTCCAGCGGGTCAGCGCCGCCCTGCCGGCCGCCCTCGGGGCCCAGGGCACTTTCGTCGCGCTGAACAATGTGGTCAGCCAGAGCGTTCCTCACCTGCATGTCCACGTGGTGCCGCGGACGCGGGGCGACGGCCTGCGCGGTTTCTTCTGGCCGCGCCAGAGGTACGCCGATGAGGCCGAGGCGGCGGCGTACGCGCAGCGGATCAGGGACGCACTCGCCGCAGGCGGCTGAGAGGGCAGCGGGCTGTGCCACCCGTCACTCCCGTTTGTCCCTTAACGGCAGACGTTCTGGATCTAAGCTGGTCCCGCCTGTTCCAGAATGGCCAGGCATAAAGGGAGCGATTCCGCCCATCAAGGGAGGTTTCATGTCCTTACTTGCCTCTATCTCACTGCCGCAATCGCCCTTCCCGCCGATAGCCCTCGGCTTCTTCGGGCTCGGGACCGGCTACCTGATCTACGGCCCGCAGGAGTTATTGGGCTTCCCCAAGCGCGATGCGAGTGTGGACTTCGGGACCGGCGTCTGGGGCATCTGGATGCCCGGGTTCTGCCAGTTCCTCACCGGTACCTACCTCTTCCTCGGGCTCACCCTGTTCGGCACCTTCACCGCCTCGCCGCCGCTCTACATGGCGGCGCTCGCCTTCTCCGCCTACGGCGTGCACTGGTTCGCGCTCGGCTGGAACCGGCTGAAGCAGGTGGACCCGCGGGTGAACCTGGGCATGGCGGTGGCCTTCACTGCCATCTCGGTCCTGGGCATGATCGTCTTCTTCAAGGCCGGTGACAACGGGGTCGGCGGCTTATTCATCGGGCTGACCTGCGTCTATCTCTCCGACATCCTCGCGAGCCTGGGTGCCACCGCGCCGGGCCCGTCGCGGCTCGGCACCAGGCTCATGGGCTTCTTCCACCTGGGCGTCGGCATCTGGCTGATCTACCTCATGTTCGCCGTCGTGCTGGACCTGTCGCTCAAGTACACGCTGTACTTCTGACGCAGTGCGGACGCGGTCCCGGCCGGCGACCCGGGATCGCGTTCGTCACGTTGTATCGCGATCACCGCGCGGGAGGATGCGGCCGGGGCTGCGAGCGCCTATCGTCGGGGTATGGCCGAGTGGTGGTCGATCGAGGTATTCCACGGCGAGTTTCGCGCCAGGCAGTGGCAGGATGCTTACTCGTCCGTGCTGACCGAGTCGGCGGTAACGGCCGGGGCCACCGGCTGGGAATGGCACGAGCACAGATGGGGCGTCGTCTTCGAAGTGGAGTTCGGCGAGGATTCCCGGTGGGAAACCTTCCGCGCCATCCCGGCCGTCCAGGCCGCGCTTGATGCCGTGCCCGATCCGGTCAATGGCCTGCTCGTGTACCGGGGGCGTGGGGGCGCGGCCGGCGCGTCGTCACCGCGCAGGCCGCGGCCGGCCGCGGGGGCGGGAGCGATGGCCCTGCCCCGGCCCGGAGCCGGGGAGCGGGCCGGCCTCGCCACGGTAACCCCTCCTGGACTGCCCTGCCTGGCCGGGCACACGCCGTGATGGGATCACGGGGGGCCGTCCGGCAGCGTACTGGCCGGCGCCGCTGAATGGTGGTTCGGCCGGCACACGGTCAGTGAGAGTGCAGGATGGAGTAATGAGGGATATGCAAGCCACTGCTGATGGGCTGCGGTCGGCGATCGAACGGAGCGGTTACTACCCCGGGCTCGTCGGCGACGCCGTCTCATCCGCCCTGGGCTCCGAGGCCGTCGTCTCGTTCTTCGTGCACCACGACGCGCTGTTCGACCCCGCCATGGAAGTACGCCGCCACATGAGCGTCCTGGTCCTGACGCCGACCAGGCTGATCTACTCGCACACCGACGAGAACCCGGCCGAGGAGCCGCCCGCCCGCCCGCAGGCGGAGACGAGCACCGAGGCCGTGCGTTTCTCCCGGATCTCCTCGGTGGCGGTGACCCGCGTGGTGTCCGACCCGGCCTCCTACGTTCCCGGGGTGACGATGCCCAGTGAGGTGGTCCTGACCATCGGCTGGAATGTGCTCTCCCACGTCGAGCTGGAGCCGGCCCACTGCGGGGACGAGAACTGCGAGGCGGACCACGGCTACAGCGGGACCATTACCGCCGACGACCTCGCGCTGCGGGTCAGCGAGGCGGCCGACGGCGGGGAAGCGGTACGGCAGGTGCTGGCGTTCGCCAGCGCGCTCGGGGCGGCGACCGCTCACCCAGACCGGTGATGGACGGGCTGATGCCAGCCGAGCCGGCGGTGGCGCCGGTCCTGCCCCGTTACGGTGAGCGCAGCCTTCCCGACCTCGCCTCCTCCCTGCTCGCGTCGCTGGGCATACCCGGCGAGCCGAACGTGCTCGGCCTGCCGCCCGCCGCCCGCATCTGCCTGCTCGTGGTGGATGGCCTGGGCTGGGAGCTGCTCCGGGACCATCCAGCGGCGGCGCCGTTCCTGTCCGAACTGGCGGTCAACGCGGCGCCGCTGACGGCGGGCTTCCCGGCGACCACGGTGACCAGCCTGGGCTCGCTCGGCACGGGACGCCCCCCCGGCCAGCACGGGATGCTCGGCTATCAGGTCGCGGTGCCGGGAGAGGGCAAGCTGCTGAACGGCCTGCGGTGGGATAAGTCGATCGATCCGCTCGCCTGGCAGCCGGGCTCAACGATCTACGAGCGGGCTGCGGAGGCGGGCGTGAGCACCTTCCGCGTCGCGGCCTCGGCGCTGGAGAAGACCGGCCTGTCCACCGCCGTGATGCGGGGCAACTGCTACCGGCCCGCGGACAGCCTCGGCGCGCTCGCGGCGGAGGCGTCGGATGCCCTGCGGTGGTCGGACCGCGCGCTGGTCACCGTGTACCACGCCCAGCTGGACGGCACCGGGCACGTGTTCGGCTGCGGGTCCGACGCATGGCGCTTCCAGCTCGGTCACGTGGACAAGCTGGCCGAGCAGCTGGCGACGGCCATCCCCGCGGGGACCCCGCTGTATGTGACGGCCGATCACGGCATGACCGACGTGGCGCCCGAGGACCGGATCGACGCGGATACCATTCCCGGCCTGCTCGACGGGATCGCGCTGCTGGGCGGTGAGCCGCGGGCCCGCCACCTGTACACCGTGCCCGGTGCGGCCGACGATGTGCTTCAGACCTGGCGCGACATCATCGGTGACCGGGCGTGGGTGCTCTCCCGCGACGAGGCGGTCGGGGCGGGGTGGTTCGGCCCGGTGGAGCCCTGGCTGGCCGGCCGGATCGGCGACGTGGTGGTCGCGCCCGCGGGCCCGGGGGCCGTGATCGCCAGCCAGTCGGAGGTGCTGGAGTCCTCCCTCGTCGGCATGCACGGCTCGCTGACCTCGGCCGACCAGCTCGTACCCTTGTTGTTCCTGCCGGCGTCGTGACCCGGAGCCGCGGTACGCACACCGGTGGATGGCAGGTTATCCACAGCCTGGCCTGTGGATGAGGCGGTCCATCCACAGGAAGAACGAAGTTATCCACAGGAGAGAGCCCGTGGCTGTGCCTGCCGATGACGCCCCGTCCCGCGGGGCGGGCCCGGCAAACCGGGCTCGCCCGGGGGAAGGATTCGTGGCGTGGAGCCACTGATCGAGGTGACCTCGCTGGCCCGGAGCCTGGCCGCCGGGCCATCACCCGTGCTGCTGGACGTGCGCTGGCGGCTCGCTGGGTCGCCCGGCCCGCCGGGCATCACCGCCTACCGTGCCGGGCATCTGCCCGGCGCCGTCTTCATCGACCTCGACCACGATCTGTCCGGGGCACCGGGGGCGGGCGGGCGTCACCCGCTGCCCGGGGCGGCAGCGTTCCAGCTGGCCATGCGGCGGGCCGGGGTGAGCGACGGGCGTGACGTCGTCGTCTACGACGAGGCGGACGCCACGGCCGCGGCGCGCGGCTGGTGGATGCTGCGCTACTTCGGTCACCCGCGGGTCAGGGTCCTCGATGGCGGCTACCGCGCCTGGGTTGCGGCCGGCCAGCCGGTGGTCACCGGCGAGGGTGCCGCCCCGCCGCCGGGGGACTTCACGGCCAGCCCCGGCGGCATGCAGCTGCTGGACGCCGACGGCGCCGCTGGCCTCGCCCGCCATGGCACGCTGCTGGACGCGCGGGCGGGGGAGCGTTACCGGGGTGAGGCCGAGCCGATCGACCCGGTCGCCGGGCATATCCCCGGCGCGGTGAGCGCGCCCACGGCAGGCAACGTGCTGGCCGACGGCCGCTTCCGGCCCGCGCCCGATCTGCGGGCGCGGTTTGCCGCGCTCGGCGTGGCCGCGCCCGCGGGTGACCCGGGGACCGGGGCCGTGGCCGGCTCGTACTGCGGGTCGGGGGTAACCGCCGCCCATGAGGTACTCGCGCTGGCGGTGGCCGGCCTGCCGGCCGCGCTCTACGTTGGCTCCTGGTCGCACTGGGTGACCGACCCGGCCCGTCCGGTGGCGACCGGCCCGGAACCCGGCTGACCGTGGTACCCGGGCCAGATGTCCCGCTGGCCCCGGAATCCGGCTGACCGCGGCGCCCGGGCCGGGTTTCGCGGGCCCGGTGGAACCGGGCGGAGCAGCGGCCCAGTCCCGGGGGTGCGGCCCGGGCCGGCCCCAAGCGCGGCCCGGGCCGGCCGGTCACGGCGGTGGGGCGAGGTCGTGGCGGGCGGTAAGCAGCAGCCAGGTGAGAAACCCGGCGATCAGCGCGGGGGTGGCTGGCGTCCAGCCGGCCACGGCGAACGCCGCCGCGCTCGCCGCCGCCACCACGGCCAGCCTCAGCGCCAGCCGGGCCGGCCGTCCGTGGCGGACCCGGTTCGGTAAGCGCGCCAGGCGCAGCAGCGGCCGCCGCCAGCCCGCGGCGCCGGGACGGGGAACGCCCGCCCGTGGGCGGCGCGCGGCGAGGTCGGCGAGTGCCTCGCCGCGGCCGGACCTGGTCCGCAGCGTCGTGTAGGCGGCCGCCGCGGCGGCAAAGCGGGCCGGGTCGCCGCCGTCGGCGCGGTCGGGATGGGTGGCGGCCGCTATCCGCCGCCACGCGGTCCGCACCTCGTCGTCGCCGACCTCTGGCCGGGCGGGCAGCCCGAGGACGGTGAACGGGTCAGTCTCCACGGGGCGAGTGTATGAAGCACAGCGAAGCGCCGCCGGGTCAGGGCGGGCACAGCCCGGGGCGAGGTGCCAGATCCTGGCCCGCAGGTTCCCCCAGGACCGCGCCGGCGGGAGCGACCCCCGACGAGCGCTCCCGCCCGCGCCGTGACCTGCGCCCCGGCCCGGGCCCGCCTGCCCACATGGACGACAGGCCCCGCGGACCATGTCCGCACCTCGCCCCGGGACTTCGCCCAGCCAACCGCGTTGACCCAGTGCGGGCCATCCCCGGATTCCGGGATCCGCCGGGCCGGCCGGCCCGGCCTAGACTCGGGCTGGCTGACCGTTCCGCTGCTGGCCGGCCATCAGCCCCGTATCCGCCCCACCCCGGGCCCGGGTGCCCCGCACCGCTCACCCACAGGCAGGCAGGCCATGGATAACCAGCCCACTTCCGCAGTGGCGGCCCGGGTGAGCACGCCGTCGGGGCTGGTGGTGGGCATTCCGGAGGGCAGCCGCCTGATCTTCGGCCGCGGCCCGGACGCCGACCCGACGGTCGCGGCCGGCCGCGGGCTGTCCCGCCGGGCCGGGCTGATCAGCGCGGTGGCGGGCGGGGCCTGGATCGCCAACATCAGCCAGACGCACTCGCTGTACACCGAGGGCGACGGGTACCGGATCAGGCTGCCCCGGATGGACGAGC
>DATINY010000019.1:0-8737 GCA_035473755.1 Streptosporangiaceae bacterium
CATCCGCTCCACCAGGGCGACCGGGACGGTCGCCGCGCCGGTCACCGCCAGCCGCAGGCTGGACAGGTCGTGGGCGCCGCGGTCCGGGTGATCGAGGATGGTCTGGTAGATCGTGGGCGGGCCGGGGAACACGGTGATCCGCTCGGCCTCGACCAGCGCCATGGCCCGCCCCGCGTCGTACATCAGCTGCGGCACCAGGGCGGCGCCGCTGACCAGGCAGGCCAGGATGCCGGCCTTGAAGCCGAAGCTGTGGAAGAACGGGTTGACCACGAGGTAGCGGTCGGCGCCGGAGAGGCACCCGCACTCGGCCCAGGCCCGGGCGACGGCCAGCGACTGCCGGTGGGCGGTCATCGCCCCCTTGCTCCGCCCGGTCGTGCCCGAGGTGAACAAGATGTCGCTGACGTCCCCGGGACTCACTGCGTCGGCGCGCTCGGTGGCCACGCTGGCCGGGACGGTTGCCGCCCGCTCAAGCAGCTCGCCCCAGCCGAGGGTCCCTGCTGCGCTGGCCGGGCCGGCCTCGATGGGGATCTGCACGATCAGGCGGAGCCGGTCGAGGCCAGGGCCGGCCGTCATCCGTTGAGCATCGTCGGCGGCGCGCAGGGCGGTGAGGCGGTCGGTGCCGAGGAACGGGCCGGCCACGATCAGGGCGCGGGCGCCGCTGCGGCTGATCACGTCGCGCGCCTCATGGCCGGTGAACCTGGTGCTGACCGGGACCAGCGTCGCGCCCGCGTGGAGCGCGCCGAGCGCGCCGAGCACCCAGTGATGGGTGTTGGGGGACCAGATGGCCACCCGGTCCCCGGGGGCCACGCCCTCGGCGATCAGCGCCCGGGCGACCGTGGTTACCCGCTGGTGCAGCTCGCGGTAGCTGAACCGCGGCCCGCCCGGCTCGGCCAGGGCGGGCGCGTCGCCGAACTCCCGGGCCGCCCGGGCGACCGCGGCCGGGATGGTGGTCAACTCCACCGGGGGCTCCCTGTAACAAGCAAGTGCTTGGTAGGCTGAGCCTACGCGCGGGGACAGCCGCTGGCCAGACACGGTGCTTCCGCGGGCCCGCCTCCCCCCCGCGGGCCCGCGGATCCGGTCGCAGGGAGGGCGGGTGCAGCTTAGCCCGGAGGACGAGCAGTTCCGCGACCGGCTGCGGCGGTGGCTGGCGGACAGCCTCACCGGCCGGTTCGCCGCGCTGCGGGGGGCGGGCGGTCCCGGCCGCGAGCATGAGGCGCACGCCGGGCGGCTGGCCTGGAACCGGCACCTGGCGGCGGCCGGCTGGACCTGCCTGGGCTGGCCGGCCGAGCACGGCGGCCACGGGGCCACGCTGGCGCAGCAGGTCATCTTCCACGAGGAGTACGCCCGCAGCGGCGCGCCCACCCGGGTCGGCTACCTGGGCGAGGAGTTGCTCGGGCCGACGCTGATCGCGTTCGGCACGGCGGAACAGCAGCGCCGGTTCCTGCCCGCGATCAAGGCGGTCGATGAGCTCTGGTGCCAGGGCTACTCGGAGCCGGGCGCCGGGTCGGACCTGGCCGCCGTGGCCACCACCGCGGCCCTCGACGGCGACGAGTGGGTGATCACCGGGCAGAAGATATGGACCTCGCTCGCCCACGTGGCCGACTGGTGCTTCCTGCTCGCCCGCACCCAGGCCGGGTCGCGGCGCAGCGAGGGCCTGTCCTATCTGCTCGTCCCCATGCGCCAGAGCGGGATCACCGTCCGCCCGATCCGGCAGCTCACCGGCACGTCCGAGTTCAACGAGGTGTTCTTCGACGGCGCCCGCACCCGGCGCGATCTGGTGGTCGGCACGCCCGGCGACGGCTGGCGGGTCGCGATGGGCACGCTGTCCTTCGAGCGGGGGGTGGCCACCCTCGGCCAGCAGATCGGGTTCGAGCGTGAGCTCGGCCGTCTGGTGGAGGTGGCCCGGCGGACCGGCGCGGCCGCCGACCCGGTGCTCCGCGACAGGCTGGCCCGGGCGTGGATCGGGCTGGCCGCCATGCGGGCGCACGCGCTGCACACGCTGGCGGCCAGCGCGGCGGGCCAGGGGGCAGCCGGGCCAGAGGCGGCCAGTACCGGGTCCGCCAGCACCGGGACAGCCAGCACCGGCACAGCCAGCACCGCGCCGTCGGTGCTGAAGGTGCTGTGGTCCCGGTGGCACCAGGAGCTCGGTGAGCTGGCCATGGAGGTGCTGGGCGCGCCATCGATGGTCGCCCGCGGGGCGCCCTACGACCTCGACGACTGGCAGCGGCTGTTCCTGTTCAGCCGGGCCGACACGATCTACGGCGGGTCCGACGAGATCCAGCGCAATATCATCGCCGCGCGGGCGCTCGGCCTGCCCCGGCAGGCCCGCCCGTGACACCGCCTGCCCCGGCAGGTCCGCCGGCGATCCCGCCGCCCGCCGCCCCGGAACCGCCGACGCCTCCGGCGCCGCCAGTCCCGCCGGCCGGGCGGGACCTGCTGGCCGGCAAGGTCGTGGTGATCACCGCCGCGGCAGGCACCGGTATCGGCTCGGCAGTGGCGCTGCGCTGCCTGGCCGAGGGCGCCCGGGTGGTGATCAGCGACAAGCACGAGCGGCGGCTCGCCGCGGCCCGCGACGAGCTCGCGCGGGCCCACGGGGACGATGTGTGGTCACAGGTCTGCGACGTGACCGACGAGGCGCAGGTCGGGGTGCTCGTCGCCGCCGCGGTATCCCGGTTCGGGCGGATCGACGTGCTCGTCAACAACGCCGGGCTCGGCGGCACCAGCTCGGTGCTGGACATGACCGACGAGCAGTGGCTGGCGGTGCTGGACGTCACGCTGACCGGCACATTCCGCTGCACCAGGGCCGCACTGCGCCAGATGGTCGCGCAGGGCCACGGCGGCGCCGTGGTCAACAACGCGTCGGTGCTGGGCTGGCGGGCGCAGCCGGGGCAGGCGCACTACGCGGCGGCGAAGGCGGGCGTCATGGCCCTGACCCGGTGCGCAGCGCTGGACGTGGCCCAGCACGGCATCCGGGTCAACGCGGTGGCCCCGAGCCTGGCCATCCATCCGTTCCTGGCCAAGGTGACCAGCGAGGAACTGCTCGCCGAGCTGGCGGCCCGGGAGGCGTTCGGGCGCGCCGCCCACCCGTCGGAGGTCGCCAACGTGATCGTCTTCCTGGCCAGCGACTACGCGTCCTACCTGACCGGCGAGGTGGTGTCGGTCAGCAGCCAGCATCCCTGAAGTCCGGCCCCTACAGGCTGAGGTGGACGCGGAGTGCCTGGTCGAGTTCGGCGATGAGCGTGGCCGGCAGCTGGCCCACCCGCCCGCCCACCCGCTCGACGGCAATGGAACGGACCTGCTCAGCCTGCGCCTTTGAGTCGCGGGGCAGGCCGGTCTGGCGGGCGGGCAGCAGGACCTGGAACGGGTAGACGCGGCCGATGCTGGAGGTCACCGGAACAACGGTGATCACGCCGCGGCCCAGGCGGGTTGCGGCGGCGTTGGCGGCGTCGTTGCTGACGACCACGGCCGGGCGGATCTTGTTCGCCTCGGATCCGCGGGCGGGATCGGGGCTGACCTGGACGACCTCGCCCCGGCGCACGTCAGTCCCCAAGGCCGTCGCCGGCGGCGGCTTCCCACGCCCCGGCGTCACCGGCCGCGCTCCAGGCCGCCCATGCCTCCTCATAGGCGCGTTCAAGCTGGCTGGCCCGCAGCAACCCGACGGCCTTGTGCACGACCGCGGACCGGGACTCTATGCCCTGAGCCTGGGCGTAGGAGTCGAGGAACTCCACGTCATCGTCCGGCAGGCTCACACTGACTTTCATACCTCGAATACTACCTTTGGTACGACCAGAGTAGTAAGGGTTCAGAGGCGCTCGATGATGCTGGCGGTGGACATGGCGCCGCCGGCACACATGGTAATCAGGGCCGTGGTGGCATCACGGCGCTCCAGTTCGTGCAGGGCGGTGGTGACCAGCCGGGCGCCGGTGGCGCCGACCGGGTGGCCGAGGGCGATCGCGCCGCCGTTGACGTTGACCTTGTCCGGATCGGGGCGGTGCACGCTCAGCCAGGACAGCACCACCGACGCGAACGCCTCGTTGACCTCGAACAGGTCGATGTCGCCGACGGTCATGCCGCTGCTGTCGAGCACCCGCTGGGTGGCAGCGACCGGCCCGTCCAGGTGGTAGTACGGTTCGGCCCCGACGAGGCACTGGGCGACGATCCGGGCGCGCGGCCGCAGTCCCAGTGCCCGGGCCCGGCCAGCCTCAAGCAACAGGACCGCGGCCGCGCCGTCGGAGATCTGCGAGGACGTGCCCGCGGTGTGCAAGCCGTCCGCCAGCACCGGCCGGAGCCGGGCCAGCGCCGCCAGGCTGGTCTCCCGCAGGCCCTCGTCGCGGTCGACGGTGCGGGTTTCGCCGGTCGGCCGGCCATCGGCGTCGAGGACCGGCGCCTTGATGGGCACGACCTCGCGGTCGAACCGCCCCTGCGACCAGGCGAGCTGGGCCGCCGTCTGGGAGCGGAGGCCGAAGTTGTCGACCTCTTCCCGTGACAGCCCCCGCCGCTGGGCGATCCGCTCCGCCGCGACGTACTGGTTCGGCAGGTCGATGTCCCAGGAGCCCGGCCGGGGCCTGCCCACGTCCTGGCCGACGTTGGCGCCCAGCGGCACCCGGCTCATCGCCTCCACCCCGCAGGCGATGCCGGTCTCGATGGCGCCGGCCGCGATGAGGCCGGTTACCAGGTGCACCGCCTGCTGCGCCGAGCCGCACTGGGCGTCGAGGGTGAAGCAGCCGGCCTGGTAGGGCAGCCCCGCGTGCAGCCAGGCGGTGCGGGTGATGTTGCTGGACTGCTCGCCCGCCTGGGTGACGCAGCCGCCGGCCACCTGGTCAACGCCGCCGGGCTCGATGCCCGCCCGCTCCAGCAGCCCCGTCTGCGTGCGGCTGAGGATCTCGGCGGCGTGCAGGCCGGCCAGCGCGCCGCCGCGCTTGCCGATCGGGGTCCGCACCGCCTCGATGATGACCGCAGTTCCCACCGCAGCTCCTCCGTCCGGCCGCCGTCCAGCTCATAGTAGAACGCGTTCTGATTCCGGGGCGAGCGGCCGTTCCCGGGCGCGGGCCGTCGTGGTTCAATCAACTAGAACACGTTATAGGCGGGAGGCAGTGATGGCCGAGCCGAGCATCCCCCCGGGCTTCGACTTCACCGATCCCGACCTGTACGCGAGCCGGGTGCCCGCCGATGAACTAGCGGAGCTGCGGCGCACCGCGCCGGTCTGGTGGAACGCCCAGCCACGCGGCGCCTCCGGGTTCGACGACGAGGGGTACTGGGTGGTCACCAAGCATGCGGACGTGCTGGAGGTCTCCCGCCTGAGCGATCTGTACTCCAGCGAGGAGAAGACCGCGATCATCCGTCATGCGCAGACCGTGACCCAGGAGTCGCTCGACATGCAGCGGCTCATACTGCTCAACCTCGACCCGCCGCTGCACACCAAGCTGCGCGGGATCGTCTCCCGCGGCTTCACCCCCCGGGCGATCGGCCGCCTGCGGGAGGCGCTGACGGCCCGCGCCGAACGGATCGTGCAGACGGCGCTGGCCGGGGGCACCGGCGACTTCGTCACCGACGTGGCGGCCGAGCTGCCGCTCCAGGCGATCGCCGAGCTGCTCGGGATACCGCAGCAGGACCGGGGCAAGATCTTCGCCTGGTCGAACGAGATGATCGGCTACGACGACCCGGAGTACGGCGGCGACAGCCAGGCCGCCGCCGCCGAGCTCGTTGGCTACGCCATGGTCATGGCCGAGGACCGGCGGGCCTGCCCCCGGGACGACATCGTCACCAAGCTGGTCAACGCCGAGGTCGATGGCGGCCAGCTGTCGGCGGACGAGTTCGGCTTCTTCGTGATCCTGCTGTCCGTGGCGGGCAACGAGACCACCCGCAACGCGATCTCGCACGGGATGCTGGCGTTCCTGGACCACCCGGACCAGTGGGAGCTGTTCCGGGCGGAGCGGCCCAAGACCGCGATCGATGAGATCGTCCGGTGGTCGACCCCGGTGACGGTGTTCCAGCGCACCGCGCTGGCCGACACCACGCTGGGCGGCCAGCGGATCCGGGCCGGCCAGCGGGTGGGCCTGTTCTACCGGTCGGCCAACTTCGACGAGGAGGTCTTCGACTCGCCCGAGCGGTTCGACATCCGGCGCGATCCCAACCCGCAGCTGGGCTTCGGCGGCACCGGGACGCACTACTGCCTTGGCGCGAACCTGGCCCGGCTGGAGATCGACCTGATGTTCAACGCGATCGCCGACGGCATGCCGGGGATCCGGCTGGCGGGCGATCCGGTGCGGCTGCGCTCCGGCTGGCTCAACGGCATCAAGGCACTGCCGGTCAGCTACCGCTGACTACGGTTCTGACGATCAGGACGACGATCCCTTCCGGTCTGTCCCCGTTATTGAGCCTGAGGACATCCAAAGGATCACTGGCCTGGGTATGACCCACGATCATGCGGGTGCTGAACGACCCGTCTGACCGCCCGTGGTCCCAGCTAGGAGGAACTTGGCATGTCGCATCACCTCGACACCCCGCTCGCGAGCCAGACCGGCCAGCTCTACCTCGATGACCTGTATGTCTTCCCCGGTGAGGACAGCACGGTGCTGGTCATGGACGTCAACTCCAACGTCAACGGCCTGTTTTCGGAGCCGGGGTTCCACCCGGAGGCGCGCTATGAGTTCAAGGTGCACTTCGACGGGGCCGATTTCGAAGCCCTGACCTACCGGGTGTCGTTCGGTGAAGCCGACTCCAGCGGGCGGCAGGCCCTGCAGCTGCACGCGCTCACCGGCGACCAGGCGCGCGAGGACTCCGCGGACGGCGAACTCCTCCTGGAGGGCCGGACCGGCGAGGCGGCCAGCAGGGATGGCACCCGGATCTGGGCCGGGCGCATCGGCGACTCGTTCTACATCGACCTGTCGTTACTCGCCATCGTCAACGGGGCGGTGGCACACGGGACCGCACCGGAGCTGTCGGCATGGCGGCCGGAGAACGCGCAGAACAGCTTCGCCAACACCCACGTCGATTCCATCGTCCTGGAGGTCTCTCACCAGCACCCGCAGCTGAGGCCCGGCGCCCGTACGGGCGTGTGGTGCGCCACCAAACTGGCCACCGACGCGGGTGGCTGGCGGCCGATCAACCGCTTTGGGCACCCCATGATGTGGCCGATCTTCTGGCCCAACGACACCGACTTCTCCGACCCGGCCAACACCCGGCACCCATCCGAGGACCGCGGTGCCGTCGTCAAGTACATCGGCGACCAGGTCGCCGCCGTGGTGGCGGCCAGCGGTACCTCAGGTGACCCGCAGGGCTACGGCCAGACCGTGACGCGGCGGCTGTTCCCCGACGTCCTGCCCTACCTGGTAGGCACGCCCGCGACCTACAGCTTCGCCGCCTTCAACGGCCGGACGCTGGCCGACAACGCACCCGAGGCAATGCTGTCCCTCGTTACCAACACCGCCGTGCCGTCGGGACTGAAGCCCTCGGTGTCCGAGCATCTTCGGGACAGCAATTTCCCCTACGTCGTGCCAGTGTGACCCGGTGCGGATGCCGGACCGGCCGCGGTAGCGCAGGACGCGCGCCGGGCGGCCATCGCCGGCCAGGACGCCCGCGGATCTCTAGGGAGTAGCGGCCAGCACCCACATCGAGAAGTACTGCGAGCCGCCGCCGTAGGCGTGGCCGAGCGCGGTCCGGGCCCCGGCCACCTGGTGGGCCCCGGCCTTGCCCATGACCTGCAGCGCCGCCTCCGCGAAACGCAGCAGGCCGGAGGCCCCGATCGGGTTGGTGCAGAGCACCCCGCCCGACGGGTTGACCGGCAGCGCGCCGCCGATCCGCGTCTCGCCCGCCTCGGTGAGCCGCCAGCCCCGGCCCGGCTCCGCGAAGCCCAGGTTCTCCAGCCACATCGGCTCGAACCAGGAGAACGGCACGTAGATCTCGGCGACGTCGATCTCCTCGAAAGGATCGGTGATCCCGGCCTGGGCCCACAGTGCCGCGGCGGCGTCGGCGCCGGCCCGCGGGTTGACGTGGTCCTTGCCCGCGAACATGGTCGGCTCGGTCCGCATCGAGGTCGCCCGGATCCAGGCCACCGGCTGCCCGGCGGCCCGCGCGGCCTCGGCCGTCGCCTGGCCGCCGATGACCACGGCGCACGCGCCGTCGGATGACGGGCAGGTCTCGTCGTAGCGGACCGGGTCCCACAGCATGGGGGAGGAGCGCACCGACTCCAGTGTGATGTCGGGCTGCTGCAGGTGGGCGTACGGGTTGCGGCTGCCGTTGCGCCGGTCCTTGACCGCCACCATCGCGCCGATGTGCTCGGGCGCGCCGCTGCGGCGGATGTACGCGCGGATGTGCGGCGCGAAGTACCCGCCCGCGCCCGCGAGCAGCGGCACGCTGAACGGCGGTGCGATCGACAGCGCCCACATGGCGTTGGACTCTGACTGCTTCTCGAACGCCACCGCCAGCACCCGGCGGTGCACGCCCGCCTGCACCAGGTTGGCGGTGACGATCCCGGTCGCCCCGCCGACCGAGCCGGCGGTGTGCACCCGCAGCAGCGGCTTGCCGACGGCGCCGAGTGCGTCTGCCAGGTACAACTCGGGCATGATCACGCCCTCGAACAGGTCCGGGGCCTTGCCGACGACGACGGCGTCGATGACGCCCATGGTGAGCCCGGCGTCCGCGAGCGCGCGGTCGACCGCCTCCCGGCACAGGCCGGCCAGCGACACGTCCGCCCGCTTGCTGCGGTGATGAGTCTGTCCCGTACCCAGTACTGCCG
>DATINY010000020.1:0-17507 GCA_035473755.1 Streptosporangiaceae bacterium
GCTGACTAACGGTTCCGCACACCGGACCGGCGCTCGCTGCGTTCTTTATGCTCGGAGACATGGCTATTCAGCGGATGGACAACGTCGCCATCGTCGTCGACGACCTGGACGCGGCTGTCGCGTTCTTCACCGAGCTCGGCATGGAACTGGAAGGCAAGGCGCAGATCGAGGGCCCGTGGGCGGACCGCACCGTCGGACTCGACGGCGTCCGGAGCGAGATCGCGATGATGCGGACCCCGGACGGCCACAGCAAACTGGAGCTGACCAGGTACCACACCCCCGCGGCGTCCAGCGCCGGGCCGGAGAACCCGCCGCCCAACACGCTGGGCCTGCATCGCGTCATGTTCGCCGTCGACGACGTCGACGACACCGTCGCCCGCCTGCGCACCCACGGCGCCGAACTGCTCGGCGAGGTGGCGCAGTACGAGAGCATCTTCCGGCTCTGCTACCTCCGCGGCCCTGCGGGCATCATCGTCGCCCTGGCCGAACAGACCGGCTGACGCGAGCCCGCCGCGCGGGCGGCCAGTGCCCGCCCCAACCCCGCGATGGCTGCCTAACGATGGCCGCGCCGGCTCTCCTGCCTCACGGCAACGGGCGGGCTAATTTCTCCGTGATGATGCGGTAGAACTGGCGGGGGCGCCCCGGCTGCGGGGTCCGGGCGGGCGGCAGCGGCCAGGCCAGGCCCTCTTCGACCAGGGTGTGGAGCAGCCGGCGGGCGGTCCGGGGGGTGACGCCAAGCAGCCGCCCGGCGGTCTCCGCGTCGACCACGTGTGCGCCGTCGTCGTCGGGAAGCTTGCCGGCCAGCCGGGACAGGGTCTCCAGGCCCTTCGGCCTGCCCGGTGGGGCCGCGGCGGGCGCGCGTGGCGCCGGGATCAGGGCGTAGCCCTCGCGGTCCAGGGCGAAGCCCCGGGCGGCCGGGGCGGCGTGGGAGCGGGCGAGGGCGGCCCGGGCGTGCGCCTCCGCTTCCTGGGCGGTCCGGCCCAGGCCGACGCCCACCTCGACCGCGATGCCCAGTTCGCTGCGCGCCCGCTCGGAGAACGGCGGTACCCGGAACCCGTCGGTCGCCCCCGACAGCGATCCGCGGGTCGCCGTGACCAGGAACGTGTGATCTCCTACCGGGCTGACCGCCGCCTGCATCCGCTGGGCTTCCTGCAGCAGGAACCGGTGCACGGTCAGGCGCAGTTCCTCCTGGGAATGCCGGGGGGCCGGGCGGCGCGCTGTCTCGCGGAGGGTCGGCACCTCCACCACCACGACCGCGAGCTGCGCCTCTTCCAGCCTGCGGTGCGCGCCGAGCAGGGTCGCGGTCCGCAGCGCCGCCCTGATCGCGCTGCCCGTGGGGCGGATGACCCAGACGGGGACCCCGGCGGGGGTGAGGCGATCGGCCACCGACTCCAGGCAGGTGAACGCGACCGAGGTCTGGCTGCGGCGCCAGAGCCGCTCGTGGAACGCGGCCAGGGCGGCGACGCCGCTGGCATCTTCCCGCACGTGGATGTCCCCGGCCGGGATGCCGAGCTCGCCGAAGGCGTCCTCGACGTCGCCGCGGCTCAGCACATCCACGCTGGCCCTGGACAGGTCATGGCGCCCGTCCGCGCGCGCCCGCAGCAGGGCCGCGAACAGGGCGCTGCCGGACAGCGGCACGCAGGTGGCGGGGACGCGCAGCACGCCGGCCCGGCGCGCGTACTCGAGGGACACCGGGCAGGCGAAGAGAAAGACGTCGATCGCCGAGCCGAGCCGGAGCACCTTGTCCGGGGCTTCCTGCTCGCCGCGGTAGGCGGCGGCCACCAGTCGCCGTGCCGGCCCGGGACCGGTAACCGACAGGCCCGGCGGCCACCCCGCCGCCGGCGTGCCTGCCTGGCCGGGCGTGGCCGCCCCGGACAGCATGACCCGCTCGACCAGATCATGCGGCCCGACCACCCCGATCGTGAGCTCCGCCGGGGGCTGCCGCTGCCCGGTCATCATGCGTCACGGCCCGGTAAGACGCGGGTATGCCCCGGCCGCCACCGGCGCGCCTGCGCGGGCCGTAACGGGAGCAGCAGGGCCGGCGTGGTCAGGGTTCCCTGCGGTCCAGGCGGCGGGCTGCCCGCCACGTCAGGCGCTCTCCTCCGCGGAGATATCGGCGCCCAGGGTGGTGAGCCGGCTGGCGATGGCCGCGTGCCCGCGGTCGATCAGGTAACCGGGTGCGACCAGCGTCTCCCCCTCCGCGCCCAGCCCGGCCAGGATGAGCGCCATCCCGGTGCGCAGGTCGTGCGCGATCACCTTGGTCCCCTTGAGCTGGGACGGGCCGTGCACGATGGCCACGCTGCCGTCCACCTCGACCTCGGCGCCCATCTTGGTCAGCTCGCCCGCCAGGGTGAACCGGCCGTCGTAGATGTTCTCGCGGAGGTAGCTGGAGCCGTCCGCGAGGCAGCTGAGCGCCATGATCGGGGACTGCAGGTCGGTGGCGAACCCGGGGTAGGGGCTGGTGATCACGTTGATCGGCCGCAGCGGGCGCTCGCGGCGTACCTGGAGGACCGCCCCGTTGGCCGCGAACTCCACCCCCATCTGCTCCAGCTTCCAGCGCGCCACCCCGAAGTGCTCCAGGTTGGCGCCGACCAGGCTCAGCTCGCCCCCGGTGATCGCCGCGGCCATGGCGAACACGCCGGCGTCGATCCGGTCGGCCATCACCGTGTGCTCGGTGGCGGCCAGCTTGCCGACGCCGTGGACGGTGATGAAGCCGGTGCCGCCGCCGCTGATCTGCGCCCCCATCTTGGTCAGGAACGAGATCATGTCGAGCACCTCGGGCTCGGATGCGGTGTTGTCGATCACCGTGGTGCCCGCGGCGAGCGCCGCCGCCATGATCAGGTTCTCCGTGCCCGTGTGGGAGGGGGTGTCCAGGTACAGATGGTCGCCGTGGAGCCTGTCGGCCTTGATGTAGATCTTGTCCCCGGCCTCGTCCACGGTGGCGCCGAGCCGGGCGAACCCCCGGTAGTGGAAGTCGAGGCTGCGGCTGCCCAGGTTGCAGCCGCCGATGCCCTCGACGACCGCCTCGCCCAGCCGGTGCAGCAGGGCGGGGACGAACACGACCGACCCCCGGAAGCGGCGGGCGATCTCCGCCGGGAGAACCGGGCTGGTCAGGTTGGACGCGTCCACCACCAGGGTGCGTTCCGCCTCATGGAACTTGACCACCGCGCCGACCGCCTGCGCCAGCTCTACCGCCCTGCGTACATCCTCGATCGGCGGCACGTTCCGGAGTACCGTCCGGCCCTCGGACGCCAGGAGCGACGCCGCGATCATCTTGAGCGCGGCGTTCTTGGCGCCCTGCACGAAGACGGTGCCCTGCAGCGGTGTGCCGCCTTGCACGCGGTAGCAGGTCTCAGGGCCAACGGTCATGGGCGCGCTACTCCTGTTCCTCGGGTGCCGGCCGGGCAGAGCCCACGGCCGGGCAACGCGGCGGGCCAGCCCGGCGCGGACCGTCCGCCGGTAAGTCGCGAGCGGGAAGCGTCGTGTACACGCGCGCTCTAGTATTCCACCGGGTTTGCAGTCCGCAGGTCATTGCGGGCATCTCACGCGCGTCATGCGCCAGCACTGCCCCGGTCACACCATGCGACTCGGCCACTGTCTGTTCTTACCCCGTTCACTGATCTCTGCCCTACGGCCATCGGTCCCCGGTGATGCGCTCGTATGCCTCGATGTAGAGATCCCTGGTGCGTGTCACTACCCAGTCTGGCAGTTCCGGCGGCGGCTCTGTGCTGCGGTGGCGGTCCCAGCCGGATTCCGGCGAGTCCAGCCAGTCACGCACGAACTGCTTGTCGAACGACGGCTGCGGGTGGCCTGGCCGCCACCGGTCGGCCGGCCAGAACCTGGACGAATCGGGCGTAAGCACCTCGTCGGCCAGCAGCAGCCGCCCCTGCGCGTCGTAGCCAAGCTCGATCTTGGTATCGGCGACGATGATGCCGCCGCCCGCCGCCAGGCCCGCGCCGCGCCGGTACACCTCGAGCGTGATGCGTTCCAGCTCGGCCGCGGCATCGCCGCCCACCAGGCCGGCCACCGACGAGGCCGGGATGTTCTCGTCGTGCTCCCCGCGCGGCGCCTTGGTCGCCGGCGTGAAGATGGGCTCCGGCAGCCGGGCGCCCTCGGTCAGGCCGGGCGGGAGCGTCACCCCGCACACCGCCCCGGTGCGCTGGTAGTCGTGCCAGCCCGACCCGGCCAGGTAGCCGCGGGCGACGCACTCCACGCCGATCATCGATAGCCGCTGGCAGGCCATGGCCCGGCCCGCGAACCCGGCCGGGATGGGGGCGTCCACCAGGTGGCTGGGGACCAGGTCGGCGAGGCGGCCGAACCACCACAGCGAGAGCTGGGTGAGGATCTTCCCCTTGTCCGGGATGAGCGTGGGCAGCACGTAGTCGTAGGCCGAGATGCGGTCGGTGGCGACGAGCAGCAGCGGCCCGCCGGGCAGCTGGTAGACCTCGCGCACCTTCCCCGAGTACAAGTGCTGGAGCGGCGCGCCGACCGCGCCGTCCTGCCCTTGCATCCCGGCCGCGCCCGGCGGCGGTGCGCTGGCCTGGCCCGGCGGCGTGTCAGCCGAACCCGGGGCCGTCACCGCAGGGCCCGGAGGCGGTCAAAGACGGGGCCGAGCCGCTCGACGTAGCGCTCCGGGCGGCACACCTCGTCCAGCGCGGCCTCGTCGAGCTCCCGGCCCTGGCTGGCGGCCTGCTTGCGGAGCGTCTCCCGGAAGGGGGTGCCGGTCTCCCAGGTCTCCATCGCCGCGGCCTGGACCAGGGCGTAGGCGTCCTCGCGGGACATCCCCGCCGCGACCAGCGCGAGCAGCACGCCCGAGGTGTAGATCAGCCCCCCGGTCAGGTCCAGGTTCGCGCGCATCCGGGCGGTGTCCACCACCAGCCCGGTGACCAGGCCGGTGGTCAGGTGCAGCAGGTAGTCGGTGGCGATGGCGGCGTCGGGCAGCGCCACCCGCTCGACGCTGGAATGGGAGATGTCCCGCTCGTGCCAGAGCGCCATCCCCTCCGTCACCGGGGTCACATAGGCCCGGACCACCCGCGCCAGGCCGCAGATCCGCTCGGACCGGATCGGGTTTTTCTTGTGCGGCATCGCGGACGAGCCCTTCTGCCCGGCCGCGAACGGCTCGGCCAGCTCGCGCACCTCGGTCCGCTGGCCGTGCCGCACCTCGAGCGCGATCGCGTCGCAGGCGGTGGCGAGCAGCGCGAGCACGCTCACCCACTCGGCGATGCCGTCGCGGAACACCACCTGGGTGGCCACGTCGGCCGGGCGCAGCCCGAGCCCGGCGAGCACGGTGGCCTCGATGGCCGGGTCGATGTTGGAGTAGGTGCCGACCGGCCCCGACAGCTTGCCGACCGCGACCGCCTCCCGCGCGCGGGCCAGCCGGTCCCGGCAGCGCGCCACCGCGAACGCGAAGTCGGCCACCCGGTGCCCCCAGATGTCGGGCTCGGCGTGGACGCCGTGGGTCCGTCCCACCCGCAGGGTGCGGGAGTGGGCCAGGCCGTGCTCCCGCAGCACCGCGACAAGTTCGCTGGCCCGCGCGATCAGCAGGTCGCTCGCCTCGGTCAGCTGGAGCGCCAGCGCGGTGTCGAGCAGGTCGGAGGAGGTCATCCCGAAGTGCACGTACGCCGCCGCCTCGCGGGGGGAGGTGTTGTCGGCCCAGGCGCTGAGGAAGGCGATCACGTCGTGCTCGGTCACCGCCTCGTAGGCCGCCACCGCCGCCGGGGTCGGCGGCGGGGCCGCACGGACCGCCGCGACGGAGTCCGGCGGGACCGTTCCGGCCCTGGCCTGCGCCTCCAGCACGAGCGTCTCCACCTGGCACCACAGCTCGTACTTGTGGGCCTCGCTCCAGATCCGGCCCATCTCCGGCCGGGTGTACCGCCCGATCACGCCTCCCATCCTCTCGCACGCCTTTGCCGGAGCCAGCCGGCAGGCCAGCGCCAGGCCGCGTACCGCTCGCCCGCCAGCATCAGCACCAGGGCGGCCAGCAGCACCGCCAGCTGGGCCTCGACGGCGACGCCCGCCCCGAGCGCGGTCGCGGCCAGGGCGAACACGGCGGTGGCCAGCCGGGCCCAGGGGCTGCCGATCCCGAGCGTGGCCCGGCACCAGGCGTCGCCGGCCAGGAACAGCGCCACGCCGCCGGACAGCGCGATCGCCTGGCCCACCGGGTGGGGCTGGGTCGCGTGACCGATCGTGAGCAGCACTCCTGCGGCCATCGCCACGATGCCGAGCAGCATCGGTATGTGCGCGAAGAAGTACGCCGTCAGGGCCAGGCCGGGCCGCTGCGCCGGGGCCGCCGCGGTGAAGGCGCGTTCGGCCCGGTCGTCGTCGCCGGTACCGAAGTACGTCCACCACAGGCAGGCGGTCAGGGCCAGGCCCAGCACGGCCGCGGCGACCAGCGAGCCCTTCATGTCCTCCCGTGAGGCGGAGATGCCGACGGCGGCCACCGACTCGCCGAGCGCCACGATGATCAGCGCCCCGTGGCGCTCCACAAAGTGGGCCGGCTGGATCTCGAACCGGCCACCGGGGCTGGCGATCAGCGGTGAGAGCACCTGGATGGCCAGAGCGGCGGCCCATAGGGCATAGACCGGAGCGCCATCCACCTCCCCGGCCAGGATCACCAGCAGCGCCGAGGTGATGTTGAAGGGCGCGATGCGCATGATGTTGCGGTTGAGCCGGTAGTACAGCGACGTGTGCACGAGCACCACGATGAGGTAGCCGAGCCCGAGCACGGCCCCGCTGTCGGCGTCTTCCGGGCCGAACCCGTGCGGGATGGCCAGTCCGACCATCAGGAATCCGGCCATGCCGACCAGCAGCAGCAGCCGCTCCGGCGCCCGGTCCGGGGTGCGGGTGTTGGTCAGCCAGGCGTACCCCCCGTACATCCACCACAGCACGCCGAAGATGAGCAGCACCTGCGCCACCCCCTTCACCGACAGATCGCGCGCCAGCAGTTCGGTGAGCTGGGTGAGGGTGAAAGCGAAGACCAGGTCGAAAAACAGCTCCAGGGTGCTTACCCGCAGTGGGATGCTGTCGCGCAACCGGCCGCCGGGCGGCGGGAGAAGCGGGGGACCGGGCGACTCGCCCGGGGCAGGGCTGGCCGGCCGGCCGGCTGGTGGGCCGGCCGGCTGGTCAGGTGGGGGGCCGGGTGTGTCGGGCACGGTGCTGCCGGTCAGGGACCCGGAGAGGAGGCCGGGGAGCCGTCGCCGGCGTCTCGAGCGGCGTGGGACGTCTGGGACGCTGCGGGGGACGTCTGGGATGCAGCCGGGGACGTCTGAGGCGCGGCGGAGGACGTCCGGGACGCGGTCGGAGACGTCTGAGCTTCGGCTGCGGACGTCCGGGGCTGGGCGGGCGGGGGCAGCAGGCCCTGCGCTGCCGCTTCGGCGATGTCGTGGCGGTACCAGCTGCCACGCATCCTGATGGCGGCGGCCGCCCGGTAGGCGGCGTCGCGCGCGGCGGCCAGGTCGGGGCCGGCGCCGACCACGTTCAGCACCCGGCCGCCGGCCGAGACCAGCCGGCCAGCCACGTCGGTGGCCGTGCCCGCGTGCAGGACATGCGCACCCGGGATCCGTTCTGCATCGGATATGCCGTCGATGGGATCGCCCTTCACCGGTGCCGCGGGATAGCCCTCGGCGGCGACCACCACCGTCACCGACGCCCCCGGCGCCCAGCGCAGCGGGCCGGAGCCCGCCAGCGAGCCGGAGGCCGCCGCGGCCAGCAGCCCGGCCAGCGGGCTGGCCAGCCGGTCGAGCACGACCTGGGTCTCCGGGTCGCCGAACCGCGCGTTGAACTCGACCACCCGCACCCCGGCCGCGGTCAGGCTCAGCCCCGCGTACAGCAGGCCCCGGTACGGGGTGCCGCGCCGGCGCATCTCGTCCACGGCGGGCTGGATGACGCTGGCCAGGACCTCGCCGGCCAGCGCCGGCGGCGCCCAGCCCAGCGGCGCGTAGGCGCCCATCCCGCCGGTGTTCGGGCCGCTGTCCCCGTCCCCGGCCCGCTTGAAGTCCTGCGCGGGCAGCGGCGGCACCGCCGTGACGCCGTCGGCCAGCGCGAACAGCGACACCTCCGGGCCGTCGAGGAACTCCTCGATGACCACCGTGCCCGCCGCCCGCGCGTGCGCCAGCGCGGCCCCCAGGTCGCCGGTGACCACGACCCCCTTGCCCCCGGCGAGCCCGTCCGCCTTGACCACGAACGGCGGCCCGAACTCGGCCAGCGCCGCCACCGCCTCGCCCTCGCTGGTGCAGGTACGGGCCCGCGCGGTCGGGATGCCGGCCGCCGCCATGACCTGCTTGGCGAACGACTTCGATCCCTCCAGCATCGCCGCCGCGCGGCCGGGCCCGAAGCAGGCGATGCCCGCCTCGGCGAGCGCGTCGGCCAGCCCGGCCACCAGCGGTGCCTCCGGGCCGACCACCACCAGGCCAGGAGCGATCGAGCGGGCCAGCGCGGTCACCGCCTCGATGTCGGCCAGGTCCACCGGATGGGTGGCCGCGATCGCGGCGATGCCGGGGTTGCCCGGCGCCACGTGCAGGTCGCTGACGTCCGCGTCGGCCGCGAGCGCACGGGCCAGCGCGTGCTCACGGCCGCCGGACCCCAGCAGAAGGACTCGCACGGCGCGAGCCTACCTGGGGCGGGCCGGGTAGCGCCGCTGCTGAGAGGGCTGCCGCGGGTCGTTTCGCCGGATTCGCCGGTGGCCGCCGGCGCCGGCTGGTGCGGGCGGGCGGGGCAGGCCGGTCTGGCCGAGGGCCCGGCCTGTGGGGCTGGCGGGGCTGGCCCCAGATGAGCGGGCGCGGCTGGCGGGGCTGGCCTCAGATGAGCGGGCGCAGCTGCAGGGTCTGGTCCCGGCGCGGACCGGTGCCGACCGCGGCCACCGGCGCGCCGATGATCTCCTCCACCGCGCCCACGTAGGCCTGGGCGTTGCGCGGCAGCCCGGCGAACTCCCGCACCCCGGACAGGTCCTCCCACCAGCCGTCGAGGTACTCGTAGACCGGCGTCGCGTGGTGGAACTCGGTCTGCGTCAGCGGGATCTCGTCGTGCCTGGTCCCCGCCACGTCGTAGGCCACGCAAACCGGCACCTTCTCCAGGCCGGACAGCACGTCGAGCTTGGTGATGAAGTAGTCGGTGATGCCGTTGACCCTGGTCGCGTAGCGGGCGATCACCGCGTCGAACCAGCCGGTGCGGCGCGGCCGCCCGGTGGTCACCCCGTACTCGCCGCCGGCCTTGCGCAGCCACTCGCCCTGCTCGTCGGGCAGCTCGGTGGGGAACGGCCCGGCTCCCACCCGGGTGGTGTAGGCCTTGACGATGCCGATGACCTTGGTGATCCGGGTCGGGCCGATGCCCGAGCCCGCGCAGGCGCCGCCGGCGGTGGGAGAGGAGGAGGTGACGAACGGGTAGGTGCCGTGGTCCACGTCGAGCATGGTCGCCTGGGCGCCTTCGAGCAGCACGGTCCGGCCGCCATCGAGGGCGCGGTTCAGCACGAGTGCGGTGTCGGTTACATAGGGCCGCAGCCGCTCGCCGTAGCCGAGGTATTCGGCCACCACGGCGGCCGCGTCGATGCCGCGCCGGTTGTAGACCTTCGTCAGGACCTGGTTCTTCTCCATCAGCACCAGGGTCAGCTTCTGCTCCAGGATGCCGGGGTCGAACAGGTCCTGGACCCGGATCCCGGTCCGCGCCACCTTGTCGCCGTAGGTCGGCCCGATGCCCCGGCCGGTGGTCCCGATGCGGGCGCTGCCCAGGTAGCGTTCGGTCACCTTGTCGAGGGCCCGGTGGTGGGGCATGATCAGGTGCGCGTTGGCCGAGATGAGCAGCCGGTCGCAGGACACGCCGCGCTCGGTGAGGCCGTCGATCTCGGCCAGCAGGACCTCGGGGTCGATGACCACGCCGTTGCCGATGACCGGCGTGACCTGGGGGGACAGCACCCCCGAGGGCAGCAGGTGGAGCGCGTAGCTCTCGTCCCCGATGACCACCGTGTGGCCGGCGTTGTTGCCGCCCTGGTACCTGACCACGTAGTCGACGCGGTCGCCCAGGAGGTCGGTCGCCTTGCCCTTGCCCTCATCGCCCCACTGCGCGCCCACCAGCACAATGGCCGGCATCAGACCAGCCCCTTTCCGGCTCCGCCTCGCGCGTCCCGAGGCTACTCCTCGGGAATCCGCCGTGGCTGACTACCCCGGCCGCCCCGGCTGACTCCCGCTGCCCGGTATCTGGGCAGGCCGGGCCGTCGCGGTGGGTCAGAAATCCCCGAGCTCGGCGGCGGCGGTGGCGCTGGCGTCCCGCAGGAAGGCGCGGCAGCGTTCCGCCTCGTCCTCCTCGCCGAGTGCGGCGGCCGACTGGCCCAGCGCATGCAGTGCCCGCAGGAAACCCCGGTTCGGCTCGTGCTCCCATGGGACCGGCCCGTGGCCCCGCCAGCCCGCCCGCCGCAGCTGGTCAAGACCGCGGTGATAGCCGGTCCGCGCGTAGGCGTAGGCCGTTACCGGGTCGCCCTTGGCCAGCGCGAGATCGGCCAGAGCCGCCCATGCCGCCAGGCAGCCGGGGTGGGCCGCTGCCACCGTGGCCGGGTCGGCCCCGGCGGACAGCTCCGCCGTGGCCGGGTCCTCGGGCAGCATGGTGGCGGGCGGCCCGCCCAGCAGGTTCTGGTGCTCCATGACGCCCATCCTGCCGCAATCCCGCCGCCCGCCGGGCCGGCCCTCCCGGAACCTGCGCGCTGCGGCGCCCGCGGTGGTGGCGTCGATCAGGGCCGCGTTCCGCCGTCTCCCGGCCTGCTCAGCCCAGTTGCTTGCCCGCCGACATCAGGTCCTCGCACGCCTCGACGACCCGGGCGGCCATGGCTGCCTCGCCCGCCTTGCCGTAGGAGCGCGGGTCGTACTGCTTCTTGTCGCCCACCTCGCCGTCCACTTTGAGCACGCCGTCGTAGTGGGTGAGCATGTGCCCCACGATCGGCCGGGTGAAGGCGTACTGGGTGTCGGTGTCCACGTTCATCTTGACCACGCCGTAGGAGATCGCTTCCCGGATATCCGACAGCGCCGAGCCCGAGCCGCCGTGGAAGACCAGGTCGAACGGCTTGTCTTGGCCGTATTTCGCGCCGACCGCCTCCTGGATGTCTTTCAGAACCGACGGGCGCAGGGTGACGTGGCCGGGCTTGTAGACGCCGTGCACGTTGCCGAAGGTGGCGGCCAGGATGTAGCGGCCCCGCTCGCCGAGCCCGAGCGCCTCGGCGGTGGCGAGCGCGTCCTCGGTGGTGCTGTACAGCTTCTCGTTGATCTCGCCGACGATGCCGTCTTCCTCGCCGCCGACCACGCCGATCTCCATTTCCATGATCACACGGGCCTGCGCGCACTGGTCGAGGAGCTCCGACGCGATCGACAGGTTCTCGGCCAGCGGCACGGCGGAGCCGTCCCACATGTGCGATTGGAACAACGGGTCCTCGCCGCGCGCCACCCGCTCCTTGGACAGGCCGACCAGCGGGCGCATGTAGCTGCCCAGTTTGTCCTTGGGGCAGTGGTCGGTGTGCAGGGCGACGTGAACCGGGTACTTGACGGCCACGCTGCGGGCGAAGTGCGCGAGCGCGACCGCCCCGGTGACCATCTCCTTGACGGCCTGGCCGGAGAGGTATTCGGCGCCGCCGGTGGAGATCTGGACGATCCCGTCGCTCCCGGCGTCGGCGAACCCCTGCAGCGCGGCGTTCAGCGTCTGGCTTGACGTCACGTTGATCGCCGGATAGGCGAAGCCATGCTCTTTGGCCCGGTCGAGCATCTGCGCGTAGACCTCTGGGGTCGCGATAGGCATGACGGTCGGCTCCCTGTCTCCTGTGCGTGCACTCAGTATCAGTGACGGCGCGTGTTGGCGGCAGGGCAGGGCCAGGATGCGCGCAAAGAGTGGCGGCTGGGGCGTGGGCTGGGCCCGCGCCCGGCCGGGACGGTTCCGGCCGGGGCGGGGAAGGGAGCGGCGGGCCAGGCCGGAATTGCCGCGCGTGAGGGTAAAAGTGTTCCTAAGCTGGGCGGCCAGCGGCCAGGGCACCCGCGATCATGCTGTACAACAGTGTGCTATGGAGAGTTTTCTCATCCACTGGGGCTACGCCGCGGTCTTCCTGTTCGGGTTCCTCGAGGCGTGCTGCGTGCCGATTCCCTCGGAGATCACCTTCGGGTTCGCCGGGGTTTTGGCCGCGGAGGGACACCTCAATATCGTGGCCGTCATCGTGGTGGGAACGATCGCCGAGCTCCTCGGCTCGTTTGTCGCCTATGGCATAGGACGGGTCGGTGAGCGGCCGCTCGTGCAGAGGTACGGCCGTTACCTGCTGGTCACCCAGGGGGACATCGACCGGGCAGAGCGCTTCATCGCCGGGCGCGGCATATGGGCGATCCCGCTCGGCCGTGCGCTGCCGGTGGTGCGCACGTTCGTGTCCATCGTGGCTGGCTTCCTCAAGGTGCCGCCGCTGCTGTTTGGGGTGCTCAGCTTCATCGGCACCGCCGTCTGGGTGACCGTGATCTCGCTCATCGGGTACGGCGTGGGCAGCGCCTGGCAGAGCGTCGCACACGGGCTCGCCCTCGCCGGATACGTGATCGCCGTGCTGGCGATCATCGCCATCGCCGCGTTCATCGCCTACCGGGTGCGTGAGGTCCGCCGGGAGGGGCAGCACTCGGCCCCGCCGGGTGAGGGGGGCCAGGACCACGCCGCTGGCGGGAGCGAAGCCCGCGCCGCCGGGAAGCACGAAGCCCGGCCCCCCTGGGAGCAGGAAGACCCCCCCGCTGGCGGGCGCGAGGGCGGCGGCACCGGGGAGCGCGAGGCTCGGCCGCCCTGGGACCGGGAAGACCACGCCGCCGGCGGGCACTAGGGCCACGGCACCCGGGAGCGGGAGCCTCAGCCCAGGCCCAGGTCGCCCATGTCGTAGGCGGCGCGGAAGGGCAGCCCGCGCTGGGTCACGCGATCCCGCGCCCCCCGTTCCACGATCACCGCGACGCCGACCACCTCTGCGCCCGTCTCCTGCAGCGCGTCGACGGCGGTGAGAACGGAGGCGCCGGTGGTCGAGGTGTCCTCCACCGCCAGTACCCGGCGGCCCGCCACGTCGGGCCCCTCGATCCGGCGCTGGAGCCCGTGGGTCTTCTCCGCCTTGCGGACGACGAAGGCGTCCAGGATCTGGCCCTGGCTGGCGGCCGCGTGCAGCATCGCGGCGGCGACCGGGTCGGCCCCCAGGGTGAGCCCGCCGACGGCGTCGTAGCCGAGGTCGGCGGTGGCCGCCAGCATGACCCGGCCCGCCAGAGGCGCGGCCTGCCCGCTGAGCAGCACCCGCCGCAGATCGATGTACCAGCTTGCGCGCTGTCCCGACGACAGCACGAAGTCGCCGTGCACCACGGCCTTTTCCTTGATCACGCGCAGCAGATCGTCGCGGTCGCTCACGGTTGGCGAGCCTACCCAGGGCCCGCCGTGGGTAGGGGCGCAGGCTGGGCCGGACATCGGCGGAGGGGGTGTGAGTCCCGGCGGAAGCGGCGCAGTTCCCGGGCGGAGGAAGGGCGTCGGCCGGGAGGGCGCGGGTGGCCGGCCGCGGCTGCCGGGCAGGCCGGCCGTCAGAGCGTGGCCAGGATCTCCTGCTCGCGGCCGGGATCAAGGCCGATTCCCGGCCTCCGCGCGAAGGCCGAGACCGGGCGGTCCTGGCTGGCCGCCTCCTGCGTCAGCCAGTGCCAGGTGTCGCGGACGGTGTCGGTGAGCGGGCGGTAACGCATCCCGGTCCGCAGCGCCCGGTCCCCGGAGACCCTCCAGATGTCGGCGAATTCGGGGGTGCCGGGCGCCCACATCGGGAACTCCATCCACGGCTCCACCCCCGCCTCGAGCAGGACCTGGTCGGCCATCGGCC
Source organism: Streptosporangiaceae bacterium (assembly GCA_035473755.1). Classification (GTDB taxonomy): domain Bacteria; phylum Actinomycetota; class Actinomycetes; order Streptosporangiales; family Streptosporangiaceae; genus UBA9676. The sequence continues at coordinate 13,832 of DATINY010000020.1, forward strand.
GCAGTTCCAGGCCGTCGCCGCGCTGGGGCGCTGTGACCTGGGCGCAGGCGGTGAGCAGGTCGCCGAAGGTCGTTCCCACCGGCCCGGGCACGTTCATCACGCCGGGTATGCGCCGCCGGGTGTTGCCGGTCAGCCAGGCCGCCAGGTCACGTGCGTCGGTCATCCGTAGCTCGCTGTCCAGCGGCGGGGCCAGCACCGGGCCGCCGCGGGCGATTCGCGTCAGCCACCACGGCAGCCTGCCCACGTCCTCGTGCGGCCCGATGATCAGCCCCGGCCGGGCGATCAGGTTCCGGCCGGGCATCGCCGCCTGCACCGCCCGTTCGCTGCCGGCCTTGAGCTGGGGGTAGTCGAGGGTCTCGGCGGTGCCCGGCGCGTCCGGGGGGCAGTCGACGACGGGTGATTCCTCGGTGATCGGCTCGCCCGGCCGGTCTTGGTAGACCGAGATGGTGGAGACGTAGGTGTAGTGACCGACGTGGCCAGCGAGCAGCTGGGCGGAGGCCGCGACGTGCACGGGAGCGATGGTGGAGGTGTCAATGACCGCGTCCCAGTCCCGCCCGGCCAGCTGGCGCAGGTCCTCGGCGCTGGTGCGGTCTCCGTGCAGCACCTCGGCGCCCGGCCGGGGATGGCCGCTCTGCCCCCGCGAAAAGGTGGTGACGTCGTAGCCACGGCTGAGTGCGTCGTCCACGATGGCACGCCCGAGGAAACGCGTGCCCCCGAGAACAAGAAGTCGCATGTCTGGGTATCATGCCGGGCGCCCAGCTACGGTGACGATACCTTCCGCCAAGAGCTGAGTTCCGCTACTGTGCGGGTTGCCCACGATCTGCGACAGTCCGGCACGGCGGCGGCTGCGCGCTGGTAACGTCTCGCTCGACCAACGTCTCGCGTCGAGGGAGGACGGTGCCGCATGGATCGGTGTGCGCTGTTCGTGGACGCGGGCTACGTACTGGCCGATGGCGCGATGGCCGTCCACGGAACTCGTCACCGGGAGTCCGTCTCCTGGAACTATGCGGGCCTGCTCCAGTTCCTTGGGAGTGTGGCCCGTGACCGGACGGGGCTGCCGCTGCTGCGCTGCTACTGGTACGAGGCGACCGTGGAGGGCCGCCGCTCGGCCGAGCATGACGCGCTCGCCGACCTTCCCGGGGTGAAGCTGCGGCTGGGCCGGATGAGGCCGGGCCGCCGCGAGGGCGTGGAGAGCGAGATCCACCGTGACCTGACCACCCTGGCGCGTAACGGGGCCCTGCAGGATGCGCTCGTGGTCAGCGCCGAGGAGGACCTGGCGCAGGTCATCGCGGACGTCCAGGATCTTGGCCTCCGGGTCACCCTGGTCCACATCACGGTGGACGGCAACTGGACCGTCTCCCGCGCCCTCCGGCAGGAATGCGACGAAATCGTCGAGATCGGTGAGGCACACCTGCGGCCTTACGTAGACCTTGTGGTGGGCGCGGAGCCGCTCCACGATGACGAGCGGCAGGGCGCCGGGGCCTATCCGGGCCGGGCATTGACCAACGGTCACGGGCCGGTCGGCCCGCTTGGCCATCAGCAGGCACTGCCCGCCGGGTCGAGCCCGGCACCGCCTGAGATCTACACCGCGCCCGTCATCGCCGAGTACCAGCGCACCGCGCAGCCGGCCATGAACGGACAGCCCGGCGCCCAGCAGCCGGCCGGCCCCTCCGGCCCGCCCGGCATGGCGCCACCTGAACAGCAGGCGCCGCAGCCAAGGCGGTCCCGGAATGCCCCGCAGGCTCCGGCCGAGGGCATGCCGCCGGGCGCGGCGGCCATGCCTGGCATGCAGCAGCAGGCGGGCATGACGGCCCAGCCGGCCGCCCCCACCGGCCAGCCCGCTATGCCGGCCGGCCAGCCCGCGCCTGCGCAGAGTCAAGCGGCTCCGACCTCCGGGCCCATGCCGGTGCAGCCGGGCATGGCGCAGCCCGCCGACGCACTCGGGATGGCCGGCCAGCCGGCCGCCCAGCAGCCGCTGCCGGCGCGCCAGCGGAGGGGCCGCAACGCCGCCGCCGGCCAGGGTGCCACCGGCATGCCGGCCGCACCCCACCCCGGGCAGCAGCCCGTCGCGGCGGCACCAATGGGCCAGCAGGCGGCGCCCGGCCAGCAGGCGGTACCCGGCCAGCAGATGGCACCCGGCCAGCAGATGGCACCCGGCCAGCAGGTGGCACCCGGCCAGCAAGTGGTGGCCGCCCAGCAGATGATGCCCGGTCAGCAGATGGTGCCCGGTCAGCAGATGGTGCCCGGCCAGCAGGTGATGCCCGGTCAGCCTGGCCAGCAGATGGTGCCAGGACAGCAGATGGTGCCCGGCCAGCCAGCGATGCCGGGGCAACACGCGATGCCCGGCCAGCCCGGGATGCAGGCACCCTTGGTCCAGCAGGCTCATCCGGGCATGGCGCCGCACCAGGGCGGTCCTGCGGGCGCTCAGATCCCCCAGGCCCCTCAGGTCCCCCAGCAGCCCCAGGCCCCCCCGGGCATGCCGGCGGAGCAGCCGGTCTACCCGGCACCACCCGCCTACCAGGGCCCTGGCCCGGAGGCCATGGCCGGGCCAGGAGGCCCCGGCCCGGCAGGCCCACATCAGGCCACGGGTGGCGCGCAGCCCGCTCCCGCGCTGGCGGGACTCCCGGGCCCCATGCCCGGTCAGGCCGGGCCAGCGGGAGTCGTCCCGATGCAGCAGGCGCCGGGCGGCCCACCGGGACCGGGCGGGCCAGCCGGCCCGGCCGCACAGCAGGGGCGTGGTGCGGCGCGGGCCCAGGCCGCCGCTACCGGGCGGTTTACACGGGGGCCGCAGAACCAGCAGGCGGTCCAGGCCCAGCAGTTCCCCGGTCCGCCCGCCGACCAGCCTGAGATGGCCGCCGGGGCGCCGTATATGCCCCCGCAGCAGGGCATGTATGCCGGGCAGCAGCCTGCCGCATCCCAGCTGGTGCCGCAGCAGACGTCGGTCTCCCTGGCCGACGCGGTACAGGCGGCCCACGGTGAGGGCTTCAACTTCGGGCAATCGGTCGCCCGGGACGCGCCCGCGCTGTGGCTAGAGGCCGTTCTCGCGCGCAAGCCACGCATGCCCTCCGACCTGGAAGCCAGGCTGCTGCAGGATTCGGCGCTGCCGATCGACTCTCTGCTGCACGACGAGGTCCGCCACGCGCTGCGGCGGGGCTTCTGGGACGCCCTGGAGAGAGCTCGTCATTGAGAGCGGCACGCGACCGCAGGGAACCAGCGTCGCCGCGATCTTCCCGCCGTCCGGCGGCACCTCCGTCTCCTGGGAGTTACATGCCAGCGCACACATCCGCCAGCGGAACCCTCTTCGCCGCGTTGGGCTCCCGCCACGGTGGGTACCTTGTTTGACGTGGGAGTGCTAAGTCGCGAGGCATTTGACGCGATCGAATTCGACGCCGCGCTCACCGGCGATCACCGGGCCGCGGCGCAGCAGATGACCATGCTCGCCGATACCGGGACCCAGACCCCGGCGATGCCACGGGCCGAGGCCTACACCCGGGCGGGGGAACAGTGGCTGCTCGCCGACGATCCCGCCGAGGCGGCCAACGGGTTCATGCGCGCGCTGGAGGACGGCGGCCTGGCCGACGTCGATCCGCGGGCGCAGCTGGCGCGGGCGCTGTTCATGATGGACCGGGCGGGGGAGGCCGAGGCGCTGATCCAGCGGCTGGCCGCCGAACCGCCG
>DATINY010000021.1:0-2391 GCA_035473755.1 Streptosporangiaceae bacterium
GGTGCTGAACGACCGCGCCGAGGCAGCCGCCCTCGCGGCGCTGTTCGCGGGGTCCTGTCCCCCGGTCATGGCCGTCAAGGGCTCGACGGGCCACATGATCGCCGGGTCCGGGGCGGTGGAGGCGATCGTGAGCCTGATCTCCCTGCGGCATCGGCTGGTGCCCCCGGTGGCCGGGCTGCGCACCATCGATCCCGGCTTCGACCTCGACATCGTCCAGGGCACGCCACGCCAGGCGCCGCTGGGCTATGCGCTGTCCAACTCGTTCGGCTTCGGCGGCGCCAACACCACGCTCGTCCTGGCCGCCGGGGGCTCGGCCGGCTGATCCTGGGATCCGGCCAGCAGCCTGGTCGCGCTCATCAGGCTGAACCGCACCGGTGCCCGCGACTCGTTCCAGTACGCCCGTTCTGGGCCGAGGATCTCCAGCTGGAGGCCGAACAGGCCCATCATGGCGCGGGCCGGGGGCGACATCATCCCGCAGGCGAACCGGTAGCCCCGCTCGCGCATCACCAGGTACAGCCGGCACATGAGACCGATGAACGCCGCGTGCTCCAGGCTCTGGTGGCTGGGCGCCACGCACATCCGGCCCACGTCCACCACCCCACCGTGTGGCTCCACGACGATCCCGCAGGCCTCTTCCGTCGGCAATCCGGGCGGGGGCACGACCCGGCCCGTGCTCATCGCGACGTCCCCGTCCCACCCGATGACATGGATGGCGCGGTCGTCATACTCGTCACGCTCCATCCCGCCGGGGAGATCGCTTGCGGTGCACCATCCGCAGTCGAGCACGGCGCCTCCGCGCAGCCGGTAGGCGATCTCGCGTTCGGAGTCGCCGTCGGCCACCCGGTAATCGAACGGGGACCTCGCCAGCATCCGGGTGATCAGGGCGTCGAGCGGCAGACCATCCATGGCACGACCCTGTCCCGCCCGGTAGCCGTGGTCAACTCGCGGGAGGCGGGGTTACGGCCGTCAGATGCGCGCGGCGAAGCGCGCGGAGGGTGAGACCAGCGGGGCCGGGTCGTGGGCGCAGAAGACGTCGATCTCGGGATGCTCGGCGGGGCGCCGGTCACCTGCCGGTGACGGCGTGGGCCGCACGGCGGCGATTCCGCCGCAGCCTGATCATGCCCAGCGCGGCCAGCAGCCCGCCGCCGGCCATGATCGCCAGCCACGGGGCCGGCGAGGTGCCCGGCTTCGGCGCGGTGCCCCCCAAGCCGGTCGCGGCGCCACCGATCGGCATGGCCTGGCTGCCCACGGCGTCCTGCAGGCTGTGGATCCGCAGGCCACCCTGGTTGTCGAGCACGACGAGCGTGTGGATGGTGTTGGCGCGCAGGAACAGGCGCCGGCTGGCCGCTGCGCTGTAACCGGTGGCGCGGAAGGCCTGCCAGCCGGGGCTCAGAGCCAGGAAGCCGGTATAGCTGCCGAGTTGCAGCGCGCCGCCGAGTGCCCGGCCGTCGGCGTTGACGGTAACCCGGTGCTGTGCCACCGACTCCTGGACGACCCGCACGAGCACTTTGCCCGGGCTTGACATCATGCTCTCTTTCAGCACCTGGACGCCGAGGTGAGATGGGGCCCCCATGCTCACGATCGTGTAGGCCATCCCGGGTGCGATCTGAACGCTGGCCGACAGCGCCGGCGGGGTGGTCGCCGGGGCGCCACTGTCCCGCATCGCGACCGTGTACTGGCCGGTGGGGATGCCCCGGTAAGCCGAGACGTGGCCGTAGCGGACGTGCCTGATCACGGTCATCCCGCTGCCGCCGAACGAGTTGAGGTAGATGTCGAAATTGGGGGCGCTGGGCGACCAGTTGCCCCAGCGGATCCACCCGGTGGATTGTGCGGCCGCGGGTGGCGCGGCTCCCACCAGGACCAGAGCGAGCGACAACGGGACAAGTGCCGCCACAGCGCGTAGTTTCATGTCCTTACCCTCCCTACCGGCCCGGGAGCCCGCAGGCCCGGCTGGCCATTTGCTTGATCACTGAGTCACCGGGCGGCCGATCAGCAGCCCCAGCGGGCTCGGCGCGCCAAATTCGATTCGCAGCGCTGCGCCGCCGGCCAGTCGCACCAGGTTCACGTGCGCGGGCAGGAACACAGAATGCTGCGCGAGGAGCGAAGAGCGGATGTGCCGCAGCTCAGCAGCGCGGTACGCCGGGCTGCCCGTTCCGGCAATTTCCATCTCCCGCAGGGGCATGGCCGCAGCGGCGCCGGGGGCACCGTCACCGAACGACGCCACGTGCACCGGATACGAAACGGCTAGCGCCGCGAGCGTGATCAGGAGACGGGAGTCCACCTTCCCGGTGAGGAGTTCCTGCCGGGCGGCGGTCCCGGCCTGGATCCGGGGGCTTGTCACCAGCTGCGCGGCGGCCTTCCGCCGGGCCGCCCAGTCAGCCACGAGCGCTG
>DATINY010000022.1:0-19078 GCA_035473755.1 Streptosporangiaceae bacterium
CCTCAGCGGTGGCCTCCGGAGCTGCCTCAGCGGTGGCCTCCGGAGCTGCCTCAGCGGTGGCCTCCGGAGCTGCCTCGGCGGAGCTGGGCTGGTGCTCGAGGAGCTCGCGCTCCCATTCCGCCAGCGGTTCCTCGGCGCCCAGCTGGCCGGATTCCCCGGGGGCGGCCGGCTTGTCCTCGCCGTTCGCGGCGCCGGCCCGTGCCATCAGCCCGTCCGCGACGGCATCGGCCACCACCCGCGTCAGCAGGGAAACGCTGCGGATCGCGTCGTCGTTCCCCGGGATCGGGTAGGTGACCTCATCGGGGTCGCAGTTGGTGTCGAGGATGGCGATCACCGGGATGCCGAGCTTGCGTGCCTCGCTGACGGCGATGTGCTCCTTTTTGGTGTCCACTATCCACAGCGCGCTCGGCGTCCGGGCCATGTCCTTGATGCCGCCGAGGGAGCGGTCGAGCTTGTCCCGCTCGCGGCGCAGGTGCAGGAGTTCCTTCTTGGTCATCCCGGAGCCGGCGACGTCCTCGAAGTCGATCTCGTCGAGTTCCTTGAGCCGCTGCAGCCGCTTGTAGACGGTGGAGAAGTTGGTCAGCATGCCGCCCAGCCAGCGCTGGTTGACGAACGGCATCCCGACCCGGCGGGCCTGCTCGGCGATGGCCTCCTGCGCCTGCTTCTTGGTGCCGACGTAGAGGACGGTCCCGCCGTGGGCGACCGTCTCCTTGATGAACTCGTAGGCGCGGTCGATGAAGTCGAGCGACTGCTGCAGGTCGATGATATAGATGCCGTTGCGCTCGGCGAAGATGAAGCGCTTCATCTTCGGGTTCCACCGCCGGGTCTGGTGCCCGAAGTGGACGCCGCTCTCGAGGAGCTGCCGCATGGTGACGACCGGTGCCATCCCGGTGTCCCCTTTCCTGTTCATGCGCCGTGTCCGTGGGCACGGGCGCGCTCGGTTGGTCCTGGCGACCGTGCGAACCTCACTGCGGGCCGAACCCGCAGACCGATGAGGTGCGCCCCGCCGGAAGTCCGGCCGGGTCTGCCTTGCGGCAGGCGGACGCGCGAATTAGGCCGGAAGCCGTGCACGCCGTGGCGCACAGGCCTTCCCGACCGCCCCGTAGTCTACCTGGTCCTGGGAGTTCGGGCTGCTCGGTAGCCGGCAGGCCGGGTCTATGCCCGGGGGTGGGCCTGCCGGTAGGCGGCCGTCAGCCGCTCGACCGAAACGTGGGTGTAGATCTGCGTGCTCGCCAGCGAGGCATGGCCGAGGATCTCCTGCACGCTCCTCAGGTCGGCGCCGCCCTCCAGCAGATGGGTGGCGGCCGCATGCCGGAGCCCGTGCGGGCCGGAGTCGGGCACGCCGACCACCGCGGCCAGGCGGGCATGCACGACCCGGCGCGCGGTCCGGGGATCGAGGCGGCGGCCGCGCGCTCCGAGGAACAGGGCGGGGCCGCTGCCGAGGTGGGCGAGCGCCGGGCGGCCGGCCCGCTTCCAGGCCGCCACCGCCCGGACCGCGGGCAGCCCGACGGGCACCGTGCGTTCCCGCCCGCCCTTGCCGAGCACCCGGACCGTGTTCCGCCCCTCATCGAGATCGTCGACGTCGAGGCCGCACAGCTCGCTGACCCGGATGCCGGTCGCGTACAGCAACTCCATGATCGCGGCGTCGCGGAGGGCCAGTTCCGCCTCCGTCCCCCGCGTGCCGTTCTGCCCATCGCCGCCAGCATCCCGGCCCCCGCCAGGGTTATTGCGGCCTCCGCCGCTGTCCCGGCCTCCGCCGTTATCCCGGCCGCTGCTGCTGTCCTGGCCTCCGTCGCCGTTATTGCGGCCTCCGTCGCTGCTGTCCTGGCCTCCGTCACTGTCCTGGCCTCCGGCACCGCTGCTCCGGGGGACGGACCCGGCCGCGGACAGGACCGCGGCCATCTGGTCCTGACGCGGTACCTGGGGGAGGCGGCGCGGGATCTTCGCCGTCCCGAGCAGCGGGCCGGGATCGCGGCGGAGCCAGCCACCGGCGCAGGCCCAGGCGGTGAACGCACGGGCGGCCGCGGCCCGGCGGGCCAGGGTGGCACGGGCGTGGCCGGTGCCGTGCTGGCCGGCCAGCCAGCGCCGCAGGACCGTAATGTCCAGCCCGTCCGGCGCCGTGATGCCGCCTTGCGCCGCGTGCTCCAGGAGGGACCGGAGGTCGCCGGTGTAGGCGCGCACCGTATGCGGGGACAGCCCGCGCTCCGCCACCAGGTGATGCCCGAATCCGTCCAGTGCGGCCTGCATGTGCTCCGGCAGCGGCGCAGGCCCGGGCGGTGCCGCGTGTCCCGCCTCCGGCGGTGCAGGTCCCGGCTCTGGTTCCTCCATGGACCCAGTGTGCGGCACCAGGAGGCGCGGCCCGCGCAGCCCGGACCTCACTCACGGGCGTGTCCCGCCGGATTCGCGGGTGTGTCCCGCCGGTCCCCTGCGTTCCGCGGCAAAGCCGCGCTGGTGATCATCGCGGTTAGCGTTCTGAGTACGTCGCTGTGCTCGGCGGCGCTGCGCGGGCGGAGCAAGCGCGGGTGACGCCCCTGCTCCGCCGCGCGTGGCCTGCGATGGCCGTCAGCTAGACGTTGCCGTCGCCGTCGCTGGGGCCGCCGTTGTTGTCGCCGTCCTGATCACCGCCGTTGCCCTGCGGGATCGGGTTGGCGGTCATAGGCGGCGCCATGGTTGGCGGAGGTGGTGGTGGTGCTGGCGGAGGCGGCGGGGTGACCACGACCTGCGGCTGGGCATGGTGGTGATGATGGCGGTGATGGTGCGCCATGGGGGTCGGCGAATGCTCGGCGGGCGAGGCGGCCGCGGCCTCCGTCGGCGGAGAAGCGTGATGACTGTGCAGCATGCGGGTCGGCTTGGGCGCGGCGGAGTGGCTTGCTGCGGCGGTGCCGCAGCCTGCGACCAGCGCGGCGAGCAGCGCGAGCCCGGCCCCCGCCCGGGTAGTGAACGACACGAGTTGTCCTTTCGGTTTGTTGTGTGCGGGGAGTGGCGGGCGCGCCTACATCCCTGACACGGCCCGCCGGCGCTGCGTGGTTCGCCCGATTGCTGCATGTTTGCTCGATATTTACTAGGGGCCCGCTGGCGGCGCTCCGCCCTGGGTGCCCGCCTATGGCTGGAGCACCGCTTCGAGGTCGATCTCGATTCGGATCTCCTTTGACACCAGCAGCCCGCCGTCGATGGGCATGTTCCAGGTCAGGCCCCATTCCCCGCGGTTCAGAGTGCCGCTGGCCTCGAACGGGCGGCGGGCGACGCGGAGGTCGGTCTGCCCGGGAAAGCAGGCCGGTGAGCCGACTCAGGCGTCTTGGCGCTGCGCAGTGACGAGCGTGGGCGGCTCACATAGGGATTCCGGTCGTTCTGCCACGGGAGGTCCGCGGTGAAAGGGGAACACTGGCCTGGTGGACGCTGATGTCGTGGTCATCGGGGCCGGTGCACTCGGTAGGCGCGCACCGTATGCGGGGACAGCCCGCGCGCCGCCACCAGGTGATGCCCGAATCCGTCCAGTGCGGCCTGCATGTGCTCCGGCAGCGGCGCAGGCCCGGGCGGTGCCGCGTGTCCCGCCTCCGGCGGTGCAGGTCCCGGCTCTGGCTCCTCCATGGACCCAGTGTGCGGCACCGGGAGGCGCGGTCCGGGCAGCCCGGGCCTCATTCACGGGCGTGTCCCGCCGGCCCCCTGCGTATCCGCCAGCCACGGTCACTGCGCTCGACGAAGCCAGCCGCCGCGAGCGCGCCGAGGCAGCGCATGGCCGTGTCGAAGCCGACGCCCGCCACCACCGCGATCCTGGCCGGCCCGCGCCCCGCCCGGGCGGGGACCGCCTCCAGCACCTGCCGTGTCACCGGGTCCAGCGCGTCGCGGGGCAGCACCGGGCCACGGGCGCGGCCCGGCGGTTCGTCGCCGGGAAACGAGAGCACCTCCATCACGTCCCACGCACCGGTGACGCAGATGGCACCCCAGTCACGGATGATGTCGTGACAGCCCGCCGACAGCGTGGAGGTCACCGGCCCCGGCACCGCCATCAGCGGGCGGCCCTGGTCACGAGCGTGGCGGGCACTGTTCAGCGCGCCGCTGCGCCGTGCCGCCTCCACCACCACGGTGCCGCGGCTGAGCGCGGCGATCACCCGGTTGCGGACCAGGAACCCGGGGCGGGTGGGCATGCGGCCGGGCGGCCACTCGCTCACGGTCGCCCCCTCCGCGCGGATATCGCGGAAGAGCCCGTGGTGGCCCGCCGGATAGTCGCGATCGACGCCGCAGGCAAAGACGGCGACCGTCACCCCACCGGCCGTGATCGCGCCGCGGTGGGCGCAGCCGTCGATGCCGAACGCCCCGCCGGATACAACGGTCCACCCCCGCTCGGCCAGCGTCGCGGCCATGTCGGTGCACACGTGCGAGCCGTACGCGGTCGCCGCCCGGGTGCCCACGACCGATACCGAGCGCAGGCACGCATAGCGGAGGTCCCCGCTCCCCCGCACCCACAGCCCCCACGGCCGGGCGTCGCCGAGGACCTCGAGCTGGCTTGGCCATTCGGGATCGCCCGGGCACACCAACCGGATCCCGGCTTGCCGCCAGGCATCCAGGTCGGGCTCCCCTGGGGCCCCGCCCAGCCGGCCGGCCCACCTGCTCAGCGCCCGGTCCAGCCCCGGCAGGCCGGCCCGGTCCAGTCCTGGCAGCCGGGCCCGGTCCAGCCCCGGCAAGCCGTCCCAGGCCGGCGCCGGCGCCCCATCCTGGTCCAGTGCCGGCGCCCCATCCTGGTCCAGTCCTGGCAGCCGGGCCCAGTCCAGCCCCGGCAAGCCGTCCCAGGCCGGTCCCGGCGGCCCATCCTGGTCCAGTGCCGGCGCCCCATCCTGGTCCAGTGCCGGCGCCCCATCCTGGTCCAGTGCCGGCGCCCCATCCTGGTCCAGTCCCGGCGGGCGGTCCCGGCCCGGTCCGGCTGCCCCGGCGGCCGGCACCGGCACCCGCCCACGGACGAGGGCGGTCACGATCTCGGCCGGGGAGCAGCTGCGCAGCAGGGCGCCCATGACCGGATCGCCCGGCTCGGCCACGCAGGTGAGGGCGGCCCGGGCCAGCCGCTCCTCGTCGCTGACCTCAGTCACCACCCACCCCCAGCCACAACCCGAGCGCGTAGCTGGTCTCATCGACGGTGGGCCGGGTCACGCCCGCGAGATCGGCCAGCGTCCAGGCCACCCGGATCACCCTGTCCACCCCGCGGGCGCTGATCTCACCCAGGTCAATGGCTCGCTCCAGCGGCGCGAGCGCTCCCGGGCCCGGCGCGAAGCTGCGCCGCAGGTCCCGGCCGGGGATCTCGGCGTTGAGCCGCCATGGGCTGTGCCGGAGCCGGACGGCGGCCCGGTCCCGGGCGGCTTCCACCCGTTTCGCCACCACCGAGCTCGGCTCGGTGAAACCGCGGTCGCTGAGCAGTTCGGCCCGGCTCACCGGCAGGAAACCGGCCTTGACGTCTACCCGGTCAAGCAGCGGGCCGGACAGCCGGGCCAGATAGCGCCGTCGTTCTGTCGGTGTGCACGTGCAGTGGGCACCCGAGGCAGGGCCTTTCGCGCACGGGCAAGGATTGGCTGCCAGCACGAGCGTGAACCGAGCCGGGAAGCGGGCCGTCAGGCCCAGCCGGGCAATCACCACCTCGCCCGACTCCAGTGGCTGCCTTAAAGCATCTAGCACATCCCTGCCGAATTCGGGCGCCTCGTCGAGGAACAGACATCCCTGGTGGGCGAGGGACGCCGCGCCCGGCCGGATGATGCCAGTGCCGCCCCCCACGATCGCCGCTTTAGTCGCGGTGTGATGGGGTGCGCAAAACGGAGGCTCAGTCATCAGTGGGCTACTTGCGGGCAGAGTCCCTGCCACAGAATGGATCGCTGTGACCTCGAGTGCAGCCGGGCGGTCCAGAGTAGGCAGGATGGTCGGGATCCGCTCGGCCAGCATGGTCTTGCCTGTACCCGGCGGCCCCATGAGCGAGAGGTTATGGCCACCGGCCGCGCAGATCTCCGCAGCACGGCGTGCAGCCGGCTGGCCGAGAATGTCGGCCAAGTCGGGACGGCCGCCCGCCTCGCCCCGTGAGCCGGGCGGGCCGATCGCACCCCCCAGACCTGCGGACCCTTGGGGGTCTGTCCGATTCGGCTGAACGTCAGCGCCCTCGCCGGACATTCGCACAGTGACGTCGTGCCCGGCTTCGGGCTCGCCTCGCAGCCAGGCCAGCAGGGCACCCAGGGTGGGGGCTCCAAGCACCGCCACCTCTGGCACCAGGGTGGCCTCTGGTGCACTGATCTCTGGGACAGCGACCTTGTGGAACCCGGCAGCTACTGCGGCCGCCACGGCGGGAAGAACTCCACATACCGGCCGAAGCTGCCCATCCAGCCCCAGTTCACCCAGAAAATTAACCCCCTCGATGGCGGCGGCCGGGACAGTGCCGGCGGCGGCCAGGACCGAGATGGCGATGCCCAGATCGAAGCCACTGCCCCGCTTCGGGAGGCTGGCCGGCGAGAGCCCGACCGTGATCCGCCGCTGGGGCCATTGCTCACCGCTGTTGATGATGGCGGCACGGATCCGGTCACGGGCCTCGCGCAGCGCGGTATCAGGCAGGCCAACAAGCAGCAGCCCGGGCAGCCCGTTCTCGATGTCGCTCTCGATCTCCACCGGGTGGCCTTCCACCCCGACCAGAGCGATGGAATGGGTGCGCGCCACCGGCACCTACCCCACCCCCCGCACGTGCTCGAGCTGGTAATGACCCGACTCATCCCGGACCAGCCCGATCACGTCGATGCGCACCTCGTCGAAGAGCACGCCGTGCGCGACCAGCCACCGGACCGCGAGCCGTCGCAGCCGGGCGCGCTTGCTCCGGGTGATGGCCTCGAACGGGCTGCCGTACGTGGTGCTGGACCGCGTCTTGACTTCGCAGATCACCAGCACCTGGCGCTCGGCCGCCACGATGTCGATCTCGCCTTCCGTGCACCGCCAGTTGCGGTCGAGGATCCGTAACCCGGCCCGTTCCAGGTATTCCACGGCAGCCTGCTCGCCGCATCGGCCCAGGTTGTTCTTAGCGTTCACCGGACATCACCTCCGCCGACGACGCTGCCGGACGGCGGGGGATGCCCGCGCGGTCAGTTGTTTCGCTGTGGAGGGGCCGGGCCGAGCCGGGCTAGCTGTGGAGGGCAGGAGCCAGTTTGTCGCTGGCTCTTGCTTTCATGAGAGGGGGATCTGCGGCGCCTGGCCGCCTGGCGGGCCGATGCGGCTGCCGCGGGCCGATGCGGTCGCGGCGGGCCGGAGATCCGCCCGCCGCCGTTCCCTAGTCGGGTTCGGGCAGTTCCAGGTCGCTTTGGGCCAGTTCCTCGACGTTGACGTCCTTGAACGTGACGACCCTTACATTTTTCACAAAACGGGCAGGCCGGTACATGTCCCATACCCAGGCATCCCGCATCGTGACCTCGAAGAAGACCTCGCCGTTGTCGGCGGTGCGGACGTTCAGCTCGACCTGATTGGTCAGGTAGAACCGCCGCTCGGTCTCCACCACGTGCGTGAAGAGCTTCACCACGTCCCGGTACTCCCGATAGAGCTGCAGCTCCATCTCGGTTTCGTACTTCTCCAGGTCCTCCGCGCTCATGGTCACCTCCTCAGGCAGCGACGGGAGCTTCGGCCCAGATGAGATCAACCATAGGTCAATTCTCCAGGCATGGAAGATCACCGGCCTCCAGGTCCGCGGGATCGGGCGCCTCCAGGCCGGTGAGGCCGGGCGCGTCCAGGTCCGTAGGGTCAAGCGCCTCCAGCCCCGTGGGGCCGGGCTCCTCCAGCCCCGTGGGGCCGGGCTCCTCCAGCTCCGCTGGGCCGGGTGGCTCCAGGTCCGTAGAGTCGGGCGCCTCCAGATCGTCGGGGTCGCGGGCCACGCCACCGACGTTCGCGAAGGAGCGCCGGTGCTCCGGGCACGGCCCGTGGGTGGTGAGCGCCCGCATGTGGCTCCGCGTGGAATATCCCTTGTGCCGGGCGAACCCATACGCCGGGTACCGGGTGTGGAGGTCACGCATGAGCCGGTCCCTGGTGACCTTGGCCACGACCGATGCGGCGGCCACGCATGCGGCCACCTCATCGCCCTTCCACATGGCCAGCGCCGGGACGCCCAGGCCGCGCACCGGGAAACCGTCGGTGAGCACGTACTCCGGCTGCGGCGACAGGCCCGCCAGGGCCCGGCGCATCCCGGCGATGTTGCAAACGTGCAGGCCCGTCTTGTCGATCTCCTCCGACGGTATGACCACCACATGCCAGGACACGGCCAGCGCCATCACCTGCCGGTAGGCCTCCTCACGGGCGGCAGCCGTCAGCGACTTGGAATCCGCGATATCACCGATGCCGGACCGCCGGCGCGGATCCAGCATGACCGCCGCCACCACCAGCGGGCCGGCGCAGGCACCGCGGCCCGCCTCGTCGATCCCGGCTACCTGCACGAAGCCGGCCCGGGCGAGCACCCGCTCGTATCCGGTCAGGCCTGCCGCACGCCGGGGGGTGTAGCCGGGGTGCCGCACCGGAGGCACCAGCATGCCGTCACTCCGGCCCGGGACGGCCGCGCCTCGGCCCGGCGCGCCCAGGGCCGCCGCGCGCCCAGCGGCCGCTCCCGGGACGGCCTCGTCCCAGACGCCCGTGCCGCAGCGAGCCGGCCAGCCGCCGCCGCCGCAACTGGATCAAGGTGAGCGGGAACGCACCGGTGAGGCCGAGTCCCAGCGGCACTGCCGGGGCCATCAGGCCGGTCAGGGCAGCCCGTCCGGCCGGGGCGGGCGCCAGCGCGGCGGCCCGGGCCAGCTGAGGCTGCTGGAACGTGGCCGGGATGGGCAGCACCCTCCACCTGCTGACCGGGGCGACGATCACGAACGCGCGCCCGACCACGCGGTCCTCCGGGACGGTACCGTTCCCCGGATCTTGCTCATGCCCTCGGGAGTCGAACGACACGCTGCGGTGATCCCCCATCACCCACAGGCGCCCGGGCGGCACGATGATGTTGAACCTGCTCGTAGATGGGGGGTTGCCCGGGTAGAGGTAGGACTTCTCGTTGAGCGGCACCCCGTTGACCGTGATCCGGCCCCGTGCGTCACAGCACGCCACATGGTCGCCGGGCACCCCGATCACGCGCTTGATGTAGTCGTGTACCCCGGGGGCGGTGCCGAACAGGCCGGAGATCGCGTTCCACATCCTCTCCAGCGGGGGCGTCGCCTGGGACGTCACCGGATCCCAGGAGCCTTCCCCGTTGAAGACCACGACGTCGCCGCGGTGAATCGGGCGGAAATCGTAGATCATCTTGTTGACCAGCACCTTGTCGCCGATCTCCAGGGTGTTCTCCATTGACGACGAAGGGATGAAGAACGCCTGGACCACGAAGGTCTTGATGAGCAGCGCCAGGATCAATGCGAACGCCAGCAGGATCGGCAGCTCGACCCACCACGACCTTCTCTTCGAGCGCTTGCCGCCCTGCTGCCCGGCCGGGCCAGGCCCGCCACGTACACCGTCGCCAGCCGGCCCGCCGGCACCTGCCCAGCCATCGGCACCCGCCCGGCCCGAAGCCTTGCCACCGCGCTCAAGAGCCGGGCCCGCCTGATGGCCATCGGAGGTGTCCGGACCGGCCTCGGCACCACGGTCGCCGCGCGTGCCCCGCTCTTCGTTCATCGGATTGAGCCTAGCGCCGGCCACGCAGCGCTGCGACGCGGGCGCGCCCGGCCGGCCTCCCGGCCTCGCCGTGCAGCGACGGCCGGGACAAGGCGGCGGGAGTGGGCAGAGAGCCCAGATGGGCGGGCGGCCAGACGATGAGGAAGGCGCGGCCGACCACCGCACTCGCCGGTATCGTCCCGGACCCCGGGTCGTTCCGGTGGCCGCGCGAGTCATCCGAGTCCGCCCGGTGGTCTCCCATCACCCACAGCCGCCCGGGCGGCACGGTCACGTGGAAGGGCTGGTCGGATGGCCGCTCACCGGGGTACAGATAATCCCCCTCGTGCAGCGGGACCCCGTTGACGGTGATGAGTCCGCGTGCGTCGCAGCAGGCCACCCGGTCTCCCGGGAGACCGATGACCCGCTTGATGTAGTCGGTCCCGTCGCTGGCCAGGCCCGTCGCCGTCAGCGCGTCACGGTACCAGCGGGCCAGCGGGCTGGCCGCCCGTGGCGGCGCCGGCCCCCACGACCCGGTGCCGCTGAACACGACGATGTCGCCCCGGCGCACGCCCCCGAAGTGAGAGACGAGCTTGTTGACCAGCACCCGGTCGCCGGGGCGCAAGGTGTCGGCCATGGATCCGGTGGGGACCAGGAAGGCCTGTGCCACGAAGGCCTTGGCCGGGACCGTGAACAGGACCGCGAGGCCGATAAGCAGGAGGAAGTCGCGCAGGAGACGGCCGCGCGAGCGCGGCCCCGGCCGGGCCGGGCGGACGGGCCGAGGCGGGGCCTGGCCGGTACCCGCCGTCGCGCCGCCCTGCTCTCCGCCGGCGGTGCCTTTCCCATCGTGGCCGGACATCCGCGACCGCCGCGACGAGGTGGCGCCTGCTAGCGCGCTGGCGTCTCGCGCCGCTCCCTGATCCGGGCCCTCTTGCCGCGCAGCGAACGCAGGTAGTAGAGCTTGGCCCGGCGCACCCGGCCCCGGGTGACCACTTCGATTTTGTCGATCGACGGACTGTGCACCGGGAAGGTGCGCTCCACCCCGACGCCGTAACTGATCTTACGGACGGTGAAGGTCTCCCTGGCACCGCCGCCCTGGCGCCGGATGACCACGCCCTGGAAAACCTGGATCCTGGACCGGCTGCCCTCGACCACGCGGACGTGCACCTTGAGTGTGTCTCCCGGCCGGAAGTCCGGGATATCGGAGCGGATCTGGGCCTGCTCCAAGTCGGTGATCGCGGTGTGCATGGCTGGCGTTCCTCGGTTGAGACTCACGCGCGCACGGACGGGCACGTGCAGTTCGGTCTGAGCTGTCTGTCGGTAATCCCCTTGCAGCGCCGGGGAAGCGCTCCGCTCGGCGAGCTTGCGCTCGGTGAGCCAGCAGGGGCGGGTTTCAGTGTGCCATATCTTCGCCCCAAACCGGAAAGCCAGCCTCCGATAGCACCCGGCGGTCACGGTCATCGAGGGTGCCGGGAGCGATTCGCGCTACCAGGTCCGGGCGATACGCCGCGGTGCGGCGCAGCGCCTCGTCCCTTTGCCAGCGCGCAATGGCCCCGTGATCCCCCGACAGCAGGACATCAGGAACGGCACGCCCGCGCCAGACCCGCGGCCTGGTGAAGACCGGGCCTTCCAGCAAGCCCGCCATGGGTCCGGCGCCGGCGCCGAAGGAGTCGTCGGCAGCGGACTCGCTGTTCCCGAGCACACCGGGCAGCAGCCTTCCGACGGCGTCGATCATGACCAGGGCGGCCGGCTCCCCGCCCGAGAGCACGTAGTCACCCACGCTGACCTCATCGATGGCCATCCGGGTCCGGGCGTCCTCGATGACGCGGGCATCGATCCCCTCGTAGCGGCCGCAGGCGAAAACGAGATGGGGGTGGCGCGCATACGCGGCCGCCATCTCCTGGCGGAAGGGGATGCCTGCCGGGGTGGGCACCACCAGCCGGGCCCCCGGCGAGGCGCCGGCCACCGCGTCGAGTGCCTCACCCCAGGGACCGGGGGTCATGACCATTCCTGGCCCGCCGCCGAAGGGCGTGTCATCCACGGTGCGGTGCGTGCCGTGCGCCCACGTGCGCAGATCGTGCACCTCGAACTCGACGATGCCGCGCTCCGCCGCCTTGCCGAGCAGCGAGACCCGCAGCGGGCCGAAGTACTCCGGGAAGATAGTGATGATGTCGATGCGCACGGCCGGTCACGACCCCAGGTCCAGCAGGCCCGCCGGCGGATCGATCACCATCCGGCCACTGGCCACGTCCACGTCCACGGCGATCGCGGCCACGAACGGGACCAGGACCTCACTACGACGGTGCGAGCCGGCCGCCGGCTCGATCACCAGCAGATCCTGGCCATGGTGGCGCACGTCGGTGACGACACCGACCTGCTCACCGGCCGTCGTCACCACGGTCAGCCCGACCAGTTGGTGATCGTGGAACTCGTCCGGCTCTCCGGGGGAGCCGGCCTGATCGGCGTCCACGGTCAGCCAGACACCGCGCAGCGGCTCGGCCCCGGTCCGGTCGGCGATGCCGGCGAAGGTGACCAGCAGCCGCCCGCTGTGCCACCTCGTGGAGGCAATGGTCAGCGGCCCGGCGTCGGACGGATCGGTGGCCAGCACCGAACCCACGGCGAAACGCTGGCCTGGATCGTCGGTCCGGACCTCGACCGAGACCTCGCCGCGGATCCCGTGCGGCCGGACCACCCGGCCGACGCCCAGTTGCTTGCTCAGCTAACGGACCTCGTCCACATCCAGCAGATCGACCCGGACGTAACGGCCGCCGGCCAGCGACCCGATGACCGTCCGCAGGGCCCGGGCGGTCCGCCCGCCGCGCCCGATCACCTTGCCGAGGTCGTCCGGATGCACCCGCACCTCCAGGACCCGGCCCCGGCGCAGGCCGTGGCTGTTCACCCGGACGTCGTCGGGATGATCCACGATGCCCTTCACCAGGTGCTCAAGAGCCTCCTCCAGCACCTCACGCCTCGCTGTCCTGCTTGCCACCGGCAGACGCTGTGTCCTCCGCGGGGGCGGCGGTGTCGTCGGCGGAGGCCGCGCTGTCCTCGGCCGGGGCCGCGCTGTTCCTGGCGGGAGCTGCGCTGTCCTCGGCCGGGGCCGCGCTGTCCCCGGCGGGAGCCGCGCTGTCCTCGGCCGGGGCCGCACTGTCCCCGGCGGGAGCCGTGGCGTCCTCGGCCGCCGCGCTCGCCGCGGAAGCGGTGGCACCCTTGGCCGCGGCGCCCGCGGCCGCTGCATCGGCGCCCTTGGCCGCCTTGCCGGTGCCGCTCCGCTTGCCGTCCGTCTTGGCCGCCTTGCCGGACGCCGCCTTGGTGTCCTTCGCCTTGGCGGTGTCTGCCTTGGCGGTGTCTGCCTTGGCGGTGTCCGCCTTCGCGGTGTCCGCCTTCGCGGTGTCCGCCGTCGCGGCGGGCTTGCGGGCCCTGCCCTTGTCCGGCTTGGTGTCGGCCGCCTTCAGGGTCTCGGCCACTGCCGCGGCAAAGGCTTCCTTCTTGTCCGCCTTGGCCTCAGCGGTCTTCAGCGTTCCCTCGGTCCCGGGCAGGCCCTTGAACTTCTGCCAGTCACCGGTGATCTCAAGGATCCGCCGGACCGGGTCGGTGGGCTGCGCTCCTACCGAGAGCCAGTGCTGCGCCCGCTCCGAGTTGACCTCGATGAACGAAGGCTCCGCCTTGGGGTGATACTTGCCGATCTCCTCGATCGCCCGGCCGTCCCGCTTGGTGCGGGCGTCGGCGACGATGATCCGGTAAAAGGGCGCACGGATCTTCCCCATGCGCTTGAGCTTGATTTTGACAGCCACGGCTGCGGTCTTCTCCCATGAAAGCTCGGCTGCGGGCGGTGAACACGCCAGGTGAGGACCGGCGGCATGACCCGGATGGACCAAGGCCGACGAGCGAGAGAGGGCGTCGACGGCCGAGGAACGGTAGTGACAACCCTGTCATTGTGCCAGAGGAGTTGACCGCAGGCGTAATCGCCCGGGTGTCCGGGGCCGGCCAGGCGCCGGCCTCCTGAGGCTCCGCCGCGCCGCCGGGCCACCCCCGGGCCACCTCTCGGCTCCCGGCCGAGCCGGCATGTGACGGATTTGCGTCAGGGCCAGGACGGAGGCTAGCGGTCGCCTCTCTTGCCGCGGCGGAAGCGGCCGAAGCCGGCCGGCAGGTCGGTGGGGGTGGTTCCGGTCTTGGGCTGGTCGTCTTCCGGCACGACCAGGAAACCGGGATTCCCCCGGGCCAGTGCCTCCAGACCGGCCGCCAGGTCGTCGCTCGCGCCCGGCTTGCCCAGCCCGGCGGGCAGGCCACCGGGGGGCCCTCCCCGGGCCGGCTCGGGGGAGCCCTTGCCCGCGCCGTGGCCATCGGCCACGAGGTTGCCGGCCTGGCCGCCGCCGGGCCGTGGGGGTGCGCCGGGGCGCCCGCCCTTGGGCTTCTTCTTGGCCGGCGCCTTCCGGCCCTTGGCGGCCTTCTTGGTTGCGCGCCGCATCCCCGGGATCGGCGGCATGCCGGGCATGCCCCCGCAGCTGAACATCTGGCGCATCGTCTTCTGGCCTTCCTGGAACCGGATGACCAGGCTGTTCACCTCACCCACGCTGGTGCCGGAACCGCGGGCGATGCGGGCGCGGCGCGATCCGTTGAGAATCTTGGGGTTGCGCCGTTCGGCCGGGGTCATCGAGTTGACGATGGCCTCGGCGCGATCCAGGTCCTTGTCGTCGATCTGGCTGAGCAGCTCCCGGTTCTGGGCCGCGCCGGGGAGCATGCCGAGCAGGTTCCCGATCGGGCCCAGCTTGCGCACCATGGCCAGCTGCTCGACGAAGTCCTCCAGGGTGAAGCCTTCGCCGGAGGCGAGCTTACCGGCCATGGCCGTGGTCTGCTCTTCGTCGAACGTCCGCTCGGCCTGCTCGATCAGGGTGAGCATGTCGCCCATGTCGAGGATGCGCGATGCCATCCGGTCGGGGTGGAAGAGATCGAAGTCCCCGAGCTTCTCCCCGGTGGAGGCGAACATCACCGGGCGGCCGGTGAGCTGGGCGATGGACAGCGCGGCGCCACCCCGGGCATCGCCGTCCAGCTTGGTCAGCACCACGCCGTCGTAGCCGACCCCGTCGAGGAAGGCCTGGGCGGTGGTCACCGCGTCCTGGCCGATCATGGCGTCCACCACGAACAAGATCTCGTCCGGGTCGGTCGCATCCCTGATCGCCGCGGCCTGGTGCATCATCTCCTCGTCGATGCCCAGCCGCCCGGCGGTGTCGATGATGACGATGTTGTGCAGGCGGTGCCGCGCCTCGTCCAGCGACCGGCGCGCGACGTCGACCGGGTCGCCAACGCCGTTACCCGGCTCCGGCGCGAACACCGGCACCCCCGCCTGCTCGCCCAGCACCTCGAGCTGCTGCACCGCATTCGGCCGCTGCAGGTCCGCCGCCACCAGCAGCGGCGTGTTCCCCTGCTCGCGCAGCCAGAGCGCCAGCTTCGCGGCGAGCGTCGTCTTACCCGAGCCCTGCAGGCCCGCCAGCATGATCACAGTCGGCGGATTCTTGGCAAAACGCAGCCGCCGTGCCTCGCCGCCGAGGATGGTGATGAGTTCCTCGTGGACGATCTTGATGACCTGCTGGGCTGGGTTCAGCGCCTCGGATACCTCGGCCGACGAGGCGCGTTCCCTCACCCGGGCGGTGAACTCCCTGACCACCGGCAGGGCGACGTCCGCCTCCAGCAGCGCGATGCGGATCTCGCGCAGGGTGGCATCGATGTCGGCGGCCGACAGCCGGCCCCGCCCGCGCAGCGAGGAGAAGACCTGGGTCAGCCGGTCGGAGAGAGTCTCGAACACGCGTCCCAGGCTATCCGGTGCGGGCCCCCGCCAGGGATCCCGTGACCCTGCCCGGGTGAGCCTTCCTGCCCGGCGCCCCCCGACCAGCGGGTGCTGCTGCGCGGCCGGTGCTTCTACCCAGCCAGCGCGCCTAGGACCTCTGCGGCGATCTTGCCGCGGGTGCCCGCGTCCTTCACCGGCTCGCCGCCGGCGTCCACCACGTAGAAGACGTCCACCGCCTCGGCGCCCAGCGTCTCCACCCGGGCCGCCCGCAGATCGAGGCCGCACTCCCCGAGCGCCCGGCCGATCCGCCACAGCAGGCCCGGTGCGTCGTGCGCCCGCACCTCCACCACGGTGGCCGTGTGCGAGGCGTCGTCGACCAGCGTGACCGTGGGCGGCGCCACCCCGGCCCCGGGCCGGGCCGCCGCCTGCTCCCGCCGGTGCAGCCGCTCGGCCACATTGAGCTGGCCGGTCAGCGCCCGGCGCAGGTCGCCGGTGACCAGGACCGCGTCCGGCGGCTCGCCGTACTGGTGCGCGACCGTGAAGGCGATCACCGCCATGTCGCCGCACGACGTCGCGTTCGCCGAACGGACCGCCAGCCGGTGCGAGGCGAGCACGCCCGCCGCCTGCCACAACAGGCCCGGGCGGTCGGGCGCGACCACGGTCACCTCGGGCCCGGCCGCCATGACCGCGGGCTCGCGCCCGGCGGCGAGCGCGATCTGCTCGGCCCGCAGCGGGAGCGGGGCGGGCGGCGGCTCGCCGCCCAGCGCCGCGCCGACCCGCCGCACGAGCTCGCTCACCAGGCCCGCCTTCCAGTCGTTCCAGGCGGCCGGGCCGGTGGCCTGGCCGTCGGCGATCGCCAGCGCGTGGAGTAGCTCCAGCAGCGGCCGGCTCCCGACGGCCTGCGCCACCTGCGCGACCGTCACCGGATCGTCGAGATCGCGCCGGGTAGCCGTCTGCGGCAGCAGCAGATGATGGCGCACCGCCCGGGCGACCAGGTCGGCCTCGACTGCCCCCAGACCTATCCGGGCCGCGGTATCCCGCGCCACCACCTCGCCGGTGAGCCGATGGTCACCGGGCCAGCCCTTGCCGATGTCGTGCAGCAGCGCGGCGATCAGCAGCAGGTCGGGCCGGGCCACGGTCCGGGTGAGCGCGGCGGCGCGGGCCGCGGTCTCGACCAGGTGACGGTCCACGGTGAAGGTGTGCAGCGGGTTGCGCTGCGGGCGGTTGCGCACCCGCTCCCAGTCCGGCAGCAGGCGGCTGACGAGCTCCTCCTGATCCAGCGCCTCCCAGACGCCGATCGCCGCCTGGCCGGCGCCGAGCAGGGCGGCCAGCGCGTCCCGCGCCTCGTCCGGCCAGGGAACCGGCAGCGACGGGCAGCCGGCCAGCCGGGCCAGCGCCCGCGGGGCCAGCGCGAGCCCGGCCTGGGCGGCCGCGGCCGCCGCCCGCAGCGGCAGCACCGGGTCGGTCGCTGGGTCGGCGGACCGGGCCAGCACCACCTCACCGTCCTGCTCGACCAGGCCCTCGGCCAGCGGGCGGCGGTGAGCGCTGACGGGAGGAGATCCGCGCCGGCCCGGCCCGCCACCGTGCTGACCGGCGCCGTGCTGACCGCCACCGGGCTGACCAGCACCGGGCAGGCCGAACCGTGCCCGCCCGGTACCCGGGCGGGCACCGCGGCTGCGCTGGGCCTGCCGGAACGACTGGTCGAGTGCGTAGGCGACGGTGCGCCCGGCTCCGGCCAGCCAGCCCAGCAGCGCGTCGGCGTCGGCCAGCCCGAGCACCCGCGCCACTTCGTCCTGCTCCTGCAGCACCAGCCGGTCGGCCCGGCGGCCGGTCACCTCATGCAGCGCGTGCCGGGTATCGAGGATGAACTCATGCGCGGCGCGGACGCGCGGCCCCGGCCCGGGGGCCACCCACGCGGCCGCGACCGCGTGGATGGCGTTGGCATCGCGCAAGCCTCCCCTGGCCTCCTTGAGGTCGGGCTCGAGCAGGAAGGCGAGCTCGCCGCTGCGCTGGGCGCGCTCGGTGTGCAGCGCCTGGAGCTCGGCCAGCCGGACCCCGGCTGCCGCCCGCCAGTCCGCCAGCACCCCGAGGCGGAGCTCGGTGGTGAGCCCGGGGTCGCCGGCGACGTGACGTGCGTGAAGCAGCCCCAGCGCGGCGCGCAGGTCGCCGCGCGCCACCTCACGCCCCTCACGCGGGGTGCGCACTGCGTGGTCGAGGCGGGTGCCCGAGTCCCAGATCGGGTACCAGATCCGGTCGGCCAGCACGGAGATGTCTGGCCGCCCCGCGTGCAGGAGCAGCACGTCGAGATCGCTGCCGGGCAGCAGCTCGCGGCGGCCGTACCCGCCGACGGCCACCAGGGCCACGCCGGCCTCGTCGCCGAGCAGCGAAGCCAGCCAGCGGTCGGTCTCGGCGGCACGCCGGGCACGGTCAGCGCCGAAGGCGGCGGCCCGCCGTCCCGGCATGGCGTGGCGGCCCGGGCCTGGGCGGCCCGCCGTCAGAGCGCCCCCGGGCCGCGTTCACCGGTCCGCACCCGCGCGACCACGTCCACCGGGACGCACCAGACCTTGCCGTCCCCGATCCGGCCGGTCTGCGCCGCCTTGACGATGACGTCGATGAGGTCGTCGGCGTCCTCGTCGTCGCAGAGCACGTCCAGCCTGACCTTGGGCACCAGGTCCACCTCGTATTCCGCGCCGCGGTACACCTCGGTGTGACCCCGCTGGCGGCCGTACCCGCTCGCCTCGCTGACCGTCATGCCGTGTACACCGAAGGCCTGCAGCGCCGCCTTCACCTCGTCCAGCTTGAAAGGCTTGATCACGGCGGTGATGAGCTTCATCCGACCTACCTCCCGGGGCACCCTGCCGGCCCTCACCCTCCCCCGGCGGCGTTTCCGCCACCATCCCGCAGTGTTTCCGGGCCGTGAAACACCCGCCCGGGATGTTACACGCATGTTTCGGGCCGTCCGCCCCGGCCCGGATAGCGCCCGGCGGAACGCGCCGCACCGCCGGCGCGGCCTGTATAAACCTAAAAGTCCAATAAGGATTAGCTATTTACGGATGGCAGTCTCTGTGCCTTCCGGGATCGCCAGCTATACCCAGCATATGGGAACTCAGATGAGTCTCTTTGAGCGCTTAGGTGGCGCTCCGGCGATCATTGCCGCCGCCGAGCTTTTCTACCGCCAGGTTTTGGCGGACCCGCTTCTGGCACCGTATCTCGACGATGTCGACATGGATCGACAGGTGGCGAAGCAGGCCGCATTCCTGACTATGGCGCTCGGCGGGCCCTGAGCGGTACACCGGGCATGATCTGCGCGCCGCGCATGCCGGTCTGGCCGGGCTGACCGACGAGCACGCCGACGGGGTCATCGGCCACCTGGCGCAGGCGCTGCGAGAGCCCGGGGTGGCCGAGGACGACATAGCAGCCGACGGGGAGGTGAGCCTGGAACTGCACGCCTGGGGGATCCCGCCATCGTGCGCGCCTGCCTATGCGGCGGCGGCAGGCCGGTCGCCCGCTTGCGCCGCGCCCTGTTCATGGCGGGAATGTCGCTGCGGTCGATCCAGGCGGATGAGTTCGTGCCCGCGGTGATCTCCGGCTCGGCGGGCGGCCCGGATCCCTGTGCCGCCGGCTACGGCAGCCGGGCCGGGGAGGGGGAGGAGTGCGAAGGCGGGGACGAAGACG
>DATINY010000023.1:0-28757 GCA_035473755.1 Streptosporangiaceae bacterium
GAACGTCCTCCTGCTGCGTGGGACACCAAGCCCGAAGCGCATCAGGGGGACGTTCCTACGTCACCAACCAACACGCAGAACGTGTTTCTATGCCGCTGAGGGCGCTCGGGCTGCTCGTTAGACGGGTCCGCAGCTTGGTAATGATCGTTCGGTTCTGTGCTGGCCGGGTGCCTGCACCTACGGCATGGGTCACTCATCTTCGTCGCCGGGTCCGGATGCGGGCTGCGGCTGGTAGCGGTCGATGGGGATGCGGGCCTCGTCGAACAGCGCAGGCCCGTCGCTGGGCACGCTCGGCCACTCAAAACCAGGATTGAGCTGAGCCCACTGCTCGGTTGACAGTGCGTAGACGACGCGCCCGAGCCCGGAACGGTCGATTGCACCACTACACATGCCGCAGGGCTGGCAGCTGGTGTACATGGTGGTCCGGGCGGCCGTGTCAGGGTCGAGTTCGCGCGCTGCCCAGCGGGCGAGCTTCAGCTCGGGGTGGGCCGTGATGTCGTTGTCGCGCCGGACGGTGTTATGGGCCTCAATCAAGATCTCGCCCTGCGGGCCGGCCAGCAGCGAGCCGTACGGGTCATCGCCGGTCGTGATCGCGGCGGCGGCGATGTCGATCGCCCGGCGCAAGAAGGTGAAATCGTCAGCGGTGATCATGACCATGTCTCCCTTCGCCGGGCCACCGCGGCAACGGTCGCCAGGCGCCCTGTGGACGGCGTGTTCCCGGCCGGATCCCGCAGCCGGCGAGATCCGGTGCTGATCCTGCCATGTACGAAACGCACCCTCATGGCCTGATCGCGTTGACGGAAATGGGTGATGGCATGGCCGAGGCCCGCGGACGGGCCAGGTGCTCGCCGCCCGCGAGCCGGCTGGCGCTGGCGGCGGCGGGGTAGGTTTGGGGCAGGGCGGCTGATCGTGGGGAGGACCCATGAGCCGGATCAACGACGTCGGGGGCATGCAGGGCTTCCCGCCGGTGGAGCAGGAGGCCGACGAGCCTGCCTTCCACGCCGACTGGGAGGCGCACGTGTTCGCCCTCAACCGCGCCCTGATCGGCCGCGGTGTCTACAACCTCGACGAATTCCGGGACGCGATCGAGCGGATGCCGCCGCAGGAGTACCTGGCGTCTTCCTATTACGAGAAGTGGTTCCGCGCCATCACCACGCTGCTGGCCGAAAAGGGCGTCCTCACCGAGGAGGAGATGGCTGGTGGCTGAGCTGTTCAGCCCGGGGGACCGGGTGCGGACGAGCCTGACCGATCCGCCGCACCACACCCGGCTCCCGCGGTACGCGCGCGGCGCCGTGGGAACGGTGGTGGAACACCAGGGCCGTCATCCGCTGCCCGACCGCCGGGCGAGGCAGCTGCCCACCGAGCCCGAGCCCGTCTACACGGTCCGCTTCGCCGCTGCGGAGTTGTTCGGGGAGGGCGATCACACGGTGACCATCGACCTGTGGGAGAGCTATCTCCGCCCGGCCGCCGCGGAGGGGATCCGGTGAGCGGGAACCACGCCGGCCCGGCGGCGGCGATAGCCGCCCGGGTCCGCCACGTCGAGGCCCTGCTCGAGCGGCGCGGCCTGGTCGATCCGCAGGAGCTGGATCGCGCGCTCGAGGCATTCCTGGCCCGTGCCTCGCCGGCCAACGGCGCCCGGCTGGTCGCGCGTGCCTGGCTGGATGGCGGGTTCCGCGCGCGGCTGCTGACGGACGCGAACGCCGCGCTGCCCGAGCTCGGGCTGTCGATGGGCGGGGGGCTGCAGGAGCAGCGGCTGAAGGTGGCCGAGAACACCGAGGACAGCCACAATGTGATCGTGTGCACGCTGTGCTCGTGCTACCCGATCGCGCTGCTCGGGCCGTCGCCGACGTGGTACAAGAGCGAGGCCTACCGGTCCCGGGTGGTGCGGGACCCGCGCGGGGTCCTGCGCGAGTTCGGCTTCGAGCTCGGTCCGGATGTGAAGATCAACGTCTGGGATTCCAGCGCGGAGTCCCGCTACATGGTCCTCCCGCGCCGCCCGGCCGGCACCGGGGACCTCGACGAGCCGGCGCTGGCGGCGCTGGTCACCCGCAACGGCCTGATCGGGGTCGCCCCCGTCTGAAATTGGGTGGGCGCATGTTTGAGCGGTTTACCGACCAGGCCCGGCGGGTCGTGGTCCTGGCCCAGGAAGAGGCCAGGATGCTGAACCACGCCCACATCGGCACCGAGCACCTGCTGCTCGGCCTGGTCCACGAGGGCCAGGGCGTCGCGGCCAGGGCGCTGGAGGCGCTGGGGATCAGCCTGGAGGCGGTCCGCCGGGAAGTGGAGGAGATCATCGGCCGAGGGGAGCGGCCGCCGTCCGGGCACATCCCGTTCACGCCACGGGCCAAGAAGGTGCTCGAGCTGTCGCTGCGGGAGTCGAACGAGCTGGGCCATGAGTACATCGGCACCGAGCACATCCTGCTGGGGCTGCTCCGCGAGGGGGAGGGCGTGGCGGCCCAGGTGCTGGTCAAGATGGGAGCGGACCTGAACCGCGTGCGGCAGCAGGTGATCGAGCTGCTGCACAGCCGTGGCGGTGAGCGCCCGCCGTCGGGGCGGCGGGCGCGCGCCCGGTCGGCCGGTGACCTCCCCGGCCTGCTCGATGCGCTGGATCAGCGGCTGGAGGCCATCGAGCGGTGGGTGGGCATGCGGCCGGATCTGCGTGATCTCGACGAGGAAATCGCGCGCGTGCGCCGCGAGAAGGAAGCGGCGATCGAGGCACAGGACTTCAACACGGCCGCCACCCTGCGCGACAGGGAGAGGGAACTGGTGGCCGGCCAGGACGCGCGGGAGCAGGGACAGGTGACCGGCCCGTCGCTGGCCGACGAGACCGGGCGGCTCAGGGCGGAGCTGGAGCGGCTGCACGCCATCCTGCGCGAGCGCGGCATCGAACCGGGTGACGACGCCGCCAGCGGCTGAGCCCGCGGCCGCCGGTGCGGGACGGGTGATCCGGGCCCGGCGGCACGGCCAGAAGGAACCCTTGGCCAAGGTCGCTTGATGTCAAGATACCTTTACGTTATGACGCAGCCGACCCAGGGTGGCCAGCGGGATAGGTGGCAGCCCCGTCCGCCTGGGCCCGGCCGCGAGGGCGGGGCCCGGCGGTCACTCGACGCGGTCCAGGGCGGGTTCGGGGTGCTCGCCGAGGTACTCCACCCAGGCCCGCTTCACGCAGGGGTAGTGGATGGAGGCCTCGACCAGGTCCATGAAGTTGATGATGTTCGTGTCGAACCGCTGCTGCAGCTGGCCGTCCGCGAGCCGCCCCTCCGCGGTGAACGCCTTGTGCGCCTGGGCCAGCGAGAACATGTCCGGGTAGAGCCGGGCTCCCAGGTGCTCGAACGGCACCCGCAGCGCCCACAGGCCGCGGTTGCCGCCGGACATCGACGGCGACGCCGACATCAGCAGCCCGTGGCGCTCGTTCAACGGCTGCGGCTGGAAACGGGACACCCAGTCGATCGCGTTCTTCAGCGCCCCCGGCATCGAGGCGTTGTACTCGGGCGACGCCACCACGAACCCGTGGCAGGCCTCAAGCTGGCGCCGGAACTCCTCGGCGCCCGGCGGAAACCCCTCCTCGTTCTGCACGTCCAGGTCGTAGGACGGGCAGTCGAAATCGCGCATGCTCGCGACCGAGACGTGTCCACCGCTGGCCTCGATCGCCGCTGCCGCCAGGCCGGCCAGCGTGGTGTTGAGGGAGCCGCGGCGCAGCGACGCCGAGAAGACCAGGAACCGGACGGGCTCGCGGAGCCGGCCGCCGGACATCACTGAGCGGCGGTGCGGTCGCGGCGGCACCGGGTTCCGGTGTGCCCGGCGTGATGACCGGCGGGCCAGGTGGCCATGGGGCAGCTCCCCGTCAGCATGGATTGGGGCATCAGGCTACCAATCCGTTGAGCACTCATATTGGTGCGTCAGCCCTCGGGCAGCGGCTGGGGCGTCATCACGCCGGCGAGCTGGCTGGTGCCGTACTCGTAGGCCCCGCTGCTGCTGGACAGGGTGGCCTCGCGGTCGCGGCGGCGCAGGGTCAGCTCGATGCCCGCCAGCGGGGCGTGCCTGACCGCGCGGGCGGTTCCGGAGGGGTCGGCGTAACGCACCCAGACCGCGTCGTCGTCGCTGGTGGTCACGGTGAGCGCGAGCCGGGCGCGGGGCGAGGGGATGTCCGCGGTCAGCCGCCCGGGCTGCGCGTCCACGCGTGGCCTGCGGCCAAGCCCGCCCAGCGGGATCCGTTCGCCGTCGAGGCTGAGCGCCCCCATAGCCGTCCACGGCAGGCGTGCCCGGCCGATCCTGATCCTGGCCAGCACCAGCTCCAGCCAGCCGCCGGGCACCGTCCCGAATTCGGCGTGCAGCCAGATCCAGGATTCGGCATGCTCGGATCCCCAGTTGTGGCCGACGGTCCCGCGCCATCCGGAGACGGCGACCGTGCGGCCGTCGACGGCGAGGGTGCCGGTGACCCAGCCGTCGGGGACGCTCGCCTCGAGCTTGGTGCGCGGCAGCGGCGCGCGCTGCAGCAGCGCGGGCCGCAGCGGCTGCAGCGGCGGCTGGGGGCTGCTGACGGTCAGGTCCCAGTGAGCGGTCTGCTGCCCCATGACGGCGTTTCCCCGGAACTGGCGGGGGCCCGCGGCCGCACCGGCGGGGAGGGCCGCGAAAACCTGCTTGACCACCACCGGCGGGTGTCCCTGGCTGCGGTCGGCCAGGGTGCACCACAGGGCAGCCGACTCAGGCCCCTGCCGCGGGCGGTGCCTGGTGTGACGGATCCACAAGGCAATGGGCGAGCCCGGGTCGCGGGCGTTGAGAAACCACGACTCGTAGCCGGCGGGACCCATGCGTCAAGGCGCTTGCCGGGTGACCGACGCCGCCAGCTGCGCCGGGCGCGCCAGTGTCTGGTAGACCACGCAGTAGCGCTCGGTCAGCCGCAGCAGCGTCGCGACCTGCTCGTCGCTGGCGTCGGTGTCGAGCTCGAAGCCCAGGCGGATGGAGGTGAACCCGACCGGCGCCTCCTTGCTCACGGCCATCGTCCCGCGGAAATCCAGGTCGCCCTCGGCGTGCACGGTTCCGCCGCTGATCGGGATCTGCAGCGATGTGGCCACCGCCCGCAGCGTGACGCCGGCGCAGGCGACCAGCGCCTGCAGCAGCATGTCCCCGGAGCAGGCCAGTGACCCGTCCCCGCCGCTGGCCGGGTGCAGGCCCGCCACCGCCAGCGCCTGGCCGGTGGCCACCGAGCAGCTGATGTTCTCTTCGCCGAGCTCACCATGGGCTTCCAGGGTGACGACGGCCGCCTGCGGGTCGTCCCGGTAGGCGTCCTTGAGCGGTTGCTGCACGGCGCGCAGGGCGGTGCTGTCCACGGTCCCTCCATGCTTGCGGCCGGCCAGTGACCTCGCTGGATCCGCTGGCCGCCGGGATCATCTGCTGGCTTCAGGCTCGCACCGGGGCGCCCCGCGTGTCCACCGGCCGGGGCGACGGCGACGGGCGTGGTTCAATGGGGCGGGCCGGGGCCGCTTCAGCCGGGAGCCTCTGATGATCAACCGAGGGCGGGGCGACATCCGGCGGCTGGCGGCCGCGTCGGCCATCTCCGGCACCGGTGATTGGGCCGCTTCGACCGCGCTTGCGCTGGCGGTCTATGCGAAGACCGGGTCGGCCGCCGGCGCTCGGCGGAGTCCTGTACGCCGCGGTGGGCGCGGGGCCTGCCTTCTGGGTCAACGCGGCCTCGTTCGTGGCCTCGGCGGGCTGCATCGCGGCGATCCGCGGGCGGTTCCGCAGCGAAACCCCCCGGTCCTCCGCGGGCAGGAAGGGGGAGGTGTGGGCGGGCGTGGGATTCATCTGGCGGCACGGGACCCTGCTGACCATGACCGTCATCGGCGCCATCACGTTCATGGCGACCGAGGACGCTGCGGTGGCTGACCTGCCACTGATCCACCACTTTGGCGTGGGCGGGGTTGGGTACGGGATCATCAATGTCGTGTGGGGAGCGGGCGGACTGGCCGGCTCGCTCGTGGCGGCGCGGGTCGTGACCTCCGCCAGCGAGCCCGCGGCGGCCGTCCTCGGCTGCCTGGTGTTCGGGGCTTTCGTGGCGGCCGTCGGCGTGTCTCCGTGGTTCGTGCTCATCCCGCTGTTCAGCCTGCTGTTCGCGGCCAGCGACTCGTTCGCCTTCGTCGGCTTCAACGGGATCTATCAGCGCCGGACGCCGGACGAGATCCGCGGGCGGGTGTTCGCCGCCGTTGGCGCCGTCATGACGCTCGCCTCGGCCGTGAGCTTCGGGTTCGCGGGCTTCCTCGTCGATGCGGTGGGCTGGCGCCCGGTCTACCTCGGCGGCGGCCTGGTGGACATCGTCTGCGCGGTGGGGCTGGCGGTGAGCCTGCGGTGGACGCCCTGGCGCCCGGCGGAACCCGGGCCGATCCCGCGCACCACCGGGCCCTGACCGCGCATGCAGCCCGCCGCGATTGTGATCAACAGCACGCTGGCGCGGGACCTGGGCCGGTTCCGCCGGCGATGCCGGGAGGCGGCGGCGGCCGGTGGCTGGGAGCCGTCCTTCCTGGAGACGACCCTGGACGACCGGGGGCCGGGGCTGGCGGGCGCCGCCGTCGCGGCCGGCGCCCGGATGGTGGTCGCCGCGGGCGGTGACGGCACGGTCCGGGCCTGCGCGCAGGCTCTCGCCGGCACGCAGGTCCCGCTCGCGATCGTGCCGCTGGGCACGGCCAACCTGGCGGCACGGGCGCTGGGCATCCCGTCCAGGATCGGCGGATCGCTCGCCACCGCATTCGGCGGGCACGAGCGCCGGATCGACCTGGCCGTCGCCGGGGGCGCCGTCGCCGGTGCGGCCGGTGCCGGGGCCATGGGCGGTGCCCGGGCCATGGGCGGCGCCGGGGGGCTGACGTTCGCCGCCATGGCGGGCATCGGCCTGGACGCGGAGGTCGTCGCCGCCACGCCGCGCCTGCTGAAGAGGCGGGCCGGCTGGCTCGCGTACGCCGCGGCCGGGATCGCGCACCTGCCCGGCCGGGGCGAGCGCTTCACGGTGCGCCTGGACGATGACGAACCGCTGGCCCGGCAGGCCCGGTGCGTGGTGGTCGGCAACGCCGGGCTGCTGCCCGGGGGGTTCGCCCTGCTGCCGCAGGCGCGGCTGGACGACGGCCTGCTCGACGTGGGGATCCTGGCGCCGGCGGGGCCGGCCGGCTGGCTGCGGGTGGCGCACCAGGTGCTGTCCGGCGGCGGCCGCGACGGCCGGCAACTGGAACGGCACCAGGCGCGCCGGGTCGAGATCAGAACCGATACCGAATTGCCACGCGAAGTCGACGGCGAGGTGATCGCCCCGGGCCGCTCGCTAACCGTTACGCTGCTCCGACGTGCGCTAACCGTGCGCGTCCCGCCTCCGGGCAGCTGACCAGGGCCCCGTGTTTAGCTTCCCGCGACGGGAGAAGGCACCATTAGTGGGAACCACACGATAGGTCTGGGGCAACGGAGTGGGTGGTATGCGGCTGCGGGCGGGCGTGGCGATCGATCTGGGTACGGTTAACACGCTGGTATATGTCGCCGGGCGAGGGCTCGTGATCGATGAGCCGTCCGCGATCGCCGTTGACCGGGCGACGGGCAAGATCAGCGCCGTGGGGGAGGCGGCGGACATCCTGGCGGGGAAGGAGCCGCGGGGCGTCGAGGTCATCCACCCGCTGCGGGACGGGGTCGTCGCCGACCTCGATGCCTCGGTGGCCATGTTGCAGGGGTTCCTGCGCCGGGCCGGCCTGCGCCGCGGCCTGCTGCGGCCGTCGGCCGTGATCTGCGTTCCCGGCGGGGCCACCTGGGTGGAGCAGCGGTCCCTGGCGGTGGCCGCTGGGGCGGTCAAGCCCCGGTGCAACGTCAAGCTCATCGAGGAACCGGTCGCCGCCGCCGCCGGGTCGGGCCTCGGCCCGGCCGACGGGTCGGGTGCGTTCATCGTGGACGTCGGGGGCGGGACCACCGAGGTCGCGGTGGTGACGAGCGGCCATCTGGTGCGTGCCCAGTCGCTGCGCCTGGGCGGCAATGCCATGGATGAGGCGATCGTGCATACCGTCAAGGCCGACCTCGGCCTGCTCATCGGCCGCAACGCCGCCCGGAACCTGAAGATGAACCTGGGGCTCGCCGACGCCGGGACCGGGTGGGTGGAGACGGTCGGCGTGGACGTGGCGAGCCGCAACCCCCGGGTCGAGCACGTGACGGGCCGGCTCGTGGCCAAGGCGCTGGAGCATATCGTCGCGATGATCGTGTCGTCGGTGCGGGAGATGCTGTCAGACATCCCGCCGAACCTCGCCGAGGACGTGGTGCGCGGAAAGATCCGGCTCGCCGGCGGCGGAGCCCTCCTGCCGGGCCTGGCCAGCCGGATCGAGGTGGCCACCGGAATTCCCGTCCTCGTCGTCGACGACCCGCTGCGGTGCGTCCTGCGCGGAGCCGCGGAGATTCTCGACCACGGCCGGGGGCCCTCAGCCGCCGGGATGTCCTGAGCGGCCGATCGGCCGGCGGTGGGTGGCCGGGTGGCGCTGGGCCAGCCCGCGGCGGTGGTGGGGCGGCGGCGTCACTGCCGCCCGCGGCGCCAGCGCGGCTTGCGCTTGTCCAGGAACGCCAGCATGCCTTCCCGCGCGTCCGGCAGCTGGCTGGTCGCGGCCATCACCTCGATGGCGTAGGCGTAGGCCTTCGGCTGGTCGAGGTCAATCTGGGCGTACAGGGCCTGCTTACCGATGGCCTTGCTCTCCGCGGACCCCCGCGTGACGCGTTCTAGCAGGTCCGCGACCGAGGAGTCCAGCTGGCTGGCCGGGACCACCCGGTTGACCAGCCCCCAGTCCTGCGCGGTCCAGGCATCGATGACGTCGCCCGACAGGGCCATCTCCATGGCCCGTTTGCGGCCGACGTTGCGGGCGACCGCCACCATCGGGGTGTGGCAGAACCAGCCGCCCTTGCCGCCGGGCGCGGCGAAGCCGGCGGTCTCGCTGGCGACGGCCAGGTCGGCGCTCGCGACCAGCTGGCAGCCGGCCGCGGTGGCCAGCCCGTGCACCCGCGCCACCACCGGCTGGGGCACCTGCTGGATGAGCGTCATCAGCTCGGTGCAGGTAGCCAGCAGCGCGCGGACCGCCGGCAGGTCGGCGTCCACCACGTCGGCGAAGTCGTGCCCGGCGCTGAACACCGGGCCGTTGCCCGCCAGCACGATGCCCAGCGCGTCGCTGTCCCCGATCTCGCGCAGCGCGGTGATCAGCTCCTGCATATGCGCCCGGGACAGGGCGTTGCGCCGCTCCGGCCGGTTCATGGTGACGGTCGTGAAGTCGCCTGACCGCTCGACCAGGATGTGCTCGAACCCCATCGCGGCCTCCTCTTTCCCCTCGCAGCCTACGCTGCCCGGGGCCCGGCGGCCGGGCGGCCGGTCAGGGGCTGGCGGGCCGGGCCAGCCCCGGTATCTGGGTGGTGAGGACGTAGAGGGCGGACGCCTGTGCGGTGATGGTCGGCGCGTGGAACGGCCCGGCCCAGTCCAGGCCGAACGAGCTGCCCCTTCTGTCGTGGGCCCACACGGCCACGGCGTTGCGGCGCATGTACGCCTGGTACGCCGCGCCCCCCACGCGGTCGTAGAGCAGCTTCAGGTTGGCTATGAAGATGCCCTTGAACATCGGCGCGTCCCGCCCGCAGGAGCGCGGGCGGCACGGCTCATGCAGGATGCCGTGCGGGCTGAGCTTGGGGCTATGGATGACGGCGTGGGCCACCCGCCTGGCTATGACGAGGAAGGATCTGCGGCCCGTCATCTTGGCCATGGACACCATGGCGCCGATGAGCATGCCCTGGTTGTAGGTCCAGATCGGCGAGTGCAGCTTGGGCCGGCAGCGCGCCGACAGGCCGTCAACGACCAGGTGGTGGGGGGTAAGCAGGTCGCTGGCCGAGAACCATCTCCATTCCCGGAGGGCCCAGCGGGCGTATCTGGTGTCGCCCGGGGTGGCTTCGTGCAGCAGGGCCGCGTCCGCCATGAAGGTCTCGTTGGTGATGGCGTTCTTGTACGGCTTCCGGTGGGTCCATTGCAGCCCACCGCCGCACACCGGGTTCCACCCCTTGGTCAAGCCTCTGAAGACCGACTTGGCCTGGCGCAGGTAGGCCCGGTTGCCGGTCAGCTCGTAGGCCCTGATCCAGGTCAGCACCCACCAGCCTTCGTCGTCGTAGTAGTTGCTGTGGAAGGTGCGGCCGTCATGATGATGCGACAGGTAGGTGGCGCTCAGGTCGCGGAGGTAGGCTCGCGACCCCGTTGCCCGCATGAAGCCGATGGTGGCCGAGAGAGCGCTCGCGGCCTGCCACAGGTGAGTATGGGTGTAGGCCTCGGCGACCTTCCGCTCGAGCTGTGCGAGCGCGATCGCCGCCTCGGCGGTGAACGGGCTGCCTCCGGGGACGACGATGGGGTCGGCCGACCGGGGCGGGGCCGCCTGCTCGTGAGCGGCAAACCTGACGTAACCGATGCCGAGAACCGACAGCACGGTCAGCACGATGATCATCGCGGTGGCTCTCGCGGCGGACCGCCGCGCGCGGTGACGGCCGCCGCTAGCTTCTTCGTTCGTCAGTCCCACGCGCGTCCTGTCTTCGATCCGCATGCCTGACGGGAGCCCAGCCGGGCGCGCCTGGGGGTAGATTCGCTGGCTGCCGGGCGGGGCCTGGTGCCGGTGAACCGGACAATAGCCGACCAAGCTGAGTACCCGGGATGGGCTGGATGACTGGTGGGCGAAAGTTGGCGCACCGCTGACGCCGGCCAGCCGGTGTGACTGGCGGACCGGCCCGGGGCCGGCGGGGGAGAATCGGGTGGTCGTGTCGCCGTTCCGGTGCACTTCCGGCACCCCGTGTGCCCTACTCTGTGCCTGGACATTCCAGATGCCGTATTCGTGCTGTCAGGGGACAGATGATCAGCTCTGCCGAGGATCACCAGGCGGTGCCAGCTGGCCGGGTGCGAGCCGGCCGGGTGCGGGCCGGCGGCCCAGCCGTGCGGGCCCGGCTGCCACGGCGCTTGCCGCTGCGCGCGCTCACACCGCTCGGCGTGGCGCTGTGCATGCTGACGCTCATCTCCTGCATGAGCGCGCCAGCGCACCCAGGCACGGCCCGGCGATCGGATGGGCAGCCCGGGGACGCCGGCCAGTCATCGGCGGCCGGGCGCTCGACCGCCAGTGCGGCTGCCGCCGGATCGTCCGCCGCGGGCGCAGCCGCGGCGAGCCCTGACGCCCTGCCCACGCTCACGCCGGCCCAGATGGCCGGCCAGCGGGTGATCTACAGCTACACCGGGCTCGAGCCGCCGGCCACGCTGCTGAACTGGATCCGGCACGGCCAGGTCGGCGGGGTCATTTTCTTCGGCGGCAACATCTCCAGCCGGGCCCAGATCGCCAGCGTGATCAAGGAGCTTAACCAGGCCAACGCCAGCCCGCTGAACCCCATGCGCGGGTTCCCGCTGCTGCTGATGACCGATCAGGAGGGCGGCCTGGTCCGGCGCCTGCCCGGGCAGCCGCTGCTATCGGAGAAGCAGATCGGCGAGTCCGCCAATCCCGCGGCGGCCGCGAAGACCGCGGGCACCGGCGCCGGCAAGAACCTGGCCGGGGTCGGCATGAACGTGAACCTGGCGCCGGTGCTGGATGTCTTCCGCAAGGCGGGCGACTTCGATGACCAGTTCGGCCGCTCATACAGCACCGACCCCCATGTGGTGTCGTCGCTCGGCGCCGACTTCATCACCGCCCAGCAGGCGGCCGGCGTAGCGGCGACCGCCAAGCACTTCCCGGGCCTCGGCGCGGCGACCAAGTCGCAGAACACCGACGAAGCGCCGGTGACCTTGAACGTGACCCTGCACGCCCTGCGCACCAAGGACGAGTTCCCCTACCAGGCGGCGATCGCCGCCGGGGTCAAGCTGGTGATGGTGTCCTGGGCCAAGTACTCGGCGCTGGCCCCGAAGACGCCGGCCGGGCTGTCGTCCGCCATCGTCAACGGCGAGCTGCGGCAGCGGCTCGGCTTCAAGGGCGTCACGATCACCGACGCGCTGGAGGCCGGCGCGCTGCGCTCGTTCGGCACGACCAGGAGCCGCGCCACGCTGGCGGCCAAGGCGGGAATGGACCTGATCCTCTGCTCGGTCCAGCGGCCCAGCCAGGGCCAGCAGGCGAGGATCGCCCTGGCGAACGGGCTCACCGCCGGGACGCTGAGCCCGAGCGTGTTCAACGCCGCACTGACGCGGGTCGTCGCCCTGCGCTCCAGCCTCGGCAGCTAATGGCCGTCGCGGCCAGCTCAGTATCGGGCCTTTAGGGACCTATTACCGGTTAGACGATGCAATCGACCTGTACCCTCATTGAGGCGTGATCCGACACATCGTTGCTGGCCCTCAGCCAGAATGGCTTGGCCTCGGATGTGGCAAGCCGGCTGACGGAACCGCTGGCCCGGCCAATGACTTCGCCATCAATGTCATAAAACGTCACGCCCAGAATAGCGCTCAGCTCGGTCGCGCAATTATTTACTGCTTCACCGTAGATTTTGTACCTGCCACGGCTGCCGACGGTCACTTCGAGGTTGGTGAGGGTGATCTGCTCGGCGGGGAGATCAGGCACAGACGCTCCTTGGCTATCGATAAGCCCGGCACCATCAACCCTATGCCATCTGGCCCCGGGTCGACAGGCCGTTGACCGCCAGGAAGCGCTCGATCATGGCATTTACCTGGCCGGGCACCTCGAGCTGGTTGAAATGACCGGCCCCGACGGTCTGGCCGATGGTGATCGCCGGGCACAGGCGGCGCAGGTCAGCGGACGCGTTGGCGGGGACGGCCGAGCCGATGGAAACTACCGGCACGGTCACCTTGGCCAGCGCGCTGGCGTCGAATTCGCCCATGACCCGCATGATCTCGGCGGCGATTCCCGGCGGGGTGCCGGGCATCTGCTCGATGATGGCGGCCCGCCGGACCGCGTCGGTGGGCAGGAACATCCCTTCCACGAATTTCATGCGCCATGCCCCGTCGTCGTCCGCGGCGACGGCACCGACGGACTCGCGGAAGAACGTCTTGGCGCGCTCGTTCGTGATCGGTGCCGGGTCGACCATCACCAGCGCCCGGATGGCGCCCGCCCGGGCGGCACAGGCCAGCCCGATCAGGGCGCCCAGACTGTGGCTGACCAGCACGGGCGGGCCGAACCCGGCCGCGCCGGCGACGGCGAGCACGTCACCGGCCAGGACGTCGATGTCGTAAACCCCGGGCCCGGGCGCCGGATGGCTGCTCTCGCCGTGGCCGCGCAGATCCATCGCGACGACGGCGTGGCCCGCGGCGAAATGCCGGAACTGCGGGGCGAAATACGAGCGGTCGCACGCCCACCCGTGAACGAAGATCATCGGGGGGTCGCCGGCGCCCGCGGCCTCGAAGGCCAGCCGGACGCCGGCCACGGAAACGGACTCCGCCATCGTCACCACCCGCTCCCTCCCGGGCCACTGCCGCCGGGGGCGGCCTGCCCGGCCCGCCCGCCCTCCGGGGCAGCCACGCTCCCGGTCCCGCCCGCGATCAGCAGGTGGCAGTGGCACGCTACTCCCGCCGGGCGCCGCACCGTTCGCCGGAACCCGGTGGGGCCGGGGCGCCGGGGTCAGGGAGGAGGCGCTGGAACGCGAACACGGCCCTGGACCAGCAGGCCCGGGACCGGTTACGGGCCGCCGGTGTCCGCGTGAAGATCCGCGATCCGCCGGGCCAGCTGGCCGACCAGGGCACGCAGCTCCGGCGGGTGGATGACCTCGGCCTCGGCGCCGAGCGCGAGCATGTCGAGCGCGGCGGCGTCGAGCGGGCCGATCCGCACCCAGGCCTCGACCCAGCCCTCACGCCCGGCGATCGCGGGGCTGCTCCGGCGGATCCGGATACCGGCCGGCCGGCCCAGCAACGCCGCCAGGCGGCGGCCGCGCGGGGACAGGCGGACCCGTGCCCGCGGGGCCCGGGCGTCGGGCGCGGGCGGGTGCCTGGGGGAACCGGCGGCCGGGAGATCGCTCCGGAATCCCTCGATCAGCTCGAAGCCACCCGAGCAGCCGCGGACCGCATAGAGCGGGATGCCAGCCGCGCCGAGAGCCTCGATGTCGCGGAGGATCGTGCGCTCGGAGACCTCAAGCTCGCGGGCCAGCTGCCGGGCGCTCATCCGGCCGCGGGCCTGGAGCAGGCCCAGCAGCCCGACCAGGCGGCTGGCTCGCATGAGCCGAGGATAATCGCAATCATGACAGAAGATGTCATGTAAAGGCTGCCATAATCGCCTGGTCAAGCCATGAGGGGAGCAACCACCATGACAGCTCATGCCGATGGATCGGGAACCGCCAGCGATCCGTGGATCCTCACCACGCCGCCGGGCAAGTCTGAGTTCGAGGCGTGGCGCGACGAGGATTCGGGCCCGCCGGCACTGGTCGTCCAGGTCGGCACGACCCAGCTGCGCTACCAGCTGCGCTGCATCGATGACCTGCACGCGATGCTGAAGGAGCGCGGCGACTGGATGGCACTGGGTAACGCCGACGAGCAGAAGCCGGCCGCCGAGGACACGGTCGAGGCCTGGGGCCGCTCGCCCGCCAACCCCGTCGGTGGCTGGTACGGGCTGAAGAAGGGGCTGCGCGGCCGGTTCGGGAACTACGTCCCGCCGGTCCTGGAGGCGCTGGGGCTCGCCGAGGTCGAGCACAACGCCCGCAACAACCGGATGCGCGCTCTCTGACGCGGCCCGCTGACCGGGCACCGGCGGCCGCTGTCATACTCGGGGCGTGAGCCTGCCGCGGCCGCCGCTGACGACGGAGCGCCGGCTAGGCACGGGCAAGGTGCTGCGGGCGGGCTCCACCGCTGTCTACCGCGCGGTCGCGGTGGTGGACGGCGAACCGCATATCGTGCGCAACGATTTCGGCGTGGCCGGTGCCGGGCCGGAGGGTGACTCCGCTGCCGGGACCGCGCCCGTGGCAGCCGCCGCGGGCCGGCCGCTGCTGTGCCTGGTTCACCTGACCGATGTCCAGCTCGCCGACGTCCAGTCGCCGACCCGCTTCGAGTTCCTCAACCGCTACTTCGCCGACCCCAGGTACGCGGAGATCATCCCGGTCCAGCGCCCGCAGGAGGCGCTCACCGCGCACGCGGTAGATGCCATTCTGCGCACGGTCAACGCGCTGCGCGGCCCCGCCACCGGGGCGCCGCTGCGGCTGGCGGTGACCACCGGGGACGCCATCGACAACGCCCAGTGGAACGAGCTGCAGACGTTCCTCGCCCTGCTCGACGGCGGCCCCGTCGCGCCGGGCTCCGGCGGTCCCGGCTACGAGGGCGTCCAGTCGCTCGGCTGGCCGGACGACTTCTTCTGGAAACCGGACGGTGACGGCCCGGCCGGCCCCGACTTCTACCGGCGCGAGTTCGGCTTCCCGCACCACCCGGGCCTGCTGGGGCGCGCCATGCGCGAGTTCCACGCCGAGGGCCTGGCCGTCCCGTGGCTCGCCTGCTTCGACAACCACGAGGCGCTCCACCAGGGCGTCGGCCGGCTGACGCCGGGCATCTCCGGCGCGCTCACCGGCGTGAGGAAGCCGCTGGCGCTGCCGGAGGCCTTCGACCACGACCGGGCGCTGGAGCTGTTCACCGACCGCCCGGAGGCCTTCCTGGCGGGTCCGGCCCGCACCATCACCGCCGACCCCGGGCGGCGGGCGGTCACCAGGAAGGACTTCGTCGAGGCCCACTTCCGGCCCGGCGCGTGCCCGGCCGGGCACGGGTTCACCGCGCAGAACCGGCTGGACGGCACCGCCCACTACGTCCACGACACCCCGGCCGCCCGGCTGATCGCGCTGGACACCACCTGCCTGGCCGGGGGGGCCGACGGCTGCCTCGACCGCCAGCAGGCCCGCTGGCTGGCCGAGCGGCTGGCCGAGGTGCATTCGGCCTACCAGGGGCCCGACGGGCGCGTCATCAGCACCGGCCACGAGGACCGTTTGGCCATCGTTTTCTCCCATCACGGGACCGGCACGCTGACCAACAACCGGCACCCCGGACCGGGCGGGGAACCCCTGCTCAGCGGGACCGACGTCCTCGCCCTCCTGCACCGCTTCCCCAACGTCGTCCTGTGGCTGAACGGCCACACGCACATCAACCAGGTGAGGCCACGCCGCCACCCGACCGACCCGGCGCGCGGGTTCTGGGAGGTCACCACCTGCGCCATCGCGGACTGGCCGTGCCAGGCCCGGCTGGTCGAGCTGATCGACGCGGGCGGCTACCTGTCCATCGTCTGCACGATGGCCGACCACGACACACCGCCCGCACCGGCGTCGCTGGCCACCGGTGACGACCTGGCCGGGCTGCACCGCGAGCTGGCCGCCAACGCGCCGCTCGCCGATGCCGCGTCCGGCCTGGCGGGCGAGCCCGGCGACCGGAACGTCGAACTGCGGATCCGCCCTCCCTTCCCGCTGCACCGCCTCGCCGGCGAGTAGCGGCCAGGGCGGCCCGGGTGACACCCATCACCCGTAGAGTGGCCGGGTGGTCTCCCCCGGCACCGGCTCCCTGCTGACCGACGCGTCGGAGGTGCTTCGCCGCGTCTTCGGCTACGACTCGTTCCGGGGCCAGCAGCAGGAGATCATCGAGCACGTGGCCGCCGGCGGCGACGCGCTGGTGCTGATGCCGACCGGCGCCGGCAAGTCGCTGTGCTACCAGATTCCCGCGCTGCTGCGCCCGGGTGCGGGGGTCGTCGTCTCGCCGCTCATCGCGCTCATGCAGGACCAGGTGGACGCCATGGTCGAGCTGGGGCTGCGGGCGGCTTTCCTCAACTCGACGCAGGGCCCCGGCGAGCGCCGGCAGGTCGAGGAGGCGTTCGTCGCGGGCGAGCTCGACCTGCTGTACCTGGCCCCGGAGCGGCTGCGGGCCGACTCGACGATGCGCCTGCTCGACCGCGGCCCCATCGCCCTGTTCGCCATCGACGAGGCGCACTGCGTGTCCCAGTGGGGGCACGACTTCCGGCCCGACTACCTCGAACTGTCCGCCCTGCACGAACGGTGGCCCACCGTGCCGCGGATCGCGCTGACCGCCACCGCCACCCAGGCCACCAGAGACGAGATCGTGGACCGGCTGAACCTGGCCGGGGCGCGCCAGTTCGTGTCCAGTTTCGACCGGCCGAACATCTGCTACCGGATCGTCCCCAAGGCCGAGCCCCGGCGGCAGCTGCTGGAGCTGCTGCGCACCGAGCACGCCGGGCACGCGGGCATCGTGTACTGCCTGTCGCGGGCCTCGGTCGAGCAGACGGCCGAGTTCCTGACGGACAACGGCATCGGGGCGCTGCCGTATCACGCCGGCCTCGACGCCCGGACCCGCACCGCGAACCAGGCGCGGTTCCTGCGCGAGGACGGTCTGGCCATGGTGGCCACGATCGCGTTCGGCATGGGCATCGACAAGCCCGACGTGC
This sequence comes from Streptosporangiaceae bacterium, assembly GCA_035473755.1. Classification (GTDB taxonomy): domain Bacteria; phylum Actinomycetota; class Actinomycetes; order Streptosporangiales; family Streptosporangiaceae; genus UBA9676. The sequence goes on from DATINY010000023.1 coordinate 17,358, forward strand.
GCTACGTGGCCCACCTCGACCTGCCCAAGTCGGTCGAGGGCTACTACCAGGAGACCGGCCGGGCCGGCCGCGACGGCGACCCATCCACCGCCTGGCTCGCGTACGGCCTGTCCGATGTCGTGCAGCTGCGCAAGCTGATCGACACCTCCGAGGGCAGCGAGGCCCACCGCCGCCGCCAGAGCCGGCACCTCGACGCCATGCTGGCCCTGTGCGAAACCGTCCAGTGCCGGCGCGCACAGCTCCTGGGCTACTTCGGCGAGCGCGCCACCGCGTGCGGCAACTGCGACACCTGCCAGTCGCCGCCGCAGTCGTGGGACGGCACGGTGGCGGCGCAGAAGGTCCTGTCGGCCGTGTACCGGCTCCAGCGCGAGCGGCACCAGCGGTTCGGCGCGGGCCATGTGATCGACATCCTGCTCGGCCGGGAGACCGCGAAGATCACCCAGCATGACCACGCCTCCCTGACCGTGTTCGGCGTGGGGACCGAGCTGCGCGAGCCGGAGTGGCGTGGCGTCGTGCGCCAGCTGCTGGCCCAGGGCCTGCTGGCGGTGGAGAGCGACTACGGCACGCTCGCCCTGACCGACGAGAGCGCCGCGGTGCTCCGCAGCGAGCATCAGGTCCTGCTCCGGCGCGAGCCGGAGCGCCCGCCTCGCGCCGCCCGGGCCCGCCGGACGGCCACGGCCGCCGCCGCGGCCGAGCTGCCCGCCGAGGCCGCCGGGCGCTTCGAACAGCTCCGCGCCTGGCGGGCGGCGACCGCGAAGGAACAGGGCGTGCCGGCCTACGTGATCTTCCATGACGCGACGCTGCGCGAGTTCGCGGCGCGCTGCCCGGCGACCCTCGCCGAGCTGGGCGCGGTGAGCGGGGTGGGGGAGAGCAAGCTGGCCAAGTACGGTCAGCAGGTGCTGGACACGCTGGACGCCCTCCGCCCGGAGCCGGCGGCGCCGGTCCCGCCCGAATGACCGCGTACCAGCCCGAGCAGTGGCATGACATTTGGAACCTGCTGGTTGAGATCCATCGCTGACGCCGGCCGCCCGGTATACCCGTCTGGCGGCCGGCCGTTTAACCCAGTCGGTAGGCTGTCCCGCGGAGTGGATGGGCCGTGCCGGACGGCCCGTGACGGAAGAGGCGTCAGTGACCAGTTACTGGGTCTGGGCCGGTGTCCGCTGACCGGGAAAGTCCGCCGCCGGACATCGACATCAGCGTCGCGCACGTAGCCCGCGTCTACGACTACTGGCTTGGCGGCAAGACCAACTTCACCCCGGACCAGGTCGCCGCGCGGGCGGCGATGAGGGCGGCCCCGCACGTGGCGGAAGGGGTGCGGGGGAACCGGGCGTTCCTGGCCCGGGCCGTGCGGTACCTGGTCGGCCAGGCCGGCGTGCGGCAGTTCCTCGATATCGGCACCGGGATCCCCGCCGCCGACAACACCCATGAGGTGGCGCAGGCGATGGTGCGCGAGTGCCGGGTCGTTTACGTGGATAACGACCCGATCGTCCTCTCCCACGCCCGCGCCCTGCTCACCAGCGGGACCAAAGGCGCCACCGCCTATCTCGACGAGGACCTGCGGAACGTCGCCGAGCTCATCCGGGCCGCCGCCGGGACCCTGGACTTCGCCGAGCCGGTGGCGGTGATGCTGATCGGGATCCTCCAGTGCATTCCCGACGAGGACGACCCGGCCGGCATCATCAAGCTGCTGATGGACGCGGTGCCATCCGGCAGCTATCTGGCCATCTCCCACCCGGCCAGCGATATAGACGTCGTCGGCATCAGGAACCTGGCGTACCAACTGCACGAGCTGATGCCGATGGAGCTGAGGTTCCGCTCCCGGGCGGAGGTCACCGCGTTGTTCGACGGGCTGGAGCTGGTGGAGCCCGGCCTGGTCCGGGTACCGGAATGGCGGCCCGACTCGGACGCGGATCCCGCCAACCCGGCGACCGTCTGGGGCGGGGTAGCCCGCAAGAACTGACGCGTCACCACCTGTTACTGCAGTAGGTAGGCTGTCCGCACACGAGCAGGGCCGTGCCCCGCGGCCTTCACCCGGAAGAGGTGTCAGTGAGCAGCGGTTGGCTCTCGGCTCCCCTCCCTGAACAGGGAGGCAAGCTGTCGGAGATCGATACCAGCGTCCCTCATATCGCCCGCGTCTACGACTACTGGCTTGGCGGAAAGGACAACTTCGCCCCGGACCGGGCAGCCGCCGAAGCCGCCATGCGGGAAGACCCGAACGTGGTGGAGGGCGTGCGCGGGAACCGCGCGTTCCTGGCCCGGGCCGTGCGGTATCTGGCCGGCCAGGCCGGCGTCCGGCAGTTCCTCGACATCGGCACCGGCATTCCCGCCGCCGACAACACCCATGAGGTGGCGCAGGACGTGGCGCCCGAGTGCCGGGTCGTCTACGTGGACAACGACCCGATCGTCCTCGCCCATGCCCGCGCCCTGCTCACCAGCGAGCCCGGGGGGGCCACCGCCTACCTCGACCAGGACCTGCGAAACGTCGGCGAGATCATCCATGCCGCGGCCGGCACGCTCGACTTCACCAAGCCGGTGGCGGTGATGCTGATCGGGATCCTGCACTGCATCCCCGACGAGGACGATCCGGCCGGCATCGTTGATCAGCTGATGTACGCGGTGCCGCCCGGCAGCTACCTGGCCATCTCGCACCCGGCCAACGACATCAACAGCCCGGGCGTGCGCAGGCTCGCGTCCCGGCTGAACGAGCTGATGCCGGTGAAGCTGCGGTTCCGCTCCCAGGCGGAGGTCGCCCGGTTCTTCGACGGGCTGGAACTGGTGGAGCCCGGCCTGGTCAGGGCGCCGGAATGGCGGCCGGACTCGGACCGGGATCTCGAGAACCCGGCGGCCGTATGGGCGGGCGTGGCTCGCAGGAACTGACGCTGGCCCGCCCGGCCTGGCGCCCCGGACGGCGGCAGCTGCCGGTAATGGCAGACAATGGAGACTTACCATTACGCAGACCGTGCATATATAGCCGTACATATTTGGCAATCCGCGTAGTGGGCGCAGTGTTCCTGTCCCGGGGGGGCTTCCGCTCAGTTCCGGCGGGAAGCCGCCGCGGGATTACCGAACCTGTCATCTTGTCGCCGACTGCGAGCAGGGCTATTTGCTGCTTCATGCGAGGAACGGTGGAGCCGCCGTCGCACCCGTCAATAGCGCGACGGGCGCGACGGCGGCTGGGCCCGATCAGGTGAAGCCGACGTTCAGGACGAAGTGCCCGAGCCTCAGGTTGAGGACTCCGCCACCGGCCCAGTGCACGATGAACGCCAGCAAGATGATGGCCAGGATAATGACGACCATCCAGAAGAAGAACACGATGATGCCGGGGATGGCATACCCCGCTACTGTTCTCGCTCTAGCCACGGCCACCAGCTACCCACGGACACCCGACTTATTCGGCGGGTCTTTACCGGGGCGACGACGCGGATAGGTGGCCTGTCCTGTTGTTATGCCGCAGCGGGGATCCAGGCCGTTCCGGTGGCCGCTTGGGTGAGGGAGTCGCCTCGCCCCCCATCCCCGGCGCTGCAACCTGTCCAGTTACCTCAGAAGATGAGGCAACTGCCCCATGATCCGATTTCAGCTTCCGCCTACCGTGGTCACCACGGATCTTTGCCGTCCCGTTCGTGGGACCTGGCGGAAGTAGGTGCACCACGATGAGCTTTGAGTGGGAAATCGTCGAGTCCGGCCCGAAAAGCGCCGACCACACGGTGCTGCTAATCCCAGGTGGGCTGAATACATCGCGGTCCTACGCCGAGCTGATGGCTCAGCCGGCGCTCGCCGGGGTCCGCCTGATCGCCGTGACCCTGCCAGGACATGGCGGCACGCCACCCCCCGAGGACTTCAGCATCGAGAACTACGCCCGGCTCACTACTGACCTCGCCGCCAGCTTCGGCTGTGATGCTGTGCTCGGGTTCAGCCTCGGCGCAAGCGTCGCGCTCGAAATGGTTGCGTCAAGAGGGTTCTGTGGGCCGGTTGTCTTGCTGGGACCGAGCCTGTCGCCCAAGGACGAACCAGGTTTCTTCCGCGCGATCGTCTGGCTCGGTGGCCCGCTGGGAAGCCTGCCATCAGCAACGATGCTGAAGATGATGGGCATGGCGACGAAGCAAGCGCGGCTATCCGACGATCGCCGCGCTGAGCTGCTCGCCGATTTCCGCAAGAACGACCCGCGAATAATGCGGCAGGGTTTGCGTGCCTACCTGAGGTACCTCGATCGTCACGACTCGCCAGCGGCACGACTCTGCGACGCTGGCGTACCAGCCTGGGTGGTACACGCCGAGAAGGGCGACGGCGGGCTCACCACACAGGAACGGTCCACGCTCAACGCGTGCCCGCGCACAACCCTGGTCACCATCCCTGGCACCAGCTACTTCATCCCGAACGAGGAGTCTGAGCGAGTCGCCAGCCTCCTCGTCGACGCCCTCGACCAGGCGGTCGACCATACCGATCGGCCGGGCCGCTGATAACAGCATGGCGTTTGCGGGAGGAGGTCAGGGCAGGCGGAGGATGCGGGCCGCGTTCTCGTGGAGCACCTTGGCGAGCACCTCGTCCGGCAGGCCCAGGCCCGCCAGCTCGTCCAGGCACCGCCGCGGGGCCAGAAACGGGAAATCGCTGCCCCACACGAACTGGCCGGCCAGCCGCCCGCGGAGCTCGCCGATCAGCTCGGGCGGGATGCGGCGGGGCGCCCAGCCCGAGATGTCGATGTACACGTTGGTCTTGTGCAGGGCCATGGCGACCAGTTCCATATGCCATGGCCAGCCGAAATGCGCGGCCACCACGGTCAGGCCCGGATGCGCCGCGGCGACCGCGTCAAGCCTGATCGGGCGGGCGTAATCGAGCCGGATGCCCTGCCCGCCGGGCTGGCGGGCCCCGATCCCGCTGGTCCCGGTGTGGAACAGGGCCAGCAGGCCATGCCGCTCGCAGGCGGCGAACACCGGCCAGTAGGACTCGTCATCCGGGGCGAACGCCTGCAGCGACGGGTGGAACTTGACCCCGCGCAGCCCGAGCTCGGCGATCCTGGCCACCTCGGCGACGGCGGCCTCCCCCTTGTGCGGGTCGACGCTCCCGAGCCCGGTAAACACATCGGGATGCTCGCGGCAGGCGGCCGCCACGGTCTCGTTCGGCACTCGCGGGCGGCCGGTCGCGGTTTCGGCGTCCCAGGCCAGCAGCACCGCCATCGTCTCCAGCTGCCGGTACATCTCCGCCAGCTCCGGCAGCGACAGGCGCTGCACGGGGGAGCGGAAATAGGCCTCGGCCGCCTCGACGTAGCCCGCCATGCTCCCGTCCAGCCAGTCGGGGGTCGGCAGATGGACGTGGCAATCGATGGCTCGCATGTTCACCGGCAGGCCGCCTTCCCAACTCCTGTGTGATCGCTGTCGGCCCCGGCCCGTACCGTTGGAACCGACACCGGACGGAGGGCGGGCACCAATGAACAGTAGTACCCAGACCACTGCCACCGGCGAGCGTGCCGACCTGCTGGCCGCCCTGGCCAAGGCCCGGTACTTCCTGCGCTTCGCGGTCCGCGACCTGACCGATGACCAGGCCCGGGAGCGCACCACGGTGAGCGCGCTGAGCCTGGGCGGCCTGATCAAGCATGTCGCCCTCACCGAACGGCAATGGATCAACTTCATCCAGGAGGGCCCGTCGGCGATGGGGGCGAACACGGACGAGTGGGCCGGCGGATTCCAGATGCTGGAGGGGGAGACGCTGGCCGGGCTGCTGGACCGCTACGAGCAGGTGGCACGGCGGACCGACGAGCTGGTGACGACGCTGCCGGACCTGGACGCCGCTCAGGCGCTGCCCGAGGCGCCCTGGTTCCCGCCGGGGGCGCGCTGGTCGGCGCGGCAGGTGCTGCTGCACGTGGTCGCGGAGACGGCCCAGCACTCCGGCCACGCCGACATCATCCGCGAGTCCCTGGACGGCGCCAAGACCATGGGCTGACCCGGGCCAGGCGGCCACGGTGGCGCGGGATCGCCGGTAGGTTGGCAGGACTGCCCGCCAGCGTGGAGGAGAGGCCCGATGGTGCCAGGACCTGGTGACACCGCACGCCAGCCAGCGCTGTGGAACGGGTTTGCGAACATGGCCAGCCTGGCCGGGCACGCCGTGACGATCGCCCGGGGGGAAGGCGCCTGGGTCTTCGACACCGGCGGGCGCGCCTACCTGGACGCCCTCGCCAGCCTCTGGTACTGCAACGTCGGGCACGGCCGCGCGGAGCTCGCCGACGCCGCGGCGGAGCAGATGCGCCAGCTCGCCGCCTACCAGGTGTTCGAGCCCTTCACCAACCCGCCCGCCGAGGAGCTGGCCCGCCGGGTCGCGGACCTGGCCCCGCTGCCGGGCGCCAAGGTCTTCTTCACCCCGGGCGGCGGATCGGACGCGGTGGACACCGCGGCCAAGCTCGCTCGCGCCTACTGGCGCGCGGTGGGCCGGCCCGGCAAGCAGATCGGCATCGCCCGGTCCCACGCCTACCACGGGATGAACGCCTACGGGACCTCGCTCGGCGGCATCCCCGCTAACACGGACGCGTTCCTGCCGCTGGTTTCGCTCATCGAGCACGTGGCGTGGGACGATCCGGAGGCGCTGGACAAGACCATCGAGCAGCTGGGCGCCGACCGGGTCGCCGCCTTCTTCTGCGAGCCGGTGATCGGGGCCGGCGGGGTGTACCCGCCGCCGGAGGGATACCTGGCGAGCGTGCGCGAGATCTGCCGCCGGCACGACGTCCTGTTCATCGCCGACGAGGTGATCACCGGCTTCGGCCGGACCGGCGCGTGGTTCGCCAGCGAGCGGTTCACCCTGGATCCCGACCTGATGACCACGGCCAAAGGGCTCAGCTCGGGCTACGCCCCGATCGGCGCGGTGATCGTGGGGGAGCGCGTCGCTGAGCCGTTCTGGCGGGCCGGGTCGGGGGAGATCTTCCGGCACGGCTACACCTACTCCGGCCACCCCACCTCCTGCGCGGTCGCCCTGGCCAACCTCGATCTGATCGAGCGGGAAAACCTGGTCGGGCGGGTGGCCGAGCTTGAGCCGGTGCTGGCCCGCGCCGTGGCCCCGCTGGCGGAGCACCCGCTCGTGGCCGACGTGCGCGCCGGGACCGGCCTGCTCGCCGCGGTCGAGATCGCCGAGGACGCCCGCGCCGCGGACCCGGGACTCGCAGCCCGGCTGGTCACCGCCATCCGGGAGCGCGGTGTGCTCACCCGCCTGCTCCGCGGAACCGCCCTCCAGATCTCGCCGCCGTTCGTGATCACCGAGACGGAGATCGGCCAGATCGCCGAGGCGTTCGCCGACGCGCTCGACGGGGCGGCCTGACCGGCCGCTGCCTGACCGGCCGTTACTGGCCGGCCGCTGCCTGACCGGCCGTTACTGGCCCGGCCGTTACGGGCCGCCTGCTGCCTGACCGTCCGCTACCTGACTGGCTGCGTCCCCTGGGCGGTCACGCCTGCGCGATGCCGGGGAGGTCCAGCTCGCCGCCAGCACGCCGCCACAGACCAGGACGGCGCCCGCCAGCTGGGCCAGGCTCGGCCGCTCGGCCAGCACGGCGGCGGCGAGGCCCAGGGCGGCCACCGGCTGGAGCAGCAACAGCAGCGAGGACACCGCGGCGGGCAGCCTGGGCAGTGACGCGGTGATGAACAGCCACCCCACGGTCTGGCTGGTGAACGAGAGCAGCAGCAGCCATCTCAGCGACGGCCACGGCACGTCCAGCCGCAGGCCGCCGAACGCGAGGCCGAGCAGCAGCGAGCCGAGCGCGGCGGTGGCGGTGACCTCCACGAGCGGCCCGGCGATATGCGGGGTGCCGGCCGAGGTCTGGCGCAAGATGAGCAGGAAGGCCGTGTAGGCCAGCGACGTCCCGAGCCCGAAGACGATCCCGGCGACTGGATGGCTGTCGCCCGCGCCCGCGCCGGCCAGCCCGGACACCAGCACCACGCCGGTCATCACCACCGGCAGCGCCAGGAGAAACCGCCGTCCCGGGCGCTCACGCAGCAGCACCCAGGCGGCCAGCGCCACGAAGAGCACCTGCAGGTTCCCCAGCACCGTGGCGATCCCGGCCCCGACGTCGGCGATCGCGTGATTCCAGAGCACGAGATCGATCGAGAGGAACGCTCCGGCCGCGACGGCGCCGAGGTGCGCGGCGGGGCGGCGCGGGCCGCGGCGGCGGCGCTCGACGACGGCCAGGGCGATCAGCACCGGCAGGGCGAGGAAGCAGCGGTAGAACGCCGCGGTGGCGGGCCCGGTGTGGGCCAGCTTGATCAGGACCGCCGAAGCGGACAGGCAGGCTGCGCCGAGAACGGCGGCCACAAGAGCCCGGCTTCTGGTGCTGGGAGAGCCGCCGGCGCGGGGCTCTCCGACGGCCTGGGGCTGGTCACTGGCGCGGGGCTGGCCACCGGCGCGGGGTCGGCCATTGATCCCGGCGTCAACGGCGCCGGCCTGTGGGGATCCTTTGTCTGTCATGACCGTTCTCGCGTACGGTGCTGACATGCCATCCACCCTACGAGAGCGGGCTGACAGGAGTCAAAACGCTTTTGGTGCTGACCTGATCGGGGCGCCGACGGCGTTCGCCGAGCCCCTCGCCGGCCGTCCATGCCCTGCGCGCAGGCCGACCGCGGGGCGCCCGTCCGGGACACCGGCGGCAGCCCTTGCTTGAGATGCGGCCGCTCTGCGAACGGTGCGGTTCACCCCTGCCCCACGAGGCCCAGGCCTTCATCTGCAGCTACGAGTGCAGCTTCTGTACCGCCTGCGTGACCGAGCTGGAAGCCGTCTGCCCGAACTGCGGGGGCGAGCTTGTCGCCCGCCCCCGCCGCCAGCCCGCGTCCGCAACGGGCGGCTGAGCAGACCCCAGTCAGTCCACCCGGGCGATCACCTCGCCCTGGCGGGCCGTCTGGTCCTCGCCGACCAGCAGCCGGACCTGCCCGGCCGCGGGGGCCAGCACCTCACCGGACACCTTCTCCACCATCACCTCGGCGAGCAGCTGCCCGCTCGCCACCTGGTCGCCGTCGCTGACGAACCAGGTGGCGAGCACGCCCTCGGCGTCGGGTTCGGCCTCCGACAGCCGGGGGAACAGGACGTCGGCCATGCTCAGGCTTTCAGCAGATCGTGGACGCCCGCCTCGATCCGTTCCGGCGTTGGCAGCACCGCCTGCTCCAGCGACCGCGCGTACGGGATCGGCACGTCGGGCACGGCGACCCGGCGCAGCGGGGCCCGGAGCAGGCCCGGGTCGGTCTCGGCGACCCGCGCCGCGATCTCCCCGGACAGCCCGAACGACTGGTAGTCCTCGTCGACGACAAGCAGCCGGCCGGTCCTGGCCACCGAGGACAGCACCGTCTCGGTGTCCAGCGGCACCAGGCTGCGCAGGTCGATCACCTCCAGGTCCACCCCGTCCTGTTCGGCCAGCTTCTCCGCCACGTCGAGCGCATGGTGCACCGACAGGGACAGGGTGACCACCGTGGCATCGGTGCCCTCCCGGGCCACCGCCGCCTTTCCGATCGGGGTCTCGTACGGCTCCTCCGGCACGTGCGCGATCGACCTGGGGTTCTTCGCCATCCACGGCAGGCCCATGATGCCCTTGTGGAACACGTAAACGACCGGGTTGTCGTCCCGGATGGCGGAGATCATCAGCCCCTTCGCGTCGGCCGGGTTGCTCGGCACCACGACCTTCATCCCGGGCAGGTGCGCGAAGGTCCCCCACAGGCACTGGGAGTGCTGCTCGGCGTCGCTGTAGCCGCCGCCGGCCGCCATCGTCAGGACCATCGGCACCTTCACGTTCCCGCCGGACTCGAAGTGGATCTTCGCCATGTGGTTGTAGATCTGGTCCATGCACACGCCGAAGAAGTCGGCGAACATCAGCTCGACGACCGGGCGCATCCCCTCGACCGCGGCGCCGATGCCCAGGCCGATGAACGCGGTCTCCGAGATCGGCGTGTCCAGCACCCGGTCCGGGCCGAACTGCTCCAGCAGCCCGCCGGTCGCCCCGAAGATGCCGCCGTAGGCCCCGACGTCCTCGCCCAGCACCACGACCGCGGGGTCGCGCTCCATTTCCTGCGCGATCCCCTCGGAGATGGCCCGGGCCGTGGTCAGCCTGCGCTCGGCCTGCCCGGCCTGGGCGCCCGACGCGGTGGTGGTTTCAGTGGCGCTCATGTTCTCTGCCTCCCTCACGCGAAGACGTACTGGAGCGCCGTCTCCGGCGCGGGAACCGGGCTGGACTTGGCGAACGCGATCGCCTTCTCCACCCGGGCGGATGCCTCGTCCTTGATCTCTGCCGCCATGCCGGGATTGAGGACACCGGCCTCGGTCAGCCGCTGCTCGTAGGCCGGGATCGGGTCACGGCCGGGCACGTCGGCCAGCTCGGGACGGTACGCCTGGGGGTCGCCCTCGAAGTGGCCCCACAGCCGCAGCGTGTGGATCTCGAGCAGGGTCGGTCCCTCGCCGGCCCGGGCCCGGGCGACCGCATCACCGGCCACGGTGTAGATGGCGTCCACGTCGTTGTCGGCGATCCGCTGGCCGGGCATGCCGTAGGCGGCGGCCCGGTCGGCGTTGGAGCCGATCGCGGTGGAGACATCGCGCGGCACCGAGATCGCCCAGTCGTTGTCCTCGACCACGAAGATCACCGGCAGCTTCCACAGGGCCGCCAGGTTGAGCGACTCGTGGAACGCGCCCTGGTTGGCCGCTCCCTCGCCGGTGACCGCCACCGCCACCCGGTCGCCCTCGCCGCGCTTGAACGCGAACGCCTGCCCGAGCGCGGGCGGGAGTCCCTCGGCGATGATGCCCGAGCAGGAGAAGTGGACGTTCGGGTCGAACAGGTGCATATGCCCGCCCCGGCCCCGCCCCAGCCCGCCCTCGCGCCCGAAGATCTCGGCGGTCATCTTGTCCAGGTCCACGCCGTGCGCGATGGCCACGTGATGCGGCCGGTGGGTCGCGGTGACCGCGTCACCGGGCCGCAGGTGCGCGCACACGCCGGCGGCCACCGGTTCCTGCCCGGCCGACAGGTGCATCTCGCCGGGCACGAGCCCGGCGCCGATGTCGAACGCGGGTTTCTTGTCCGCGTGATATTCGCGGAGGATCGCCTCCTCGTAGGTGCGGCAGATCACCATCACCCGGTACAGGTCAAGACGGGTCTTACTGTCCACTGTTCCTCCTCGGTCCGTCCGGTCAGATGCCATGAGTCGATGCAATAGCGCTCGGCCAGCAGCCGCCGCCGCCAGCGCTCCTCCGCGGCGCGCCGCCGATGATCCGCAGACGCTCGAGCACTACGGGCGCGGCACGCCCGATGACTGGCTCGAGCGGCGCCTCTACGGGGCATACCCCCACCTCGGCATCGTCGTATTCGCGGCGGCGCACCTGCTGCTCTTCGGCGCGCCGGGCATCGTCATGATCGCGGCGCACCTCGTGGCGCAGCCGTTCTTTGCCGGCGGGGTCCTC
>DATINY010000024.1:0-5115 GCA_035473755.1 Streptosporangiaceae bacterium
GTGGTGGTCAGCAACGCGGGCGGGTCCCCGGCCGCGGCGGCCGCCACCGCGTCCCCCCGGCTGCACGCCAAGGTCATCGAGCTGAACCTCATCGCGCCGCTGCACGTCGCCCAGGCCGCCAACGCGGTGATGCAGGGCCAGCCCGAGGGCGGCTCGATCATCATGATCGGCAGCGTGAGCGGCACGCGGCCCTCGCCGGAGACCGCCGCGTATGGCGCGGCCAAGGCGGGCCTGCATCACCTGGCCACCACCCTCGCGGTCGAGTGGGCGCCGAAGGTGCGGGTGAACAGCGTCGTACCGGGGCCGGTGGCGACCGAGGCCGCCGCCGCGGCGCACTACCAGGAGTCCGGCGGCCCGGCGGCGGTGGCGGCGACGGTGCCGCTCGGCCGCCTGGTCACCCCCGGCGAGGTGGCGGACGCCTGCCTGTTCCTGGCCTCGCCGCTGGCCGCTTCCATCAGCGGCGCCTCCCTGCTCCTGCACGGCGGCGGCGAGCGGCCCGCGTGATTGTGTGATTGAAGGGCTGTCCTGGCGACCCTGTGCGCGCACTTTCCCGGTGGTCGGCCATCCCGCGGACCCGCCCGGCCAGCGCCCCTGTCCGCGCCTGGCAACGGCGCATCGGCCGGTGTACGCTCGCAGCGACTAGAACGTGTTCTACTAAGGGGCTGGCCATGGTTGCGTCCATCAAGCCGCATCGCGACGAGCTCGGCCTGTCCGACGGCCTCATGCTGATCGACGGGACGTGGACGGCCGCCCAGGACGGCCAGGCCTGGGACCATAGTCATCCCGCGACGGGGGAGCAGGTCGCCTCGTTCCCGGTCGCCGGGCCCGGCGACGTGGACCTGGCGGTGCGTGCGGCGCGCCGCGCCTTCGACGAGGGGCCGTGGCCGCGGGCCCGGGCCGGTGAGCGGATCCGGGTGCTGCGCCGGATCGCCGACGCGGTCCGCGAGCACGGCGACGAGCTGCTGAAGCTGCAGGCGCTGTACAACAGCGTGCCGCTGAGTTTCGGCTCGATCTACGCGACCTCACCGGCCTGCGTGGCCGACATCTTCGACCATCACGCCGGCTGGGTGGACAAGCTGGCCGGCGAGACGCTCCCGCCGTACCAGGGCGGCGACCACATAGTCCTCACCCTGCGGGAGCCGGTGGGCGTGGTCGGCGCGATCATCCCGTGGAACGCGCCGCTGCTGCTGTTCGCCCAGAAGGCCGCGCCGGCGCTGGCGGCCGGCTGCACCATCGTGGCCAAGCCGTCGGAGTACGCCACGTTCGCGGTGCTGCGTCTGGCCGCCCTGATGACCGACGCCGGGCTCCCGCCGGGGGTGCTGAACATCGTGACCGGCCCGGGCGAGCCGACCGGCCAGGCGCTGATCAGTCATCCGATGGTCAACAAGCTGTCCTTCACCGGCAGCCGGGCCACCGGCCGCAAGATCGTCGCCGCGTCGGCCGACGGGTTCAAGCGGGTCACCCTGGAGCTGGGCGGCAAGAGCCCGGCGCTGGTGTTCGCCGACGCCGACGTGTCCACGGCGGCGGCGGTCACCATGGGCACGGTCACCCTCGGCCTGTCCGGGCAGGTGTGCCTGGCTCAGACCCGGGCGCTCGTGCACCGGGACGTGGCCGACGAGTTCCTGGCGATGGCCGAGATGATCGGCGGAATGGTCAGCTACGGCAACCCGTTCGACCCGGCGGTCACCTCCTCGCCGCTGATCAACACGCGCCAGCTGGAACGTGTTCTCGCGCTGATCGAGGCGGGGAAGGCGGACGGCGCCCGGCTGGTCTGCGGCGGCACCCGCAGCGAGGGCGACCTGGCCGCGGGCAACTTCGTCGCGCCGACGCTGTTTACCGACGTGTCGAACGACATGAGCATCGCCCGGGAGGAGATCTTCGGCCCGGTGCTGTCGGTGATCCCGTTCGCCGACGAGGACGAGGCGTTGCGGATCGCCAACGACACCGAGTACGGCCTGGCCGCCACCGTCTGGACCAGCGACATCAAGCGGGCCATGCGGATGACCAAGGCGATCAGGGCCGGCACCGTCGGCATCAACGGCTACCAGTTGGAGCCGCACGCGGCGTTCGGCGGCTACAGCCAGTCGGGCCTCGGTCGCGAGGGCGGCCGGGCCGCCATCGAGGCCTACACCGAGCTCAAGACCGTCTTGCTCCCGTTCACCGACGACATGATGTAGACCCTGACCGGATGGCGGCGTCATGACAGAGGTCCCGCCCGTCGACAGGGCCGGCGGCGCCGGCCTGGCGGGTAGCGCCAACGGCGCCGACGCCCTCGCCGCCGAGCCGGCCCGGCGGGTCGGCAGGCGCTGGATCGCGCTGATCGCGCTGGCCAACCTCGGACTGTACCTGGGGTACTTCGGCCCGATCGCGGTGCTGCTGCCCAACCAGGTGCAGGCGATCGCCGGATCCGCCCACAAGGTCGCCGTGCTCGGGTGGGTGACCGGCATCGGCGCGGCGGTGGCGATGATCTCCAACCCGGTCGCCGGGGCGCTGTCGGACCGCACCACCAGCCGGTTCGGGCGGCGGCACCCGTGGACCGTGTGCGGCGCGCTGGCCGGTGCCGTCGCGCTGGTGCTGCTGGCCGGCCAGTCCACCATCGCGGGGGTCATCATCGCCTGGTGCCTGGCGCAGGCGGGCCTGAACGCCATGCAGGCCAGCGTCACCGCGGGCGTGCCGGACCATGTCCCGGTGGCGCAGCGGGGCCTGGTATCGGGCTGGATCGGCCTCCCGCAGACGGTCGGCGTGGTGCTGGCCGTGGTGCTGGTGACCGTGGTCGTCACCGGCAACGCCGGCTACGTGCTGATCGCGGCGGTGGTGGTGGCGTGCGTCCTGCCCTTCGCGCTCACCACGCCCGACCCCCCGCTGCCACGCAGCGCCCGGCCGCCCTTCGCCTGGCGTGCCTTCGCCCGCTCGTTCTGGCTGAGCCCACGGCGCTATCCCGACTTCGCCTGGGCCTGGCTGACGCGGTTCGCGGTCAATCTCGGCAACGCGATGGCCCTGCTGTACCTGCTGTACTTCCTGCGCGACAAGATCCACTACAGTCGGCTGTTCCCCGGCCAGAAGGCCGAGGACGGTCTGCTCGTCCTCATCCTCATCTACACGGTCGCGGTCGTCCTGACCGCGGTGACCGGTGGGGTGGTCTCCGACCGCACCGGCCGCCGCAAGCTGCCGGTCACGGTCGCCGGCCTGGTCATGGCGGTGCCCGCGGTCATGCTCGCGCTATGGCCGTCCTGGCCGGTGGCCATCGCCTCGGCCGCGATCATGGGCCTGGGGTTCGGCGTGTACCTGTCGGTGGACCAGGCGCTGGTGACCCAGGTGCTGCCGTCGGCGGCGGGCCGGGCCAAGGACCTCGGCATCATCAACATCGCCAACTCCGGGCCCCAGGTGCTGGCCCCGGCGATCGCCGCGCCGCTGGTCAGCCAGCTCGGCGGGTATCGCACCCTGTTCCTGTCGGTGGCGGTCATCACCGTGCTCGGGTCGGCGTTCGTCTGGAAGATCCGCTCCGTCCCCTGACGGCCCCGGCCGGGCCGGCCCAGACCGGATTTCGCGATATGTCTTGTTGGTAAAAGCAGACGCGATGTATCTTGATGGGGCACGATGGATGCCGTCTGCGGCGATGAGTTTCATGCGGTCGGGCCGTCATATCAGACGGGCGCTTTCGTGACCGCGAGTGCTGGCCCGGAAGGCGGGCATGGCGCGGCCAGCGTGGGGCGTTTATTGATTCGCCGCTGTCAGAGGTGGCCGGTAGTTTCGGTGGACGGAGCCGATCGGGAGGGAACGGCGTGTCACAGACCAATTCAGGCCCAGCGATCCTGGTAGAAGGCCTGGTCAAATCGTTCGGGGAAGTGCGCGCGCTGCGCGGTATCGATCTGTCGGTGCCGCGCGGGACAGTGCTGGGTGTGCTCGGGCCGAACGGGGCGGGCAAGACCACGGCGGTGCGCATCCTGACTACCCTGCTGCAGCCGGACGGGGGGCGGGCCTGGGTGGAGGGCCGCGACGTGGTCAAGGAGGCCGCGGCGGTCCGGCGCTGCATCGGCCTGTCCGGGCAGTCCGCGGCCATCCAGGAGGAGCTCACCGGCCGGGAGAACCTGGAGATCGTCGGCCGCCTCTATCACCTGGGCAAGCCGCGGGCCCGCAGCCGCGCGACCGAGCTGCTGGAGCAGTTCGGCCTGCTTGATGCCGCCGACCGGGCGGCCAAGAACTACTCCGGCGGGATGCAGCGCCGGCTGGACCTGGCCGCCAGCCTGGTCGGCCAGCCGCGGGTGCTGTTCCTCGACGAGCCGACAACGGGCTTGGACCCGCGGTCTCGGATGGGGATGTGGGACATCATCAGGTCGCTGGCCGCGGGCGGCACGACGCTGCTGCTCACCACCCAGTACCTGGATGAGGCGGACGAGCTGGCGGACGAGATCGTGGTCATCGACCAGGGCCTGGTCATCGCGGCCGGCACCGCCGAGGAGCTGAAGAGCCGGGTCGGCGGCGACGTGCTGGAGTTCACGGTGCCGGACCGGACCCGGATCGGCGACGCCGTCACCGCGGTCGCCAAGATCGGCGAGGCGGAACCGCACATGGACGCCGAGACCGGCGTGGTCAGCGTGGGCGTCGGCGGCCGGGGCTCGGAGGCGCTCGTCGAGGCGGTACGCGGCCTGGACGGCGCCGGGGTCGAGACCCGCGGCCTCGCCCTGCGGCGGCCCTCGCTCGACGACGTGTTCATGGCGCTGACCGGCCACGTCGCCGAGGAGACCGGCCAGCAGGGCAAGCGCCGCGGCCGTCGGCGCGGTGCGGGCAAGGACGGCGCGGGCAAGGACGGCGGGGGCAAAGACAAGGCCCAGGACTCCGGCCGGGCCGGTGACCAGGAACGGGCGGACGAGAAGGACACAGCGAGGGCAGCATCATGACCGCGATCGCCGTACCGCTGGCCGAGCCAGGACTGCTCACCCGGGCCCGCTGGTCCGTGAGCGACACGCTCACCATCACCCGGCGCAACCTGCTGGTCTGGCTGCGGGTGCCCGCCTACATCGTGTTCACCGTCATCCAGCCGGTGATCTTCGTGCTGATGTTCCGCTACGTCTTCGGCGGCGCGATCAACATCCCCGGAAACGTCTCGTACGTCGA
>DATINY010000025.1:0-9744 GCA_035473755.1 Streptosporangiaceae bacterium
GGTGGTGGCGGTTGTCTCGGCCGGCAACGCCGGCGCCGGCGGGACCCTCATGGGCGGGAGCGGCGACGTCTTCGGCAGGCTCTCCACGATCACCGACCCCGGCAACGCCATCCACGCGATCACCGTCGGCTCGACGCACCGCTCCCAGCCGCACACCTACGGCGTGACCTACACCTCGTCCAAGGGCCCGACGCTCGACGGGAGGCCGAAGCCGGATCTGCTCGCGCCGGGAGAGCGGATCACGTCAGCGGGCACCGGCGCGCTCATCAACGGCATCGGGCCGCTGCAGAGCGACGTACCGGGCATCGCGCGCTATGTGGAAGACAGCGGCACCTCGATGGCCGCGCCGCACGTGTCCGGCGCGATCGCCGCGTTCCTGTCCGTACGGGACGAATACATCGGCCAGCCCGATGAGGTGAAACGGCTGTTCATGGCCAACGCGACCTCGCTGGGGCGGCACGAGTTCTTCCAGGGCGCCGGGCTGATCGACCTGATGCGCGTCCTGTCCAACACCTGATCACACCACTGGGGGAAGGCGACATGGCTACTCAGATCGCGGGGCTGAACTACTACGAGCTGGACTTCAACGCCGACGGCACGCTGAGCTCCGACGGCGGGCTCCCCGCCGCCGTCCAGGCCGGCGGGATCCAGGACGTGTACATGCTGTCGCACGGCTGGAACAACGGCGTCGACTCGGCCCGCTCGCTGTACCAGGCGATGTTCACGCTCCTGGCCGGGATGATCCCGGGCAAGCTCGGCACGAGCGCCGCGGTCGGCATCATCTGGCCGTCGCTGCTGTTCCCCGACGACGACCCGGCGACGGCCAAGCCCGTCCCGTCGACCGGGCAGCAGCTGGCCGCCGCGCTGGCGCCGGCCTTCCCGCGGCAGCAGGACAACATCGCGACGCTTGGTGCCCTGCTGGACCAGCAGCCACAGGACGGGGCCAAGCTGCAGCAGTTCCACACGCTGGCGTCCGGCCTGGTCACCACGCCCTCACTCGCGCCCGAGGACGCCGGCCAGCAGGCGGCCATCACCGGCGACACGGCGGCCGTGCTCGGCTTCTCCGCCGCCATGTCGAAGACCCCCACCGACAACGCCCAGGGCATCCCGAACCCGTTCACCACCCTGTGGAACGGCGGCCGGGAACTCCTGCGCAGCATGTCCTACTACGAGATGAAAAACCGCGCCGGCGTCATCGGCCGTAACGGCCTGGGGCCCATGCTGGGAAAGCTCGCCGCCGCCGACCCCGGGATCCGCATCCACCTCATGGGGCACAGCTTCGGCGCCCGCCTCGTCGCCTACTCGCTGTCCGGCCTGCCGCCGGCGGCGACCGGCGCGAAGAGCCCGGTCAAGACCCTGTACCTGATCCAGGGCGCGTTCTCCCACTTCGCGTTCGCGAACCCGGTTCCCGACGTCCTGGTCAGCGGCCCGGGCGCGCTCTCGGCCTTCACTCACAACGTCAACGGCCCGCTGCTGTCCACGTTCACCGCCGCCGACCGGGCCGTCGGCTGGTGGTACCCGGCGGCCAGCGCGCTGGCCCACGAGGACGCCGAAGCGGCCGATGACCTCACCTATCAATGGGGCGGCATGGGCCACGACGGCTACCAGCAGCCGCCGCCGGGTGCGATCACGATCCCGCTCGCGCCGAAGGGAACGGCGTACGGCTTCCAGCCGGGCCTGTTCTACCAGCTCGACTCCAACGCCATCATCGCCGCCAACCAGTCACAGTTCAGCGGCGCCCACAGCGACATCCGGCACCCGGAGGTGGTGTGGCCGGTGGCCGACGCCTCCAGCTGACCTGGCCGGCTGACGGTCGGCCCGTCAGCCGCGGAGCGCGACCACCTCGGCCAGCCCCTCCCGGAGGCCGTCGGCGAGCCGGCCGGGATCGGCGACCGCCGTCGTATCGGTGTTGATCCCGATGCAGCAGTCCCCGTCGTGCGAGAGCAGGGTGATCATCGCGGCGCAGCCGGGCAGCGGGCCGAACGGGTACATGTGCGTGATCCGCGAGCCCGCGACGTACACCGGGTAGGGCACCCCGGGGATGCTGGACACCTGGACGTCGTTCGTGCTGGTCAGCCGGCCCGAGACGACGCCGACGAGGGGCGCGGGCAGCCAGCCGACCGCCGGGGCGAGCGCGGTCGTCACCGTGTTGGACGCGGCGCCGCTGGCGGCGCGGGCGGCCAGCACGAACTGCCGCACGGCGGCGATCCTGGCGGCCGGGTCGCGTTCGGCCATGGGCGCGGCGAACTTGGCGCCGGTGAAGCGGTTCCCGCCCTGCGGGTCGTCCTGGTTGCGCAGGCTGATCGGGAACCCGACGCTGAGCCGGTCGAGCGGGGCGCGGTACCACTCGTGGTAGCGGCGGAACCCGCCGATCACCGCGGCCAGCAGCCCGTCGTTGAGCGAGCCGCCGGCCGCCTTCGCGCCGGCCTTGAGGTCGGCCAGCGGCACGTCGACGATCTCGAAGTGCCAGCCGCCGCCGCGGTGGGCCAGCAGCTCCGAGCCGCGGGGGGCGGACGCGTTCTGGCCGACGAAACGGGCGGCGCCGGCCGCCCGGCCCGCCACCTGTGAGACCGTCTCCCACGGCCGCCCGATCGCGCCGACGAGCCCGGCGCCCTGCCGCAGCGCCGTCATCGGCGCGGACCGGACCGCGCCGGCGACCTGCCCGGCGAACAGCCCTACCCGCGACGCCCAGTTCCCGGCCGCGGGCACCGGGGGCTCGGGCCGGTGCGGGTCGTGCTCGGGGGTGCGGCTGTGCAGCCGCACCATCAGCTGGACCGCGCCGAGCCCGTCGGTGACGCTGTGGTGGCTCTTGACGGCGTACCCGGCCCGGCCGCCGGTGAGGCCCTCCACCAGCAGCGCGTCCCACAGCGGCCGGTCGCGGTCGAACGGCGCGGCGGCGAACTCCTGCACGATGTCGAGCAGGTGGCGCATGGAGGCGCGGGCGGGCAGCCGGACCCGGCGGACGTGCCGGGTGATGTCGAAGTCCGGGTCCGTCGCCCAGGTCGGGGTGCCGAGCGCGAACGCCGGCTCGACCACCCGCTGCCGCATCCGCGGCACCATGCGGGAGGCCCACTCGTGCGCCGCGAGCAGCCGGTCCCAGTCGGGCGCGGGGTCGAGCAGCTCCAGCAGGCTGACGTTGACCCGCAGCCGGGGGTCGGCCGACTCGGCGCGCCACATGACGGTTTCCAGCGGGTTCATCTGGGTGGCGGTGCCCCAGTCCAGCGGCGCCGCCGGGGGCCGGGCGGCGCGGCCGGGGCTGGCCGGCGACGTGACCTTCACCTGCCCGGAACCGGCGGTGGGCCAGTTGGCGAGCGTCGCCAGGTACTGCCCGCGCACCTCCTCCACATGCTTTTCGAGGTCCTCCGCCGTCCAGCCGGTGGTGGGGATCGGGGGGAGAACCACGACCTGCACCGTGCCGGAGTGGATCGTCCTCGCGCTGCGCCACATCAGCTCGCCGGAGTTGCGGATGACGATCGGCACGATCGGCACCCCCGCCTCCATCGCGACGTGGAAGGCGCCCTTCCTGAATGGCCCGAGCGCCGGGGTCGGCGACCGGGTGCCCTCCGGCGCGATCACTAGCGAGATGCCGTCGCGCAGCTTCTGCACCGCGGGCCCGAGGGCCCTGACCGCCTGATCGTGGTCGTGGCGGTCGACGAACGCCACGTCGGCGAGCCGGAACATCAGCCCGAAGCCGGGGCTGCTGGCCAGCTCCTTCTTGGCCACCCCGGTGAACCCGCCGTGCAGCAGCTTGGCCAGGATGAGCACGTCCAGCTGGCTCTGGTGGTTGAACAGGAAGACGGCCGGCCGGGCCCCCAGGTGCTCGCCGCCGTGGACGTCCAGCCGCACACCGGCCAGCAGGCTGCCCAGCTCGCCGGCGAACGTGGTGCCGAGGTCGACGGCCTCCCGCCGGGAGCCGGTCGCCGCCCCCAGCGCCGCGCCGGCCGCGAAGCCGCCGAACATCCCGGCCAGCCCCGCCGCCGTGCGGGCCAGGTCCCGTACCCCGGGCCGGCCGCGTGAGCGGAAGCGGGCCACCGGCCAGCCGTAGTGCCGCGCCGCCTGTTCCAGCCCACGGCCGGGGTTGATGGCCCGCGCCCGCCCGGCCGTCCGCAGGAACTGCACGTCCTCGTCGCCGTTGGAGTAGGCGTAGCTCTCGGCCAGGTCGATGTCATGCTCACCGGCGAACGCGCGGACCGCCGCCGCCTTGCCCGCCCGCCACAGCAGCGGGCCGCCGGGGCGGCCGGTGGCGATGCCGTTCACGATCTCCACCGGCGACACCAGGATGTGCTCCACGCCCATCGCCCGGGCCGCGGGCTCGACCTGGAACCGGGTGGCGGAGGAGGCCAGCACGACCGTGTGCCCGGCCCATCGGTGGGCCGCGACCAGCCGCCACCCCTCCGGGTACAGCGAGCCGGAGATGGCCTGCACGAACAGCCGCTCCCCCAGCTCGGTGAGCTCGTCCTCGGTGCGGCCGGCCCACACGCGCATGCTCGCCGTCGTGAGCCGCTCGAAATCCTCCTCGGTGGTCACGCCGCGCAGCCCGGTGAGCAGCAGCTGCCCCAGGTCGGCCGGCGCGACCCGCCCCGATCTCAGGTAGTGCCGGGCGAACGCCGACAGCGAGTACCCGTCGATCAGCGTGCCGTCGAAGTCGAGGAACGCGCCCACCCGCGGGCCCTGCGGCCCGCGCTCGACGTCGGCGAGCAGCTGCTCCTCCGACCACAGCTGGCTAGGGTTCGACACCTACCGCCTCCTGCCGGGACGTTGCATCGATCTCGTCGATGACGATCAGCCGGTCCACCAGGTCGCGCAGCCGCGCGGCCAGGGCCCGCCTGCCCCGGGCGAGCTCCTCGCCGCCCGGGCCCATCAGATCCTGGTTCGCGGCGAGCTTCAGCGCGCTGGAGAACAGCTCCCGCGACAGCGACTCCGGCCCGTGCAGCCGCCCCTGCAGCAGCATCTGCCGCCCGACGCCGCCGCACTCGTCGAGGAACCCGGGCTCGGCGACCGGCTGGCCCGGTGCGTGCGCGGCGAGCCGCTCGGCCACGACGAGCTGTGCGTCCAGGAACGACCGCAGCACGCGGCTGGCGACCAGGACCCGTGCCCGCTCCAGCACGGCGCGCCCGTCGGCCACCGTTTCCCAGCTGGGGTGCAGCCGCCTGAGCTCGGCGCCGAGCTCCTCGCGGTAGGACGCCTTGTCCGGGAAGAAGAACTCGAACTTCAGCTGGTCGCGCAGCCGCATCGCCTCGTCCCAGCGGTCCTCGGGTTTTCTCAGCAGAACGAGCTCCGCTATCGCGCGGTGCACGAAGTGATGGATGGCGCTGTTGCGGTAGAACGCCGCGACCAGGTGCTGGCCCCGTTCGATGGCGTAGACCGGCTCCTCCCCGCCGGTGTAGATGGTGACGACGTTCTGCTGGGCCAGCGCGTCGAGCACCTGGCGCACGCCGGTCTCGGTCCGCAGCACGTCGCCCGAGTACGGCAGCCCGCGTTCGGCCAGGAAGGAGCACAGCGGTTCGAGCACGCCGCGCACCTGGCCCAGGGTCAGCGCGCGGTCGCGGACGCCCAGCAGCGCGAGCGTGACCAGCGCCGTCGCGGTCACCGGGGTGACGCGGTTGATCCGGACGGCCACCTCGAAGGCCATCTTCTGGACCGCGAGCCGCCGCGCGTCCGGGTCGTCCTGGCCGCTGGGCCCGAGAGCGTCGGCTACCGAGATCGGCTCGGCGAAGCAGACGTATACCGTGCCGACCCGGGTGAGCTGCCCCCGGGCGTAGGACGCCAGCCAGCTCAGCCCCTCCGGCTTCTTCGCCCCCCCGCCCTGCTCGGCCGCCATCGCCGATACCTCGCGGAGCTGGTCGTAGGTGATGGCCACCGGCACCAGGCAGGCGTCGCGGGCCCGCCCGCGCGCGACCGCCTCGGCGACGTAGGCCAGCAGGCCGTAGCGCGGCGGGCGCAGCTTGCCGGTCCGCGAGCGGCCGCCCTCCATGTACCACTCGAGGTTGAAGCGCTTGGCCAGCAGGTAGCCGAGGTACTCGCGCAGCGCCAGCTTGTAGATCTCGTCGTCGCCGGAGCTGCGCCGGATGAAGACGAATCCGGCCCGCCGGGCCAGCAGGCTGATCGGCCAGATGCGCAGGTTGTCGCCGCCGACTATGTGGTTGCGGGGGAAGTCATGCTCGGCCAGAACATCGCCGAGCAGCAGTGGGTCCGCGTACGAGCGGTGACTGGGCAGGAAGACCAGCGCGTGGCGGCGGTTCAGCTCCCGCAGCCGGCCGAGCCCGGCGGTGTCGGCCTGGACGTCCCACGCGTAGGCGTGCAGCGGGCGCAGCGCCCCGTACAGCAGGTCGGTCGCGACCGGGCTCATGGAGGCGACCAGGCTGTCCAGGGTGGCCCGGGTGCGTTCCGCCGTTTCCGGCTCGGTCAGGCCGAGCCGGGCGGCGAGCGCGGCGACGTCGGCCCGGTACCCGGGGCTGTCCCCGATCGCCTCGACGACGTCCTTCGGCACCTTGTAGCGGTAGCCGAGCTGTGCGCGCTCGGCGCGGTCCAGCGCGAGCCTGGCCTGCCGGGACACGAACTGCGCGAACGAGCCGGTGCCGCCCCAGCGCTCGCGCAGCGCCGCCACGGTGGCGGGCTCCGCGACCACCATCTGGGCCCGGCCGGGCTCGCGCCGCATGATGGCCCGCTGCCAGAACATCGGCGGGCGGCGCGGATTGACCTGCGACAGGACGTCGGCCCAGCGGACCCGCCGCTCACCATCGCGCTCGGGCGGCAGCCATGCGACGCGGGCCGCGGTGATGACCGTGTCCGGCGAGGTGGCGGCCAGCGACCGGTCCAGTCCCGGGCCATCCAGCGGGAGCACGGCGGAGGGCCGCACACCCGCCTCCCGCAGCCACCGCTTGACCAGCCCACGCTCTATCCCGCTGCCCGGCTCGGCGAGCAGGATCAGCGGGGCTCCGCCACTGGCGTCGCCATCGCCTGCCGGTGACGGCGACGCTGGCTGCGGGCCGCCCATGCCGGACTCCTTCCGTTATGCCCCATCCTCGCCCATCCCGGGAACCGGGTCACCGGTGGGCGGGGCTCACGGGAGCCGCGAATCCTCTCACCGGTCACCGCATGCCCCAGGTTTGTTAAGGATCTCTTAAGGAACTCATAAGGTCGTTTGCGCTGTGATGGGGCGTCATGCGGGGGAAGTCCGAAGTGTCCCGCCTGTCCGGGGGGACCAGCTCAGATCACGAGTTCGGTGAATATCTGCGCCGTCTGCTCCTGGCGGCGGTGGAGCCGATCGAGCCGGCCGACGGCGGCCTGAAACAAATCCGCGCCCGGCTGGGCCAGCGCCCGCGGCGGGCAGCCGACGGGCTCGCGTGCCGGCAGCCAGCGGATATGCCCGCGCGGCGGCACCCGCGGTGCCAGGAGGCCTGGCCGTTCGGCCGTTATCGCTGAGGCGCTGGGCGAGCGCGGATCCGCGCCCGGTTCACCGGCGGTCAGTACCCGCCACATCGCGAACGGGCAGGGACCACGCGCCCGGACTGGGCACGTGACCGGCGCCGCCGTTCTCGTTATGCCGGGAAAGGGGCTGGCGGCGGGCCCGGCCCGGCCGGTTCGGTCAGCGCGGCGAGCACGGCGGGGAAGCTGGCGTCGGCGCGGGCGGCCAGCTCGTCGTCGGTCAGCAGCTGGACCGGGTGCGGGATGTAGACCACGCGGCTGGCGGGCATGCCGAGCCGGCGCGCCTGCTCGATGGCTTCGTCGGCGAACGGCGCGGTCGCGATGCCGACCGCCGGGATCCCCCGGCGCTCAAGGTGGACGAGGTCATGCAAACTGCACGACGTACACGAGCCTCAATCGGCGAGGGCCTCCACCACCAGGTCGGCCCGCCCGGCGATGTCGTCGATCAGGGCCGGCGCGGCGGGCTTGGAGAAGATCTCCTTGGCGCTGCGGGCCGTGTCCGCGCCCTCCGCCCTGAGCAGCGTCTCGATCCGGTCGAGGAACTCGGCGCCGCGGTTCTTCCGGATGTCGAGCAGCATCACCCGGCGGCCGCTGACGCTCGCCGGGCGCGGCGCGAGCGGCTCCGGCGTCCGGACGCGGTCATCGAACGGGCTCACGTAGTCAAAGGCCACGGTGACCCCACCTCCCGGGAGACGATCTGGGACCCCATGCCGGTGCAGGGGCCAAGAACTGCAGAGTAACGCCCGGCCTCGCCCCCGGCCACGATCAGCACGATCGCCTCGGGCGACGCCCACTTGGGCACCTGCGCCGCCGGATCGGCGGCGTGGACGAACGGGGTCGTCTCGCCGCGGCGCAGCTCACCTGCGGGCTTGTGCACCGCGCCGAACATGAACTGGCGCAGCCGCTGTTTGGTCCATCCGGCGGCGCGGAACATCTCGGCGTGCTCGGGGCAGATCACGAACACCGACGGCTCCTCCAGCGGCCACCAGTTGGTGCTCCATTGGCTCGCCGCCGCCCAGGCCAGCACCCAGGCGAGATCCTCGGGGGTGCGGCTCCGGTGGTCGGAGATCGACAGCGGCGCGTCGCTGCCGATGACCGTGACCACCGACTGGCCGGGCTGGAAGCCGCGTTCCACGTGCAGCGGCTCCCACGGGCTGACCTCCTCGTCCTCGGCGACGCAGAAGCCGGTCTTCCCCATCTGACCCTGGGTGGACCGGTCCAGCTGGCCGGGCATCCCGCCGCCGGTGAGCGTCACGAGCAGCCGCAGCGCCCGGCCGATGGTGAGGTTCGCCCGCCACCCCGGGCCGAGCGCGCCCATGCCGCTGTTCAGGCCGATCGCGTCCCGGACCGGCCCGTTCACCACCACCAGCTGCCCGGCCGGCTGGGTGGTCACCGCCTGGCCGTGCAGGTTGAACGCGGGATCGAGCGCGGCCTGGCAGGCGGCGACGACGACCGGGAAGTAGGCGGGGCGGCAGCCCGCCAGGACGGCGCAGGCGGCCACCCGTTCCAGCGTCGCCTCGCCCATGTCGGGCGGGACGAGGCCGAGGGAGACGCCCGGGTCACTGCCGCCGAGCATCGCCTCGACCCGGTCGGGGGTCGGCGGCACGACCGGCAGGCCGTCGGTCCAGCCGCGCTCGAACATCTCCTCGATGCCGTCGGAGCCGGTTGGGGCGTCCATCGCCGCCGCCAGCTCCGGGTCGATCGCGGCCTTGGATGAGCATCCGGGCTTGAGCAGCGGCTCGGTGGCGTCCGGTGGGGCGAGACCGGCGCCGAGGAGCGCTCCCGCTTTCTCGATGAGGGCAGCCAGGGCCGCGTGGTCCCAGCCGGTCACGGTGCCCGCGACCGTCCCGGCGTTGTCGACGAGCACCGCCGTCGGCACCGAGACCAGGCCGTAGGCGCGGGACGTCTCGTACGGCGGGTCCTCGGAGGCGACCCGGCCGGCCCAGCCGAGACGGCGGGTTACCCGGACGGCGATCTCGAGCGGGTCCTCGAAGACGGTGGTGGCGCTGAGCCCGGCGTCCTGCCATGCCGGGCACAGCGGGCCGAGCCTGCGCATGGCCAGCGCGGAGGTGGGGCAATCCTCGTTGACGAACAGCAGGAGCGCGGCGCCGCCCGCGGTGAGGGCGCCGATGGTGACCTCGCCGAGGCCGGTCCCGCGGACGGACAGCGCGGGCGCCGGACGCGGCTCGGTGGAGCTGTGGTGGCTGCCGGTCATATACCTGCGCTACCACAACCCCTGCGGTCCGCGGAAGGCCTGGGCCACCGCGTCATCCCCCGGGCCCCCGCGCCGGGGAAGGACGTCGGCCGCGGGTTCAG
>DATINY010000026.1:0-5264 GCA_035473755.1 Streptosporangiaceae bacterium
GCTCAGGTAAGTCGACCCTGCTGCAACTGGCACCGCGGCTGGCCGATGCGACCTCGGGGTCGGTCCGGCTGGACGGCGCGGACGTGCGGAACCTCCCGCTTGAGCGGCTGCGCCGGGCGGTCGGCTGCGCCTTCGAGGACGCGACCCTGTTCTCGGCCAGCGTCAGGGAGAACGTGAGCTTCGGCGCCCCGGACGCCACCGATAGCGAAGTCGAGCAGGCCCTGGCGGCGGCCCAGGCCGGCTTCGTCCACGACCTGCCGTGGGGCCTGGACACCAGGGTCGGCGAGCAGGGCATGACGCTGTCCGGCGGCCAGCGCCAGCGGATCGCGCTGGCCCGGGCCATCCTGGCCCGGCCTTCGGTGCTGGTCCTCGACGACCCGCTGTCCGCGCTGGACGTGAACACCGAGGAGAAGGTGAGCCGCGCGCTCCGCGAGGTCCTGGCCGGGACGACCGCCCTCGTCGTCGCCCACCGGCCCTCCACCGTCGCGCTCGCCGACAAGGTCGCCCTGCTCGCCGACGGGGTGATCGCCGCGCTCGGGACCCACGCCGAGCTGCTCCGGACCCAGCCCCGGTACCGCCACCTCATGACCGGCGCCACCGGCAAGGGCGACGCCGCCGGGGAGAGCGACGCCGCCGGGGAAAACGACGCTGCCGGGGAGAAGGTGGCCAGGTGACCGCGGACGCCTGGCGGGGCATCGCCGCCGAGGACGCAGACCAGCTCACCGCCGGCGTGTCCGCGTTGCTGCGGCGGCGGGCGAGGCGGCTGCTGACCGATCTGCTCCGGCCGCACAAGCGGCTGGTGGCCGGCACGCTCGTGCTGGTCGTGACCGAGAACCTGGCCGCCCTGACCGGGCCCTGGCTGGTCGGCGTCGGCATCGACCAGGGCATCCCGCCGCTGATCCACGGCGGCGACCTGCTGCCGCTGGCGCTCGTCGTGGCCGGGTTCTTCGCCGCCGTCGCCGTCCAGGCGGTCACCACCCGCGCCTTCGTGGGTCTGATCGGCAGGCTGGGCGAAGACGTGGTGCTCGAGCTCCGCCAGCGGCTGTTCGCGCACTTTCAGCGGCTACCGGTCGCCTTCCACGAGCACTACACCTCCGGCCGCGTCATCTCCCGGCAGGTCTCCGACGTCGACTCGATCTCGGACCTGTTCGAGGACGGCCTGGATTCCCTGGTGTCGGCGGTCTTCTCGCTGCTCCTGGTCGGGGTCGGGATGCTGCTGCTCGACTGGCCGCTGGCCCTCGTCGTGCTGGCCGGGTTCGGCCCGCTGGCCATGCTGACCTGGTGGTTCCGGCGCGAGTCGGCGATCACCTACCGGCGCAGCAGGGAAACGATCGCCCAGGTCATCGTGGCCTTCGTGGAGACCTTTACCGGCATCCGCGCGGTCCAGGCGTTCCGCCGCGAGCGGCGCAACGAGGAGATCTTCTCCGAGCTGAACGGGCGCTACGCCGCGGCGACGCTGCGCTCGATGCGGCTGATCGCGGTGTACTCCCCCTCGATCACCATGATCGGCAACCTCGCCACCGGGGCGGTCCTGCTCTACGGCGGGCTGCGCGTGATGGACGGGGACATCAAGGTCGGCGTGCTGGCCACGTTCCTGCTGTACCTGCAGCGGTTCTTCGACCCGCTGCAGGACCTCTCGCAGTTCTACAACACGTTCCAGTCGGCCGCGGCGGCGCTAGAGAAGATCTCCGGGGTGCTGGAAGAGCCGCCCGCGGTGGCGGAGCCGGCCGCGGGCGCCGAGCTGGCCGACCGCCACCGCGGCGGCCGGGAGGTGCGGTTCGAGGCGGTGCGGTTCGGCTACCGGGGGGAGGTCGTGCTGCCCCGGCTCGACCTGACCATCCCGGCCGGGCAGACCGTGGCGCTGGTCGGCGAGACCGGGGCGGGCAAGACCACCATCGCCCGGCTGCTCGCGCGGTTCTACGACCCCGGCGAGGGACGGGTCCTGCTCGACGGGACCGACCTGCGCGACCTGTCCGACGCCCGGCTGCGGCGCGAGATCGTGCTGATCACCCAGGAGGGCTTCCTGTTCAGCGGGTCCGTCGCGGACAACATCGGGCTCGGCCAGCCCGGCGCGAGCCGCGGGGAGATCGAGGCGGCCGCGGCCGCCATCGGCGCCGACTCGTTCATCACCTCGCTGCCGGGCGGCTACGACGCCGAGGTGGGCAAGCGCGGCAGCCGGCTGTCCGCCGGGCAGCGCCAGCTCATCTCCTTCGCGCGGGCCTTCCTGGCCGCCCCCGCCGTACTCGTCCTGGACGAGGCGACGTCACTGCTCGACATCCCGGGTGAGCGCGCCGTGCAGGCCGCGCTGCGCACTATCCTGGCCGGGCGAACCGCCCTCATCATCGCCCATCGGCTGTCCACGGTCGCGATCGCCGACCGGGTGCTGGTAATCGAGGGCGGCCGCATCGCCGAGGACGGCCCGCCCGGGCAGCTGCTGGCCGGGCGGGGCAGGTTCTCCGCGCTGCACGCGAGCTGGCGGAAAACCCTGGCCTGACGAGGCCCGGCCCGGCGCTGGTCCTGCGGCGGGGGTGGCCGTTTGCCGCTCATGAGCGGCGAGTGAGATTCTGTGGGGGGAGATGCAATGGCGACAGACGACGTCCCCGGCGGGGGTGACCGCCTCGGCCGCCGCTCCGGGTTCCCGCTGTGGCCGGCCCGCCCGAAGAACAGGGTACGCGCCGCGGCCATCGGCGTCGCGCTGGCCGGCTACGCGTGGGCGGCCGGCGCCACCGAGCCATTTTCCACCACCGCGCTGGTGTTTGTGCTGATCCCCGGCGTGGTCATCGCCGCCATCGCCGTCGCCTGGCCGCCGCAGCGCATCCCGCCGCCCGAGAAGCTGGACATCACCGGGATGTTCTACTGGGTGATCGCCGTCGCGGCCCTGTTCGAGTGGGAGGCCTCCGCCTGGAAGGACAACTCGCTGCCCTGGCACCCGTCGCTGACCGACCTGATCAACCCGCTGCTGGGCCCGCACATCGTCAAGAGCACGGCGATCCTGCTGTGGATCTGCGTCGGCTGGGCGCTGGTGCGGCGGTGACCATCATGTCGACTCGTGCCGTCACCATCGTCGGGTTCGTCCTTGTCATCGCGGTCATGTTCCTGCTGGAGTTCCTCGCGCGCCGGCCGGGCAGCCGGATCCCCACCGTGGGCCAGTGGCTCGGGTACCTGATGCGGCCCCGGATCGGCCGCGTGCTCGTCCTGCTCGGCTGGTGGTGGCTCGGCTGGCACTACTTCGCGCGCTAATGGCCGTGCACTAAGCTGACGGCCGTGATCGCCAAGCGCAAGACCGTGAGCGAGGAAGCGGCCGCCAAGCACGCCGCCGATGTGGCCCTGGCCGGGCAGTTCGATGACCTTCTGGCGGAGGCCCGGGCCGACGAGGACGCGCTGCGCTCCGCCCAGGCGGACGGGTCGTCCCTGGCCGATCTGCACCTGCTTGGCAAGCGCCTCGACGGCTCGCTGACCGCGGTCATGCGGTCCGCGTTCGCGGCCGAGCGCGCCGCGATCGGGCCCCGCGGCTACGACGACCGCATCTACCGGCGCAAGGCGATGGCCACCACGCCGGTGCGGGCCTGGACGATGGAGGCTCAGCGGCTGCTGACCATGCGCGAGAGCCACCGCCTGACCGGCATCGCCCGCCTTCCCCGCAGGCCCGCCGTCTGACGCCCGCCCATTGCCACGCCGGTCCCAGGCGCTACGCCCGGCCGTAACCGGACAGCTACGGCATGTCGGCCCGGTTTTGCTGTTTGCTCGTTCAAACGGTCATACCATGGAACGTAGCGGGCAGATGCCCGCGCGGGCGGGGGGAAGCCCGCGTGAACGTTTCTCTGCCGGCAACCGATAATCCAACTGCTGACCAGGAGGCACATACATGTGCCCTCACACGCCGCCGTGCCCGGACGCGAGCGCGCCGGATCGCGAGGCTGCCCGGACCGTTGTCTGCCATCCCGAGCAAGGCTGGAGCCTGCTCTGCAACGGCATCGTCGTCTTCGAGGACACCGGGGAACTGCTCCCCGGTGGCGGCACTATCGCCCCGCACCGGCCCACCGATCTGCGCGAACGGCCGCAAGCGCCGCCGCCGGACAAACCGGCCGCCCCAGCCGCCTGACCAGATCCGCCAGACCGGATCCGCCTGTCCCGACCGGCCTGCTCCATCCGCCAGGACCACCCCGCTGACCAAGACCGTCCGTGCGCTAGGATCGCTCGTCCGCCAGGCTCCCCCGCTGACCAAGACCGTCCAGTCCGCCCGGCCCCGCTGACCAGTACCGTCCCGTCCGCCATGGCCCCGCTGACCAGGACCGCTCCGCTGCCCGGGGCCGTCCCGTCCGCCAGGGCCGCCCGGCCATCAGCCGTCGGCCGACAGCAATTCCCGGAGCCAGGAACCAGCGGCCCGGCCGGCTTCGCCCGGATGGCGGGACAGGGCGTGCGTCTCCCCCGCCAGCACCACGACCCGCGTCCTCCCCGAGCTCTCCGGGATCCCGAACGGGTCGCGGTCGCCGTTCAGCACCAGCACGTCCGTCCCCGCGACGGCCAGTTCGTCCGCGCGCGACTGGCCGGGCCGGCCCGGCGGATGCAGGGGGAAGGCGAGGGCGATCACGGCCCGGGCGCCGACCGCGCGGGCGGTACGGCAGGCGACCCGCGCGCCGTTGCTGCGGCCGCCCTGGATCAGCGGCAGGCTCGCGCCGGCCGCCGCCCGCAGCGCGATGATGACCTCGGCCCAGGCCGCGTCCTGCCGGGCCGGTGAGCCGGGGGCCCGGTGCCCCTTGACCTGGTAGGGCTGGGTAACCCGGGCGACCGCCCCGCCCAGGCCCAGTGCCGCATCAGCGACCGCGAGCAGGTCCGGTGAGTCGGGGTTGCCGCCCGCGCCGTGGGTCAGCACCAGCAGGAAGGCCGGCTCGCGCGCCGCGGGCCGGTCCACCTCGGCCCGGGCGGCCCCATCGCCGGTCATGATCTCCACTGAGGGCAGCCTAAGCGGTGAGGACGTCAGGGCAGGCCGGCCACATTCACCATCTCGACCTGCCCGGAATCGAAGTTGGTGACCAGGAGGGTCCGCCCGGCTTCCACGGTGGCCACCACCGACCGGGCCGGGTCAGCTTCCGCCCGCCGGACGCTGATCACCGTCAGGGTGCCCGGCACGTCGGGGCCGGTCACGGCCGCGGCCACGGGCGGGAGCCGCCGTTTTGCTTCCGGTATACCGGCAGAACCGGGGAGGGTCAGACGCTGAGGACCTTCTTGAGGAACTGGCCGGTGTAGCTTTCCTCGGCCGTGGC
>DATINY010000027.1:0-2500 GCA_035473755.1 Streptosporangiaceae bacterium
GGGTGTTCTTCACCACGGTGAACGTGGCGTTATCCCCCAGCGACCTGCGCAGCTCGGCGAACTGGGCCACGGTGAGCCCCCGGTACTCGGTCAGCACCGCGCCGGACGAGTCCTTGAACCGTTCGGTGAGCTCGGCGACCGCGGCTACCTTCTCGGCGTTAGCCATGTGCCTCCTCTCCGTTGCGTAGACAAAGTTCTGCGCTGTGTAGAACCTGAAGACAGCAAAAACGCCCCGGCGCGAGGCGCACGGGGCGGCAACGCCAGCCCTGATTGGGGCGGGCGGTACAGCTCAGTTCACCTGCGCGGGATGTCCGGTACCGGGATCTCGCGACCCCGGCCGGAGCCTTCGGCCGTCACGAGTGACGGCATCCAGCGGTCTTCGGCACTGTCGAGTGTACGGTCCGCGCCCGGGCTTGGCCAAATCGCGGGCCAGGTGCGCCTGGGTTGGGCGGGGCGCTCGGGTCAGGCGGTGGCTTCGGCTAGGTCGTCGACCAGGTTGCGGGTCTTGTTGGGGTCGACCGGGATGCCGGGGCCCATCGTGGTGGTGAAGGTGACCTTCTTCAGGTACCGGCCCTTGGCCGCGGCGGGCTTGAGCCTGATCACCTCGTCCAGGGCGGCGGCGTAGTTCTCCAGCAGGGCGGCCGGCGGGAACGACGCCTTGCCGATGATGAAGTGCAGGTTGCCATGCCGGTCGGTCCTGAACTCGATCTTGCCGCCCTTGATCTCGGTCACGGCCTTGGCCACGTCCGGCGTCACGGTCCCGGTCTTCGGGTTCGGCATCAGGCCGCGCGGGCCGAGCACGCGGCCGAGACGGCCGACCTTGCCCATCATGTCGGGGGTGGCGACGACCGCGTCGAAGTCGAGGAAGCCGCCCTGGATCCGCTCGATCATGTCGTCGGAGCCGACGAAGTCCGCGCCCGCCGCGCGGGCCTCCTCGGCCCGGTCGCCGTTGGCGAAGACGAGCACCCGGGCGGTCTTGCCGGTGCCGTTGGGCAGGTTGACCGTGCCGCGGACCATCTGGTCCTGCTTGCGCGGGTCGACGCCGAGCCGCAGGGCCACCTCGACGGTCGGGTCGAACTTCGTCACCTTGCCCGCCTTGGCGATGGCGACGGCCTCGGCGGGGCTGTAGAGCCGCTCGTGGTCGATCTGCTCGTCGGCCTGGCGGTAAGACTTGCTGCGCTTCATGTCTGAGTCTCCTCATGTCCGGAGGTCGTGGTCAGCGGGCCGCGCGAGGCCCTGCCACTACGTTGCGATGGTTATAACGCTTACTTCTCGACCTTGATGCCCATCGAGCGGGCAGTGCCGGCGATGATCTTCTCGGCGGCCTCGATCGTGGTCGCGTTCAGGTCCGGCATCTTGGTCTGCGCGATGTCGCGGACCTGGGCGGCGGTGATGCTGCCGACCTTGGTCTTGTGCGGCTCGGCGCTGCCCTTGTCCACGCCCGCGGCCTTCTTGATCAGCTCGGGGGCGGGCGGGGTCTTCGTGATGAAGGTGAACGACCGGTCCTCGTAAATCGAGATCTCAACCGGGATGATGTTGCCTCGCTGGCTCTCCGTCGCCGCGTTGTACTGCTTGACGAAGTCCATGATGTTCACGCCGTGCGGGCCCAGCGCGGTGCCGACGGGCGGCGCCGGGGTGGCCTGGGCGGCAGGCAGCTGCACCTTGACGAGGGCGGCGAGCTTCTTCCTTCTTGGCGGCATGGCAGTTGCGTCCTTAGTTTCCTAGATCTTGGTCACCTGGTCGAACGACAGCTCGACCGGAGTCTCACGGCCGAAGATCGAGACCAGCACCTTGAGCTTCTGGGTGTCGGAGTTGATCTCGTTCACGGTGGCGGGAAGCGTGGCGAACGGGCCGTCCATTACCGTAACGCTCTCGCCCACCTCGAATTCCACCGTGGACGGCCGGGCGGCCTCGGCCTGCTTGGTTCCGGGCTCCGGCTCGGGCGCGAGCAGGGAGGCCACCTCGCCGAGCTGCAGCGGCGACGGCCTGCTGGACAGGCCGACGAACCCGGTCACGCCGGGGGTGTTGCGGACGACCGCCCAGGACTCGTCGGTGAGGTCCATCCGGACCAGGATGTAGCCGGGGAGCACCTTCTCCTGGACCTGCTGCCGCTTGCCGCCCTTGATCTCGGTCACCTGATGCACCGGGACCTCGATCTGGAAGATGTAGTCCTCCATGTTTAGCGACTGGATGCGGCTCTCCAGGTTGGTCTTCACCCGGTTCTCGTAGCCGGCGTAGGAGTGCACCACGTACCAGTCGCCCGGGAGCATGCGGAGCTCACGCTCGAACTCCTCGCGCGCGTCGTCCGGCTTCTCCTCGTCTTCCAGGCCTTCTACCAGGTCTTCTTCCTGGACCTCCGCCGTGACGTCGGCGGCGTCCTCGGACACGCCATCGGCCGATGCGGCGTCAGCGGCCTCGCCCGCGGGGTCGAACCCGCCAGCTTCCTCGCTGTGCTCGCTCACGTCATCAGCCTCCCCGGTCTGCGCGTCGGGTCCTGCCG
>DATINY010000028.1:0-4015 GCA_035473755.1 Streptosporangiaceae bacterium
GACTGGGTGCACGAGATCGACGGTGTGCCGCAGCGGACCTACCTGGACTGGATGGCGTCGTGCTACCTGATCTCGGCCACCGGGCTGCCGGCCATCTCGGTGCCGGCCGGGTTCACCGCCGATGGGCTGCCGGTGGGGCTCAAGCTGGTCGGCCGGTGCCGGGCGGACTGGCAGCTGCTGGGTGTGGCGCACGCCTTCGAGGCCGCCACCGGCCACGCCAGGCGCGCCCCCACGCTGCCGCCCGCGTGACGGCCCTCGGCAGCCGACCGGTCCGGGCCGGCCTGGGCGCAGTACGCCAGCAGGCAGCTGATGTCGCTCCGGCCCGGCGGCCAGAGCCAGACGATCTCCGCGGGGACCTATGCCGCCGAGCATCAGTGCGCCTTCTGGAACGCCGGCTGACCCCGCGGCCCGGCTCGGCGGCATGACCCGGGCGCTGATGCGGAGCAGCACATACCGGCCGCGCCCCTGAAGCACGCCCGATGGGAAAGTACTTGCCTACTAGGAAAGGATAATGGTAGCCTTCCTTTCCTAGTAGGAAACAACTTTCCCTTTAGGGGAGCGGTCATGAGCGAGCGGATGAGCCCCGGTGAGGCAGCCCAGGCGCTGGACGAGATCCAGCGGCGCCAGCAGCAGGTGATCGACCTGGCGGCAATCCCGGTGTGGTACTGGTGGGCGATCGGCGGGCTGATGGTGGTTCTCGGCGCCGGGGTGGACATCCGCACCCCGGCCGCGATCGGGATCACGGTCCCCGTGTTCGTCGTCGGCCTGCTTGCTGTCAATGGCTGGGTCATCGGCCGCGCGTACCGCCATGCCCAGCTGCGCAACGGCCTGATCGACGGCCGGGGGGTCCTGGCGATCCTGGGCTTTGTGGCCGTGATCGCCGGGGGCACCATCGGCCTGGCCTTCGCCCTCCGCGGGGCCGGGGCGCACTACCCGGCCACCTGGGCCTGCCTGGCCGGTGGTCTGGTCATGGGACTGGGCGGCCCGGCCCTGAACCGGCGGCTGCGCCGGGTCATGCTCGGCAACCGCGCCGGGTCGGCCCGATGAGCGCTGCGCGGTTCGACGAGCTGATCCACGCGCCGACGCGGCTGTCCATCGTCTCCCTGCTGGCGGCCTCGGAGTGGGCCGACTTCAAGTTCATCCGCGACACTGTCGGCCTGTCCGACTCGGCTCTGTCCAAGCAGTTGACCACCCTGGAGGAGGCCGGCTACGTCGAGATCCGCAAGGGTTTCGTCGGCAAGCGGCCGCGTACCTCGGCCCGCCTGACCCGGGCCGGGCGGGCCGCCTTCGAGCTGCACGTGGCCGCGCTGCAGGACATCGTGGCCCGGTCCGGCGCCACCATCGTGCCGCGCTGACCTGGGCCCTGCTCAATCCCCGCCCGGGCCCGCCGGTCGGGGCGTGACAGCGGCGGAGACGACCGCGCTGTGCGTGCCCGGCTGATCGGGTGGCGCGGTGGCCTGCCAGATCTCACGCGTGACCACCTGGATGGCGCCCGCGGTGGGGATGGCGATCAGCGCGGCCACGAAGGCGCCGAACGTGCCGCCGAGCCAGCTGCCGAGCGACGCGCCGATCAGGATGGACAGCAGCACCAGCAGGGGGTTGACGCTGACGGTCCGGCTCATCACCACCGGGTTCAGGATGTGGTTCTCGATCTGCTGGTAGGCGATGAACACCACCAGGGTCACTATGCCCGCGGTGAGCGAGTGGGCGAGCGCGAACAGCACGGTGGGGATGCCGGCCAGCGCCCCGCCGATCATGGGCAGGAAGTCGACTATCGCGACCCACAGCGCCCACAGGAAGGCGAAGGGCACACCCAGGATGAGCAGGGTCACGAACACCACGACGCCGGCTATCACCGAGGTCAGGACGTTCCCCAGCATGTAGCCGGTGACCGAGCGGTTCACCTCGCCGGCGATCCGGCTCCAGCGTTCCCCCCGCTGGGGGGACATCATGCCCAGCAGGCCGGCCCGCATCTTCGGGCCCTCGAGCAGGAGAAGCAGGACCAGGATGAAGATGGTGAACAGCGCCACCATCAACGTCAGGGCGCCCTTACCTAGAGTCAGGGCCGGCTTGGTCAGGCCCTGCCCGATGTTCAGCAGCTTCGGCACGTTGTGGGCCACCCACTGCTGGACGTGATACCTGCGCACCAGATGGCCGAGCCACCCCCGGCCGTTCTCCGCATCGCTCACGTAGCGCGGCAGGTTATCGGCGAGGTGGGTGATCCCGTTGGCCAGCGGGTAGCCGAACGCCAGGGCCAGGCCGAAGAAGACCAGCAGCCCCCAGATGATGACGACCGTCACCGCCAGGCCACGGCGCTTGATCTTCCAGTGCTGGAGAGCGACCACGAGCGGGTTCAGCAGCACGGCGAGGAACGAGGCCACGACCAGGAGCAGGATGACGTCCCGCAGGTGGTAGAGCACCTTGGCGGCCACATAGACCAGCACCACCACCGCGGCGGTGGTGAGGATGGCCCGCAGCGGGATGCCCCGTGACCCGGCCGCCGCCCATAGGCGGGCCCGCCGGGTCATTTGCTGCGATGGTGTCTCAGACACGTGACCATCATGGCAGTTACCTGCCCGAATCGGGCCGGTGCCCGGCATCCGCCGGCCTCCGTTGGCCAAGCGCCCCGCCACCCAAGGCGACACGCTCCGGCACTAGGGTCGTGCCATGCCGCCGGGCTCGCCTCGTCCCTGACCAACCTCGCCGCCTACCTGCAGCGGTAGCCCCCTCGCTCCCGGCCGGTCTAGTTGCCGTACTGCTTGGTTTCGGGCCGTTCCAGCATCAGGGCGTGCGCGGGCTGCGCGGCCACCGGGCGGTGCCGGACCCCCTTCGGCACCACGAACAGCTCGCCCGCGCTGAGCGTGACCGGGTCGCGTCCCTCCAGCTCGATTCGGAAGCTCCCGTCCCAGCACAGGAAGAGCTCGTCCTCGTCGTGGTGATGCCAGGGGAACTCGCCATCGAACCGGGCGATGCGCACCACGGCGTCGTTGGCCAGCACCAGGTCACGCGGCTGCCACTGCCCGGTGAGGGCGGCGGCGGCCGCGCGGATCGACACCGGCTTGCCGGACTCCATCCGTGCCTCCTCTGCCGTGGTCAGCGAGCCCGTGGTCAGCGAGCCCCTGGTCAGCGGGCCGCGGTCAGCTGGCCGCTGACCACGGCGGCCTCCTGGGGGCTGATCTCCGCCGACGAGGGCCGGGCCAGATGGCTGGGCCACCACATCCACCGGCCGATGTCCAGGGTCAGCGCGGTGACCAGCACCGACCTGACGATGACGGTGTCGATGAGCACACCGATCGCGACCGTCACACCGATCTCGGTGAAGAGCACGAGCGGCAGGGTGCTCAGCGTGGCGAACGTGCCCGCGAGTATCAGGCCGGCCGAGGTGATTACCCCGCCGGTGGCGCCCAGGCCGGTGATGGCACCCAGCCTGGTTCCGTGCCGCTTGCTCTCCTCGCGCACCCTGGTCATCAGGAAGATGTTGTAGTCGATGCCCAGGGCGACCAGGAACACGAACACGAACAGCGGCATGGCGGTATCGGCGCCCGCGAAGCCGAACGCGTGGCGGAACAGCAGTGCCGACAGCCCGAGCGCGGCGCCGAAGGACAGCACCACGGTTCCGATGAGCAGAAACGCCGCGACGACCGCGCGGAGCAGCAACCCGAGTATGAGCAGCACCACCAGCAGTACCAGTGGGATGATCACGTTCCGGTCGCGGGTGGCGTACCGCTTCACGTCGGAGCTGATGGCCGTAGCCCCGCCGACCTTGGCGTTCGCCCCGGGAACCGCATGCAATGCCGTCCGGGCCCAGGCGGCGGTGGCGGCGGCGGCCGGGCTGTCCGGCTGGCTGGCCAGCGTCCCCTGCAGGTAGACGAGGCCGCCCTTGACCTGCGGCGGGCTCACGGCGGCGATGCCCTTGGTGCCGGCGAGCGCGGCCCGCAGCTGGGACGCGGCCGAAGCGTTGCCGATGACCGCGACCGGCTCCCCGGCCCCGCCCGGGAAGTGCTGGGCGAGCACC
>DATINY010000029.1:0-2122 GCA_035473755.1 Streptosporangiaceae bacterium
GCAGGGCGGCCTGCACCTCATCAACGGCGCCCACAACAACACCATCACCCACGACACCTTCACCGGCGGCACGGCCCTCGACGTTGCCAGCGGGGGGAGCGGCTTCTACTACAACGCCTGCGCCGGCGGGGTGGACCAGCCCTTCAGCCCGGCCGAGGCCGCGATGGGAGCGGGCAACACCTTCTCCGGCCTCTGCTACTCGACCACCAACATCGCCGGGCTCCCGCCCTCGACCTGCAAGTCGTAGCGGCCGCCGCGGCGCACGGGATGCGGGCGCGCGGCAGGCCCACGCGTCCCCGCGAGCCACGCTGACCCGGCGGCCCGGGCTCCCGCCATACGGTTTGCGGTGGTGGACCCGTATCGTTGGGGGAGGACAGCGTCGTCCGGCCCCCTATCCCTGCTGGCGCTGGAGCGCGCTGTGGCTGACCCGAAGGGCTTCCTCACCACCCCGCGCCAGGACTGCGCCAAGCGGCCCGTCCCGGACCGGGTGCGGGACTGGAACGAGGTCTACGACCGGCGGAGCCTGCTGCCGATCATCGAGGCGCAGGCAGGACGCTGCATGGACTGCGGCATCCCGTTCTGCCACCACGGCTGCCCGCTGGGAAACCTCATCCCGGAATGGAACGACCTCGTCTGGCGCGGCGACTGGGCGGGCGCGAGTGAGCGGCTGCACGCCACCAACAACTTCCCCGAGTTCACCGGCAGGCTCTGCCCGGCCCCGTGCGAGCCCGCCTGCGTGGTGGCCATCAGCCAGCCCGCGGTGACGATCAAGAACGTCGAGGCCACCATCGCCGACCGGGCCTGGGAGCGCGGTTACATCACACCGCGGCCAGCGGGGCAGGCGTCGGGCCGGACCGTCGCCGTCATCGGTTCCGGCCCCGCCGGGCTGGCCTGTGCCCAGCAGCTCACCCGGGCCGGGCACGCGGTCACGGTGTACGAGCGGGATGACCGTGCCGGCGGTCTCCTGCGGTACGGGATTCCCGAGTTCAGGCTGGAGAAGCGGCACCTCGAGCGGCGGCTGGGGCAGATGCGCGCGGAAGGCACCCGTTTCCGCACCGGCGTCGCGGTGGGCACCGGCCTGAGCGCCGCCGATCTCAGGCGGCGATATGACGCCGTGGTGGTCGCGGTCGGGGCCATGGCCCGGCGCGAGCTGCCGGTGCCGGGCCGGGAACTGGCCGGGATCCACCAGGCCATGGACTACCTGCCGCTGGCCAACCGGGCCTGCGAGGGCGATTTCGGCGGCCGCCCGCCCCTCCACGCGGAGGGCAGGCACGTCGTCATCGTCGGTGGCGGCGACACCGGCGCGGACTGCCTGGGGACGGCGCTGCGCCAGGGCGCGGCCTCGGTTGTCCAGCTGGACATCAACCCGCTGCCGGGCGAGGAGCGTGCCCCGCACCAGCCGTGGCCGGTCTACCCCAGGATCTACCGGACGTCCTCCGCCCACCAGGAGGCCCGCGAGCTGGCCGGGCTGCGCGGCGAGGACTGGGACAGCCTCGGCGTCCCGGCGCCGGGGCCGGACGGGGACGTGCGGGTGTTCTCCGCGTCCACGATCCGCTTGGCGGGGGACAGGAACGGCCATGTCCGGGCGCTGCGCCTGGTCGGGGTGGAGCCGCGGCAGCGGCGGCCCCAGCCGGGCACCGAGCGGGAGATCCCGGCCGATCTGGTGCTGCTCGCGCTGGGCTTCACCGGCCCGGAACACGACAGCGGCATAGCCGAGCAGCTCGCGCTGCGGCTGGACGCGCGGGGCAACTTCGCCCGCGGCACCGACTTCGGCGCCGGCCCGGATGGCGTATTCGTGGCCGGTGACGCCGGGCGCGGAGCCTCACTGCTCGTGTGGGCGCTCGCAGAGGGCCGTGGCGCAGCGGCCGCCGTCGACCGCTACCTGATGGGATCCACCGCCCTGCCCGCGCCCATCGTGCCCGCCGACCGCCCGCTGGCGGTCTGAGCTGGATTCTGCCGTGGGCGCCAGCGGGATCTCGTACTCCACGGTGCCGTATTCGCGGTGGACGGGGCCGGCGCGGACGCTGCGGAGCAGCGCGGTCATGGCCGCGTTGTCGGCCGAGACCAGCGCGGTGAAGCGGCGGATGCCCGCGGCGCGGGCGCGGCCGGACAGCTGGGCCAG
>DATINY010000030.1:0-6533 GCA_035473755.1 Streptosporangiaceae bacterium
GCGGCGCGGACGGGCCGGGAAACGCCGGGGCCGGCGGATCCGGAAGCGCCGGGGCGCGCGGGTCAGGACTGGCTGAGCTTCTCCAGGATCGGCGCGGCCTCCCGCAGGGTCGCCCGCTCCTGCGGGCTCAGCTCGGCCAGCCTCTGGGCCAGCCAGGCTTCCTTGCGCCGCCGGACCTTCTGCACCAGGTTCCGGCCGTCCGGGGTCACGGTGAGTATCACCTGCCGCCGGTCCGTCGGATGCGGCGCCCGGGTCACGAGCCCCCAGTCCACCAGGGCGGCGATGACGCGGGTCATGGAGGGCGGCTGCACCTTCTCGTTCTCGGCCAGGTCCCCCGGGCTCATCGCGCCGTGGCGTTCCAGCGTTGCCAGCGCGGCCAGCTGGGTGTCGGAGAGCGCCGGCTCGGCGAGCTCGGGCATGAGCCGCTCGACCCGGAGCCGCCGCGCCAGCCGGCTCACCGAGATCCGGAGTGCGGTAGCCAGGCCCGTATCGGACCGCTGTTGTTGTAGTGTCATCCTCTTTAGCCTGAGTCATTACTTTTGCTAACAGTACGCGGAAGCGAAACATTTCGTCAACCAAGCCCACCGCCGCACGGGTTAACCTGTGCGCATGGCGAGTACCCGGCGGCCGGCCCCGCCGCCGCTGGAAGCGAACGACCCGCGGGTCACCATCGTCGGCACGGTGGCGTGGGCGGTCGCCCTGGCGGTGCTCCTGGTGCTGCGTGAGCAGATTCCCGCCAGCGACCGGTGGTGGATCTGGACCTGCGTGGTGGGGGTCGCGATGGGCCTGTTCGCGCTGTGGTACGTGCCCTACTTCAAGCGCGCCCGCGCCCGCAAGGCGCAGCGCCGGGCCGAGATCCGCGCCGCCGCGGGCGCTCAGCCGGAGCCGGGCTCCAGCGACTCGAAGACCGTCTCCTCCACCGAGACGCCGGGCACGTCCACGAGGTCGTAGCCAAGCTCGTCGATGACCGGCCGGACCGCCTGCCCGGCCGCCGGCGGCATCGCCTCGGAGTGCCCGCCGCATCCGTGATCCGCCGACACCACCCGGCCGTCGTCGGGCGCGTAGCTGTTGGCGCAGACTCCGAAGACCTGCCCGAGCG
Organism: Streptosporangiaceae bacterium; assembly: GCA_035473755.1. GTDB lineage: Bacteria > Actinomycetota > Actinomycetes > Streptosporangiales > Streptosporangiaceae > UBA9676. Next base: position 1,100 of record DATINY010000030.1, read on the forward strand.
GGCCGCTCAGGCGGACGAAAAACCCGCAGGTGAGGCACGACCCCGGCGCCAGGTGGGCCAGCGGGCTCCGCGGCCCGTGCTCACCGGTATACCAGCGCAGCGCCGCCTCGTCGCGGCCGATCGCGGACAGTACGCGCACGCACGAGACCGACATGTCGGTCGCGGCCGAGGCGGCCACCGCCGACTCGGCCAGGCTCGCCAGCTGCGAGGCGATCGTGGTCAGGTCCTCCACCCCGTCGTCGCCCTCGAGCACCGCGGTGGGCACCAGCCGCTCGTCGTCGGGGGCCGCGGGCAGGATGTCGCCCGCGCCCAGGTCGCCGGGCCGCACCCGCTCCCGCCAGGGAACCCAGGGCGGCGCCAGGATGGCGTCCGGGCCGGGCACGAGCAGGGTCTCGTCCACGGTGACGGTCCTGGACCGCGATGCCCGGGCCACCGTGACCGCCCACCACCAGCCCCGGTATCCGGGGTCGAGGCAGTTGAACAGGTGGGTGACGACCCGCTCCCCGTCGGCCTCCACGCCCAGGTGCTCGCCGACGGCGGCGGCCCCCGCCATCTCCTCGGCGGCGCCGCGCGCCAGATCCACGGCCTGCGCGCACACCTCATCCGGTTCCCGGGTCCGAACTGGGCTCACGTTCAGCAATTCTCCCCCATCCATGGGCATGCTCGCACCATTATCCGCCCCTGAACAGGCCAGATAATGGCCCCGATTCCGGCCAAACGACCCCGGCAGCACGCTGCCGGGGGGCGTGTCCCCCCGCCTTCCGCGGCCGGGCCCGCCCGGCTGATCTCCGCCCCGTGACACCCGGCCAGCCTGCCGATTAGCAGCGGGGGCGAAGGCGCAGAATACTTAGAATCATGAGATGGGCGGACGGCCGGCTCAGAGCCGGGCGCGCGACGCGGAGGCTGACGTCCGCCGCCCAGTCCAGCGCGCGGGTCGGGGCTTCCGCCAGCCGTGGCGCCGGCCGCGTGGTGCAGCGGATGACGGGGGCCTCCGGGGCCAGGCGCACCGGGCTGTCCAACCTCATCGAGCTGACCGCGGCCAGCAGCGTCGGCGACGCCTTCGTGGCGGTCGCGCTGGCCGGCACCCTGTTCTTCAACGCCTCGGTCAGCCAGGCCCGCAGCCAGGTCGTTATCGCCCTGCTCGTAACCATGGCGCCGTTCGCGGTGCTCGCCCCGCTCATCGGGCCCCTGCTGGACCGGCTCCAGCAGGGCCGGCGCTTCATCCTGGCCGGCACGCTGCTGGCCCGCGGGGCGCTGTGCTGGGGGATGGCGGGCGCGGTGTTCTACCACGACTCGGTGACCCTGCTGCCGGCCGCGTTCGGCGTGCTGGTGCTGCAGAAGGCGTACGGGGTGACCCGCAGCGCGATCACCCCCCGGCTGCTGCCGCGGGAGATCACGCTCGTGACCGCCAATGCCCGCACCGGGCTGGCCTCGCTGGTCGCCTCCACCCTGGGGGTCGCGCTCGCGGCCGGCCTGGAGTACCTCACCGGCGGCGGCTCCGGCGGTGCCGCGTGGGTGCTGCGGGTGGGCACGGTGATCTACCTGGCGGCGATGGCCCTGTGCTTCCGGGTGCCCGAGCAGGTCGACCTGCCGCTCGAGCAGGAGGAACCCGGTCCCTCCCCGGCCACCGTTCCGCTCGCCAGCGAGCCGCCGCCGACCCGCCCCTACGCCGGCGAGCCGCCACGCACCCGCCCGTACGCGGGCGAGCCACCGCCTGCCCGCCCCTATGCCGGTGAGCCATCGGCCGCCCCGCCGCGGGCGGGCCAGCACCGGACCGCCTATCCTCCTCCCCCCGGCGACGGGCAGGGTCCCCGCCAGGCCAGGCGGAACGGGAACGGGGCGGAGCCGCCGCCGCCCCGGACGAGGTGGCGGACGCTGCGGCAGCTGGGGCCGATCGTCGGCGAGGCGATGCGGGCCAACGCGAGCCTGCGCGCGTTCTCCGGCTTCATGATCTTCTTCCTCGCGTTCCTCCTCCGGACCGTCCACTTCCCCGGCGTGACCGACAAGGCCGCGCTCGCCGGGATGATCGCGGCGGCCGGGGCGGGCGGCTTCCTCGGCAGCGCCCTCGGGTCGGCGCTGAAGACGCGGCGGCCGCTGCTCATCACGTTCGGCATTCTCGCGCTCTCCACCGTGGTCACGGCCCTGTGCGCGGTGTACTTCGGGCTCTGGGCGGCCCTGGTGGTCGCGCTCGTCGCCGCCTTCGGGCAGGTGCTCAGCAAGCTGGCGCTGGACTCCACCGTTCAGCAGGAGATCGGCGAGGAGATCCGGACCTCCGCCTTCGCCGCCTCGGAGACGCTGAACCAGCTGTCCTGGGTGGCGGGCGGGCTGCTGGGCGTGCTGCTGTCGCTGACGAACAGCGGCGTGGCGGGCCTGACGGTGGCCGCCGCGGGACTGGGTGTCTCGTTCATCCTGCTGGTGCTGCACCGGCGGCGGCGGATCCTGGCCGCGCGGAAGCAGGCGCCCCGGCCGCCCGGCCGCGGCATGGGAGCGGGCCCCGCGCCCGCCCGCTGACCCACCACCGGGGCCACGGACGGCCGGGAGTAAGGGGCGGCGGGTCAGGCCTCGACGTCGTCGGCCACCGCCCGCAGCACGGCCCCGATCTTCTTGGCGTCACGTGGGTCCGGCTGCCGGCCGCGCCGGTAGGACGCCGACAGCCCGTCCAGCAGCTTGATGAGGTCCTCGACGAGCACGATCATCTCGTCGGGGGTCTTGTGGCTGGTTTTGGCCACGGTCGGCGGCGGCTCCAGAATGCGGACCTGGAGCGCCTGGACACCCCGGCGGCCCTCCGCCACACCGAACTCGACCCGCTGCCCGGCGCGGAGTACCGCGCCGGCCGGGAGGGCGGAGGAGTGAACGAACACTTCCCCGCCGTCATCGCGGGTGAGAAAGCCGAACCCCTTGTCGGCGTCATACCACTTGACCTTGCCTGTGGGCACGGACGGACCTCACGCGGGTGTAGGAGCGGGCAGGCACGCGCGGAGCACGCACTCCCAGATTATCGGTCCATCATGCCCGGCCGGGGTGGGTCCTGCCATCACCCGCGGCCGCGTTTACCGCTTCCAGGGAGGCAGCCGCCGCTGCGGCCCGCGCCGCGCCTGCAGCGCCAGGTAGATGGCGCACAGCAGGCTGCCGGCCCGGTAGTAGTACCCCACGTACAGGCGGAACGCCTCCAGGTAGGACCCCACGAAATGACCCTGCCCACCGATGATCAGGGCGGACACGATCGTGCCCACCAGCGCGATGACCGGGGGGCCGGTGAGCCCGACCCATTTGTCGCGGGCATTCCAGATCTGCGACCAGAGCGCCACCACGCCACCCAGCAACGCGAGCACGAGCCAGAACGGGAACACGAAGACGAATGCGCCGACGCCGAGCAGCAGGACCGCGGCGGTCTCCAGTTTGTGCTGGCGGGCCAGGTCCGCCGCGTCCAGGGCCAGATCCACCGCGCCGTTACCCAGCGTGACCGCGGCTCGCCGCAGCGCATGTGTGCCGCGGGAAAGCGCGGACGTCTCCTCCTCCGCCGGTGGGCCGACCCCGGATGGGACCGTGCCGCCTTTCTGGTCGGCGCCGTCGGAGGCCGGCGTCGCCCCATTGGCCGACTGCCCCGCAGCGGAGGCGCTTCCTCCGGCCCCCGGGCTCCCGCCGGCCTCCTGCCGCCCCGCCCCGTTGGTGGTGGGAGCGACGGTGCCGCCCGGTGCCTGGGGGTCCGCGAAGCCCGGGATCCAGTGGGCAAACCTGCTGGTTCCCTGGCCGCCGGTGCCCTGTGATCCCGGGCCGCCGGTGCCCTGTGATCCCGGGCCGCCGGAGCCCTGCGGTGCCTGGCCCGTTGTATTCTCCGGTGCCTGGCCGGCCGCGGTGCCGGGTCCCTGGCGACCGGTCCCCTGCGGTCCCTGGCGACCGGTGCCCTGCGGTCCCTGGCCGGCGGTGCCGTGCGGTCCCTGATCGCTAGTGCCCTGGGGTGCCTGCCCGGCGTTGCCCTGCGGGGCCTGGCCGGCCGTACTCTGCGGGGCCTGGCCGGCCGTACCGGCGGGTGAGCCTGTCACGGTCTCCGGCGGTGCCTGCCCGCCCGGCTGGGCCGGGCGGGTTCCCAGCCTGTCCTGCCAGTCCGCCAGCAGCCCTCCCAGCCTGCGCCGGGTCTTGCCTTCCTTCGGCGCGTCCCGTCGGCCGGGCCGGCCCTCCGGCGCCCGGGCATCGCCCTGGCCGCCGAACGGCCGCCGGGAGGACCCGGCCGGCCTGGCCGGTCTCGGCCGGGGGGTGCGCGGGCGATACTGCGCCGGTGCCGTGCCCGATGCTGCTGCGGCAGCCGCCGCGGCAGCCGCCGCAGCCGCCTCCGCGGCCGCCTCCGCGGCCTCCTTCTTCCGCGCCTGGCGCTCGAGCCGATCGGCGGTTTCGGCATCCAGCCGGGCGCGTTCGGCCGCGACCAGGTCATCGGGCTCGCCCAGCCGGTCCAGCACTTCCCTGACGCGGTCGGGATCCGCTGTGCCGCCCGGCCCGATCTCCCGCCAGATCCGGTTCCTGGTAGCGCTCACGAACGCCATCCGCCGGCCCTTGGGCAACTGGCGGTTGCCGGCTGCGGCCACCCGGGAGAGGTATTCCAGGATGAGCCGGTCGGCGGGGAGGTTCGCAGGAACCTTCATGCCCAGATAATCCCCTTAAAACGGCAAAATGTGGAGCCCATGCCTTCATCGCGGCAACGTCGGGCCGACCGCGATGATGCAGGGCACCTGCGGAAACGCCGAAGGGACGGCCCCGGGAAAGGGGCCGCCCCTTACGGCTTGCCGGTGGGCAGGTGTGCGCCCACCGGCTACCGGACTAGAAGTCCATGTCACCGCCGCCAGGGGCGGCAGGTGCCTTCTCCTTTTCCGGCTTCTCGGCGATTACTGCCTCGGTCGTGAGGAACAGACCGGCAATGGAGGCAGCGTTCTGCAGCGCGGAACGGGTGACCTTTGCGGGGTCAATAATCCCGGCCTTGAACATGTCGACGTACTCGCCGCTCGCGGCGTCGAGGCCGTGACCAGCGCCGAGCGTCCTCACCTTCTCGGCCACCACGCCGCCCTCAAGGCCGGCGTTCACCGCGATCTGCTTGAGCGGCTCCTCGACCGCCTTGCGGACGATGGCGGCGCCGGTCGCCTCGTCGCCCGACAGGTCGAGCTTCTTGAAGGCGTTGATGCCGGCCTGGAGCAGCGCCACGCCACCACCGGGCACGACACCTTCCTCGACCGCGGCCTTGGCGTTGCGCACCGCGTCCTCGATGCGGTGCTTGCGCTCCTTGAGCTCCACCTCGGTCGCGGCTCCGGCCTTGATCACCGCAACGCCGCCGGCCAGCTTGGCCAGCCGCTCCTGCAGCTTCTCGCGGTCGTAGTCGGAGTCGGTGTTCTCGATCTCGGCCCGGATCTGGTTGACCCGCCCGGAGATCGCCTCCCCGTCACCTGCG
>DATINY010000031.1:0-18829 GCA_035473755.1 Streptosporangiaceae bacterium
GAAGTGGTAGTGGGTGTTGAGGGCGAACACGTCGTGGCTGGCCAGTTCCTCGGCCACCTGCCGGATGTTGCCGATGCCCAGGCCCGTGTCGATCAGCGCCGCGGCCGAGCCGCCCTCGATCAGGAAGCTGTTCACGTGCACGGGCTCGCTGACCAGGAAGATGCCCGGCTCCAGCCTCCGGGTGGCAAACCAGTTAGTCACGGATCCGTCTCCTCCTCGTGGCCTGCATGACTTTGGGCGTCCCGGCGTACGGCATCCAGCGCGGCCGGCTCGGCGAGCAGAGCCCGCAGCACCAGCGAGGCGATCTCGTCGCCGAACTGCGCCGACGCGCCCGTGCGCCCGCCGCTGTAGAGGGTCAGCGCCCGGATCAGGATGCCGGCGATGGCCTCGCGGGCCAGCGCCGTGTCGATCGGCAGGAACACCCCGGAGGCGACGCCGTCCTTGACGATGTGCTCGACGGCCGCGTGCAGGCGGATCCGTTTCTCGTTCCAGGCGGCGAACTGGGGGTCGCCCATGACCTCCTCGGTGTACATGCCCCGCAGGTCGTAGGGGGACCCGATGAGGTGCTCGACGTCGTGCCGCACGTACCGGTAGAGCCGGACGCCGGCCGGCCCCGGGCCGGAGGCGAGGGCCTCGGCCGCGGGCACCGCCTCGTCGAGATCGGACCGGAGGATCTCCTGCACGATCGCGCGCTTGGAGGGGAAATGGTGGAACAGCGAGGGCTGCCGGATGCCGACCGCCAGCGCGATCTGGCGGGTGGTCGTCGCGTGATAGCCGCGCCGCGCGAACAGCCTCGCCGCTTCGATCAGGATGCGCTCGCGGTTGGACGCGGGCTCGGCGCGCCGTGCGCTCACGGCACCGGCCCGGCCGTCTGCCCGGCCGCCGATCCCGCGGCCCGCCCCGGCACCTCGTCGGTGAAGTGGCAGGCCGCGGTGTGCCCGGCCGACACCTGCCGGGGGGCGGGCTCCTCCGCCGCGCACCGCTCGGGGCCGCCGAGCTGCTCCCGGAGCCAGCACCGGGTGTGGAACCGGCACCCCGGCGGCGGCTCGGCCGGATTCGGCGGATCGCCGGGCAGGATGATCCGCTCACGCACCAACTCGGCCGACGGGTCGGGCACCGGCACCGCGGACAGTAGCGACACGGTGTAGGGGTGCCGGGGATCGGTGTAGAGATCGGCGGCGCCGCCCTGCTCCACGATCTGCCCCAGATACATAACGGCTACGCGATGGCTGAGGTGGCGGACGACCGCGAGGTCGTGGGCGATGAACAGATACGACAGCCCCAGGTCGCGCTGCAGCTCCTGCAGCAGGTTGATGATCTGCGCCCGGATCGACACGTCGAGCGCGCTGACCGCCTCGTCGGCGATGATCACCGCGGGGTTCAGCGCGAGCGCACGCGCCAGCCCGACCCGCTGGCGCTGCCCGCCGGACAGCTCGTGCGGGTACCGCCGGGCGTGCACCGGCGACAGCCCGACCACCTCGAGCAGCTCGCGGACGCGCTGCTGGCGCTCGGCGCGGGTCCCGACGTGGTTGACGCGGAGCGGCTCGGCGATGCTCGCCCCGGCCCGCCACTTCGGGTCGAGCGACGCCGTCGGGTCCTGAAAGACCATCTGGAGCTGGGTCCGCTCCGCCCGGTACCCGCCGTCCTTGGCGTCCAGCGACCGCCCACGGAACAGGATTGTCCCGGACGTCGGGCGGATGAGGCCGACGATGGCGCGCCCGAGCGTGGTCTTGCCGCTGCCGGACTCGCCGACCAGCCCGACCGTCTCGGCCGCCGCGAGCCCGAGGGTGATGCCGTCCACCGCGTGCACGTGCCCGACCGTCCGGCGGAACACCGTGCCCCGCGTGATCGGGAAGAGCACCCGCAGGTCGCGCACGTCGAGCAGAGCGGGCCCGTCCGCGGACGGAGACGCCGACTCGTCAGATGACTGCGGTGCCGGCTCGGTCCCGGACTGGGGTGCCGGCTCGGTCCCGGACTGGGGTGCAGGCTCCCCCGCGGGCTGAGCGACGGCCTCGGTTGCGGCGGGGGACACGGGCCCGCTCCCGGACGGGGCTGTGGGCTCGCTCGCGGGCGTAGGGGCCTCGGTCACGCGGTCCCCTCCGTGACGGGCCCGAACTCGGGCGGCGGCGGGGCCGGACGGAACCCAGGCCGCGCGGGCTCTCCCGCCTCGACCTCGCCGGGCGCGACCGGGTTGTGGCAGGCGAGCAGGTGGGCGCCCGGGCCGGACAGCGGCCCGGCGGCAGCCCTCGTGGACCCTGCCACCCCGGCGGTTCCCAGCGGCTCGAGCGGCGGCATCTCCTCCCAGCAGGCCTCCAGCGCCCAGGCGCACCGAGGGGCGAACGGGCAGCCGGGCGGCAGCCGGTCGGCGTCGGGGGGTGCGCCGGCGATGGGGGTCAGCGGCTGCCCCACGTCGCCGACGCGGGGGATCGACCGGAGCAGACCGACCGTGTAGGGGTGGTGCGGGCGGGCGAACACCTCGGCGGTGGGCGCGGACTCGACCACGTGGCCCGCGTACATCACCGCGATCCGCCGCGTCATCCGCGCCATGATCCCCAGGTCGTGGCTGATCAGCAAGATGGCGGTCCCGCGCTCGACGGTGAGCTCGTGCAGCAGCTCGAGCACCTGGGCCTGCACCGTGACGTCGAGGGCGGTGGTCGGCTCGTCGGCGATCAGCAGCGTCGGCCGGAGCGCCAGCGCGATCGCGATCAGCACGCGCTGGCGCATGCCGCCGCTGAACTGGTGCGGGTAGCGGCCCATCTGGTCGCCCGGCTGGGGGATGCCGACGGCGGCCAGCAGCTCCACGGCCCGCCGCCGAGCCTCGCCCCGGCGCACGTTCTCGTGGGCCTGGATCGTCTCGGTGACCTGCTCGCCGATGGTCAGCACGGGGTTCAGCCCGCTCATCGGGTCTTGCGGGACGAGCGAGATCTCCTTGCCCCGGAGACCACGCATGTCCTTGTCGTTGAGCTGAATCAGGTCGCGGCCGCCGAACCAGACCTCGCCTCCGACCCTCGCCGTATGCCGCGGGAGGAGGCGGAGGATGGCCAGGCTGGTCACGCTCTTGCCCGAGCCGGACTCCCCCACCAGCCCGAGCGCGCCGCCGGCCTCCAGCTCCAGGCTCACCCCGTTCACGGCATGCACCACGTTCCGGCCGCTGTCGAAGCGCACGGCGAGGTCGCGGACGCGCAGCACCGCATCGCCCGCCGCCTGCACGCGGCTGTCCGCGGTCATTCCTGCAGCCCCCCGATGCTCCCCCGCAGCCGCGGGTCGATCCAGTCCCGGAGGCCGTCTCCGAGCAGATTGAAGCCCAGCACGGTCAGGGCCAGCGCGATCCCCGCGAACGTGGACCACCACCAGGCGGTCTGGATGTAGCTGCGGCCCTCGGCGATGATCGCTCCCCATTCCGGCGCCGGCGGCTGCGCGCCCAGCCCGAGGAAGCTCAGCGACGAGGTCGCGAGGATCGCGTAGCCGAAGTCCAGCGAGACCTGGACGACCAGGATGGACAGCACGTTCCGGGCCACATGCCGGGTGGCGATCCACAGCGTCCCGGCGCGCGCCACCCGCGCGGCGAGGATGAACTCGCGCTCCCGCAGCGCCAGCACCTGCCCCCGGATGAGGCGTGTGTACCAGGGCCAGAAGACCACCGCCAGCGCGAGCACGGTGTGCTGCAGGCTCGGGCCGAGCGTCGCCGCGATCGCCGCCGCCAGGATGAACCCGGGGAAGGCCAGGAACAGGTCGGTGACCCGCATGACGATCTCGTCGGCCAGGCCGCCGGCCAGGCCCGACACGATCCCCAGCGCCGTCCCGAACACGACCGACAGCGACAGGATGATGACCCCGACCTCGACCGAGATGCGCGTGCCGACCAGCACCCGGCTGAACAGGTCCCGCCCCAGGTTGTCGGTGCCGAACCAGTGGTGGACCGACGGGGGCTGGAGCACCGCGAACAGGTTGATCTGGTCCGGGTTCTGCGGCGCGATGAGCGGGCCGAACACCGCCAGCAGCAGGACCAGCGCGACGATCACGACCCCGGCCACGTTCAGCCGCGACTCGGCCAGGAACGGCTCCACCGTCCCGGGCGCCCGGCGCCACCGGCTCGCGGCCTCCCCGGCGAGGCGGCCCGGCTCCGCGGTGACCTCGCCGGTCATGCGCACCGGGTCCGGGGGCCGAGGCTGCTGGCCGGTCATGCGTACCGGATCCTGGGGTCGAGGTACAGGTAGACGATGTCCACGATCAGGTTGATCACCACATACAGGACGGCGATCACGAGCGTGGCCCCCATCGTCGCGTTGTAGTCGTTGGCCTGGATGGCCTCGAAGGCGTAGTTGCCGAGGCCGGGCCACTGGAACACCGACTCGACCACGAAGACGCCGGCGGCGAGCAGCCCGAACTCCAGCCCGAGCACGGTCACGGCCGGGAGCATCGCGTTGCGCAGCACGTGCCGGCGGAGCACCCGCCAGCGGCTGAGCCCCTTGGCCTCCGCCGTCCGCACGTACTCCTCGCCGAGCGAGTCGAGCACGCTCGTGCGCATGATGCGGACCATGAGCCCGTACACGCCGGCCGCCAGCACGGCCACCGGCAGCACCAGATGCTCGACCGCGTTGATGAAGGTAGCGAAGTTCCCGGTCAGCAGGCTGTCGACGGTCAGCAGGCCGGTGATGTGCGGCGGGGGCGTCACGGTGGGATCAAGGCGGCCGCCGAGCGGCAGCCAGCCGAGCTCGGTGTGGAACAGCAGCTGCAGCAGCAGCGCCATCCAGAACACCGGCAGCGAGAGCCCGGCGATCGCGGACAGGCGCCCGGCCGCGTCCGCGCTGGTTCCCCGCCGGTACGCGGCCACCGTGCCGGTGACGATCGCGAGCACGAACCCGGTCAGCAGCGCATAGCCCGCGAGCTCGATCGTGGCGGGCAGGAACGTCGCGATGTCGGTACGCACGTTCCGGCGGGTGACGAACGAGAACCCCAGGTTGCCGTGCAGGAGATTGCGCAGGTAGTGCCCGTACTGGACGATGAGCGGATCGTCCAGGCCGTAGATGCGGGCCAGGTGGGCGACCTCGGCCGGGCTGGCCTGCGGGCCGGCCAGCAGCCGCGCCGGGTCGCCCGGCACCACCCGGGACAGGAAGAACGTCACCAGCGTGATGCCCCACAGCACGAACACCATGAACGCGAGGCGCCTCGCGATGAGCATGCCCATGGCCCGGCCCCTCCGGTGCCCCGCCCGTACTGACTAGGCCGAGCCGCGCGACAGCGCGTAGAAATCGTACGATTCCACGTACACCGGGTTGGCGACGTAGCCCTTCACGTCCGTCCGCAGGTAGCTCGTGTCGATGATCTGCCCGAGCGGGAGCCACGGCGGGTCCTGGCTCCCCATGACCGTCTGCGCCTGGCGCCACATGGCCGTCAGCTTCGCCGGGTCCGACTCGGTGAACCCCTTGTTGATCGCGTTGTTCACCGTGGTGTTCGCGTAGTAGCCGCCGTTGAATAGGTTCTGCTTCGGCGTCGCGTTCTCGGACAGGATCGGGAAGCAGAAGTCCGACGGGCTGTTGTACTCGGGCCACCAGAACCACCACGCCATGTCGGGCCGCTGCGACACCGGCTTGGGGGTGGAGATGTCGGCGACGAACGCCGGGTAGGCCTTCTCGACCAGGTTCAGCTTCAGCCCGATCTGCTGCAGCTGGTTCTGGAGCACCAGCCCCGGCTCCTTGCGGTGGCCGGTGTAGAACTCGTAGGTGAGCTGGGTGCCCGGCTTGACCCCGGCCTGCTGCAGCAGGGCCTTGGCCTTCGCCACGTCGAGGGTCGGCTTGTAGGTCCCGGGCGCCGCGTACAGCATGAGGTCGGGCAGGACGCTGTTCGGGGCGTCGAGGGTCCCCTTCATCACCGAGGACACGAACTGGTCGCTGGGGAACAGCAGGTTGATCGCCTGCCGGGCCAGCGGGTTGGCGAGCGGCCCGTAGTCGGCGAGCATGACGTACTCCATCCCCAGCACCTTCTGGCTCCCGACGAAGATCCCGGGCGTCTTCTTCAGTGCCTCGGTGTCCTGCGGGTTCGACGGGAAGGAGATGTCGAAGTCGCCCGACTCCATCCCCTGGCGGCGGCCGGAGTCCTCCGGCACCTGGCGGATGATGATCTTCTTGAAGTGCGACCCGCTCCAGCCGCCCCAGTAGTGCGGGTTGCGCACGAGGACGATCTGGTTGTTGGGCTGCGCGCTCTGGACCATGTAGGCGCCGGTCCCGGCGGAGTGCGACTGCAGGTAGTTGTGCCCGTGGTTGGCTCCCTGCTTCTCCACGTTCGGGTACACGATGCCGGTGCCGTACTGCGAGGCGAGCAGCAGGTCGAACCGCGGCACGGGGATGCCGAGGTCCATCACGACCGTGCCCGGGTCCTTGACGACGATCTGCTTGCCCGGGTCGGTGATGTAGGTGGACAGGGTCGAGCCGGCCCCGAGCTTCGCCGTGATGGTGCGGGTGTAGGCGGCCTTGAGGGTGTTGCCGTCGAAGGGCGTCCCGTCGCTGTACTTGACGCCGGGCCGCAGCGTGAACGTCCACACGCTCTTGTCCGCGTTCGTGGATATCTGCTGGGCGAGCCACGGCTTGGTCTCGGTGGCGCTGCTCCCCGTCATGCGCATCAGCGAGTCGTAGGTCCCGAAGTTCGGCACGATGTCCGACAGCAGGAAGTACGAGGCCGGGTCGAAGTCGGTCACGAACGCGTCCATCGCCACCACGAGGGTGCCGGGATCGCGGTTCAGCGCGGGTCCCGATCCGCTCGGCGCCGCCGCCGTGGTGGGCGTCGAGCCCCCGCACGCGGCGAGCAGGCTGGCCGCCGGGCCGATCGCCATCGTGCCGGCGGCCGCCCCGGCGGCTCCCCGGATGAACTGCCGGCGGCTGTACCGCCTGTCGCTGCCCGTCATGTTCCCTGCCCTTCCCGTCTCACGCGCCGGAGCGCGGCCAGGCTGACCATCTCGTAGGCGAGGTTCGCGGCCAGCGTGGCGGTGACGCCGCCGGGGTCGTAACCGGGGATCACCTCCACCACGTCGAAGCCGACGAAGTCGATGCCGGTGAGCCCGCGGACGATCTCCAGGCCCTGCGCGGACGACAGGCCGCCCGCCTCCGGCGTTCCCGTCCCGGGCGCGAACGCCGGGTCGATGACGTCGATGTCGAAGCTGATGAAGGCCTGGCGGCCGCCGACGCGCTCGCGGATGCGGGCCGCGGTCTGCTCCGGCCCGATCGCCAGCACCTCCCGTGTTGTGAGGTAGTCGAGGCCGAGCTCGTCGCGGAGCGAGGTCCAGTCGGTGGCGTCGTACAGCGAGCCGCGCAGGCCGACCTCGATCGAGTGGTCGACGTCGACCAGGCCCTCCTCGATCGCCCGCCGCATCCACGTGCCGTGCGTGTAGCGCTCGCCGTAGTACTGGTCCCAGGCGTCGGTGTGCGAGTCGAACATGATCACGGCTACCGGCCCGTGGCCGCGCATCGACCGCAGGTGCGGCAGTGTGATCGAGTGGTCGCCGCCGAGCAGCAGCGGGACCACGCCGGCCTCGGCGAGCGGCCGGACGTGGTGCTCGATCGCCTGGTAGCTGCGCTCGGTGAAGCCCGGGATGATTGAGATGTCGCCGCCGTCGATGCAGGACAGATGCTCGAACGGCTTGACGTCGAGCGACGGGTTGTAGGGGCGCAGCAGCAGCGACGCCGCGCGGACGGCGTTCGGCCCGAACCGCCCGCCGACCCGGAAGGTGACGCCGGTGTCGAACGGGACCCCCACGACCGCGACGTCGACGTCCTCGAGCGTGTCGACCAGCGGCAGCCGCGCGAACGTGGGGACGCCCACGAAGCGGGGCGACAAGCTGGAATCGGCGGGCTGGTAGCGCGGCATCACACGCTCCCTCGCGATGCCTGCCCGGCGACTGACAAGGCTCGCTCCGTTCCTCGGGCAACCTATCGGGTGATAGGTAATTGAAGAGCGGCCTCTACTGGGGTGTCAAGGATCGAGGCCGGGTTGTTATCGGGCGAGGCCGGCGTCGAACGGCTCGTAGCCGTCGGCCGTGCGGGGCCAGGGATGGGCCCGTTCCCAGGCGCCCGCGAGGTCAAGCAGCAGCTGGTCGCGGAACCGCGGGCCGGTGACCTGCAGCCCGAACGGCAGGCCGTTCGGGAGGCGGCCGGCCGGGAGCGACAGCGCCGGATGGCCGGTGGTGTTCTGGACCGAGGTGTTGAACACCTCCCCGGGCAGCGGCCCGGCCTCGTCGTCCGCGGTCATCCGCCCTTCGGCCAGCCAGCCCGGGCTCGCGATCGTGGGTGAGAGCACGATGCCGTCCTCGCCGAGCAGCTCGTCCAGCTCCCGGACGTAACCGAACCGGCGCCGCCGTGCGGCGAGGTACCCGTCCAGCCTCACCCGCAGTCCCTCTTCCATGAAGCAGCGGGCCCCGGGGTGCAGGCGCTCGAGGCTGCGCTCTACGGTGTCGCGGCCGAGGGAGACGACGTGCTCGGCCGCGGTGACCATGAACCAGTCGGTGTCGGGGTTGCCGGTGGCGAAGATCCGCTCCGGGTCGAGCGGCTCGGCCGGGAGCGCGACGAGGTCGGCGAAGGCCGCCACGGCCACGTCGAAGGCCGCCTGGACCTCGCCGGGCAGCGGCCCCCAGGGGGCGAACCGCGGCGCCGCGTACAGACGGCCCGGGCGGGCCGGGCCCGCCGGCAGGGGGCCGGGCAGCGCGCTGGGGTCGCCGGGCGCGGGCCCGGACTGGATGGCCAGCAGCAGCCGCAGGTCGGCCGCGGTCGTCGCGAGCGGGCCGTCGGTGGAGTAGTCGATCCAGTCCGGGATGGGCTGCCGGGCGATCACGCCGTTGGTGGGCTTGAGGCCGGCCAGCCCGCACAGGGCCGCGGGGATCCGGACCGAGCCCCCGCCGTCGGTCGCGGTGGCGATGGGGGCCAGGCCGGCCGCCAGCGCCGCGCCCGATCCCCCGCTCGACCCGCCCGGCGACCACTGCAGGCCCCACGGGTTGCGGGTAACGCCGAAGACGAGGTTCGCGCTGTAGCCCTCGGTCGCGAACTCGGGCAGGTTGGTCTTGCCGACCACGATCGCCCCGGCGGCGCGGAGCCGGGCCGGGGTCAGTCCGTCCCGGGTGGCCGGCGGGGCGCCGGCGAACAGCGCGGAGCCGAAGGTGGTGCGCATGCCGGCGACGTCTTCGAGGTCCTTCACCAGTACCGGGACGCCCGCGAGCGGGCCGGGGTCCTCCCCCGCGGCAACCCGCTCGTCGAGCGCCCTGGCCTCGCCGAGCGCGAGCTCGGCCCGGAGGGCAACGACGGCGTTCAGCGGCCCGTCGAGCCGTGCGATGCGCTCCAGCGACCGCTCGACGAGCTGATGGGACGTGACGCGACGCGCCCGCACCCCGCCGGCCAGCTCGCTGAGAATCGCCGCCTCCTGGGGTGCCGGCCACCCGGGCCGGCCGGGCGCTTGTCGCCGCGGGGGTCTACTTTAACTGGCAGGCCGCAACGCTGACAGCGGTGGCCTGGCATGCCTCTGCTGAGGCACTTGACTCAGCGATCCCGGGTTGATCAGCGGCCGATGCGCCGTGCTGTAGGTACCCACGAGATCGCTGACGTCGATGGCGTCGAGGAAGTTCTCGTGGGCCGCCGCGGCGAACACCGTGACACAGGGCAGCGCCACACTGGGGCTCGTCGGCAGCGGTACCTTCGGTGGCTCTCTGGTTTGCGCCTCCAGCCCGGCGAGCTTGAGGCTCTGCAGCTGAGGCAGCAGCGCGGTCAGCAGGATGATGGCCAGGAGCAGAGGCGTCAGGGACAGGACCATCGGTGTCGTCCATACCTCCTGATTCCCGTTGTGGAGGACCCACAGAACAATGATGAAAGCGAGCGCCGCGAGCAGGGCGCCCGCCCTGAGCCCGGTATCGAACCCAGCCGCGAAGAAGGCGGTCACGCGAGATACCAGCGGAACCTTCCCACTGACGGTCTCCCGGTACTTTCCCTGATCGCGCCGGGCCATAGCGGCGAGGCGTGCCCGCTCACCCGGGTTCCGCTCGTGCTCGGCGAGCTTCAGATACGCGGTTCCCCTGCACTTGAGCGCTTCCTGCCTGATCTGTTTGGGCTCTGCCGTCGCTGACGCCGGGTCGAGGTCGGCGAGCACTTTGTTGACCTGGGCGATGGCATCCTCGAGCGGCCCCGGCGCCTGAGCGCGCTCCCCACGGCTGAGCAGTATCCAGGCGAGGCCAAGACGCAGCTGGTCGTCATTGGCCGAGTCACGCCCCGATAGCCGGGTGCGCAGTACGCGCTCCGCTTCGGCGGAACAGCCTTGTTCTTCGAGCTCGTAGGCAAGAGCGACCGCCAGGGCGTCGCTCCCGGGGCCAGTGGCGAGGGCAAAGGCGGTCCGCAGTGCCGTCAGCGCCGCCCGGGCCTCGCCCCGGGCGTCAAGGGCGCGGTACAGCTGGAAGTATGCCGCGCTGTCGCGAGGGTTGATCGCCAGGCGCTTGCTGACCATGTCCACGGCCTCGTCGATCCGGTGCATCCCAACCAGGACACCGGCGAGCGTGGCGGTGTGAACGCCGTAGGGATTAAGCTCCCTGGCTTCCTCCAGGAAGGACTCCGTGGCGCGCAGATAACCTTCGGTCTGGGCGATCTGGGCACGGCAGGCGAGGGCAGCCGCGTCGCTTTCCGCGCCCCACCCTCTGGCTTCTTCGCACAACTGGCCGGCACGGTGCTTGTCATTCTTATCGCCTTGCGCAAGCAGTGTGGCCAGGGCTATCTTCGGGCCCGGTCGATGGCATTCTCTTATCCGCGCTTCCTCAAGCTTGCCGCGAGCCTCGTCCAGACATCGCTGCTGGACGAGAGCAGACGCCTGTCCGAGCAGTCCAGACACACTGTCGACGGTGTTGAACAGTCTTGTGGCCTTGTCGAAGTCCTCGAGGTCCAAGGCGAGCATGCCCGCCGCCAGCCGCTGCCGGCTGCTCTCAGGCCACTGTTCGTCCCAGCGCTCAAGAACGGCTGACGCCTCCTGCCAGCACTGCATCTCCCGCAGCGTGATAATCCGTCCGAAGAGAGCCTGCTGGGAGCTCTGGTCGAGCCTGGACGCCTCCTTGAAGGCTTCGTTCGCCTTGCGTGACTCGCCCTGCGCCAGCAGCAGCCAGCCGAGCTCGATCCGCAGGCGCGCGCTCTGTGTGAACTCGCTGGCCTTCTCATCCAGATATCTCTCCAGGTCGGACCACTGGCCAAGGCGGCGCATCGAGCGGCAGCGCCACAGAAGCGCGCGCTCATGGTCGGGCTCTCGCTCGAGGACACGGTCAAGCTCCGCGATCGCCCTCCGGTAGTCGTGGGAGGAGAATGACGTCTTGGCTGCCTCGACCCGGAGGTCTGCTGCGTCCGGATGTCGCGCGATGTTGTCTTCGGCAATCCTCATGGCCTCATCTCTATCGGCCTTGCGGATCGCGCAGGCCGCGGAGGCTGCCACCGCCGCCGGGACGGGATCCGGCCCGGCATAGTGCGCGAGTGTGGACTCCACCTGGTGCAGCAGCTCGCCAGGTCCCAGGTCCTGCCTGCGGCCGGTCAGCTCGATCGCTGTGGCGACGATCGCCGGCGAGGCGAACGCAAGAGCGTTCCCGCTCTCGCCGGTCCTGTCACGAAGCCACGTGTCGAACGCTGCCTGTGCCTCGTCATCGCGCTCGGCGCCATGCAGGAGAGCGACCAGCTGAATCAGCCCGTCCTCGTCAAGCTCTTCCTGCTTCTGCAAGAGCTCGATGGCCTTCTTGGGGCATCCCTTGTGGACCTGAATGTCTGCCCAGGCCGCGGCAATGGGCGAGGTCAGCGGCGCGTCTCCCGCCGCCTTCTCGGCAGCACCGACGTTGTCCAGACGGAGCAGCGCCGTCACGAGCTGCGGCACGAACACCTCAGGCGGTGCGTCGTTGACCCCGGCGGCACGAAACTGGTCAGCCGCTTTTTGGTATTCGTGCAGCACGTAGGCAAGCCATCCTTGTTCAAGATAGAGATCAGGGTGGTTGCTTATCCTCTTTGCCGCATCGAGATTCTCTTGGGCCTTGTCATATTCCTTCGCCATTCGGAGGCTGGCCACCTGCCACCTTCGGTCAGTGATGCTGCGCGGATTCTTCCTGACCAGCGCGGCAAAAATCTCCGCCGCATGGCCGAATTGCCGTTGCTGATAGGCGACATATCCGAGTTCACGGTCGAGCGAAGATTCGCCGGGGTGGTCTCGCTGTGCTCGCTTGATCAGCACAGCCGCCTCGGCCGGACGGCCCTGTGCGCGCACCACCGCTGACAGGCCCCACACGGCGTCCAGCGGGTCGGTGCCGGACCCGAGCAGCCCCTGGAACTGCGATCCGGCCTCCTCGTAGCGCGATTCGTAGTAGGCGTTCCATCCACACTGGATGGCCAGGGCCGTTTCATCATTCCGGCCAGCATCTTTCCTCACGCCATCCACCCCCTGACACAATCCTTATCGGCCAACATCGTCATCGCCGGTCCTCGCCGGCGCGGCGCCGCTGCCGTCTGCTATACACCGGGCTATGGGATCGGAGGGCGCCGCCGACGCCACTGATACATGTTCACGCCGGGCTGAGGTGAGACAGCAGGAGGCTGGCAGGCGGCGCCATCAGGCGACATCGCCCGGGCATGGTGTCTCGCGGCCGATGCCCGAGCCGCCGTCCGCAGCGGGCAGGCCAACTTCACGCCCGTCCCGATGAGCCGCCACGCCACTGGAAGGCGCTTGCGTTTTGGGCGCGGCCGGAGTCTGATAAGTCGTATAAACGCGCGGGAGGGTAATCGCTAGTCCATCTTGAACTACTAGCCCATCTTGAACTAACTGCGTCATCGTTGCGCTAAACGGCCGCGACCCGGTTGGGGCAACTGTGCGTAAGCCCCCACGGGGAGATGATTAGCGGCGGCACATGTCGAAGCCTCGGCCGAGGTCCACGAGCGATGCGGCGTGCCGCTACTGCTGGCGGAGTCGCTCCTTGACTGGGCGGACCTGATCGACCGTACGCATATCGCGGGGCCCCGTTCCGATCAGCTCCGGCGCTGGGCGGCACAGGCGCTCGCCGGGCGCGGGGCCATGCTTCTCGAGAAGCGGGTGACCGAGGCTATCGGCCAGTGAGCGAGCCAGCGGAAGTCCACGACGGCCGTGCGCCGGCTGGCCGCCCGGCCGCCCGCAGGGTGGTGGAGTGATGGACTGGCCGGTTCTCGCGTCGGTGCCTGCCGAAGACCGGAGCGGGCTGGTCGCCGGGCTGAGACGGCGCGCTTACCGCCGGGATGAGGTGATCTTTCATCAGGGCGACCCGGCAGACACGCTCCACCTGATCGCCGCGGGTCACGTCAGCGTGCGGGTAACGCTGCCCGGGGGCGAGTTCGTCACCGTCGCCCTCTTCGGCCCCGGCGACGCCTTCGGTGAACTTGCTCTTGTCGGCGGTCCCCGTCCCCGCGGGGCCACGGTGATTGCCCTGGAGCCGTGCGAGACACTGTCGCTGGGCCGGGACCAGTTCGAGCGCCTCCGGGCGTCGTATCCCGGCGTCAACCGCTTCCTGCTGGAGCTCCTTTCCGCGCGGGTCGAAAGGCTCAACGGCCAGCTGGTCGAGGCGCTGTACGTCCCCGCCGAAAGGCGCGTGCTGCGGCGGCTGCTCGACCTGTGCCAGATGTATGGCGGAGACGGGCAGCACATCGTCATCCCGGTGACCCAGGAAACGCTCGCCAGCCTCGCCGGGACCACGCGCCCGACCGCGAATCAGGTCCTCGGGCGGCTTGCCGCCAGCCAGCTGGTTGAGGTGAGCCGCGGCCAGATCGTCGTCTTGAACCGCGGGGAGCTGTACCGGCGGGCGGGTCACCCGGGACAGGCCTAGCACGGCGGCCGCCACCAGCCCCCGCCATTCCGTGGTTGTTGTGTTGGCATGCCGACACAGGTCGTGTTGCCCGCTGAACAGACCGGGCTGGGGGCCGGACGTAGCGTCTTACCACAACCACTCGGTGCATCCCTCCGAGGGGAGGCAGCCGCCATGCGCGATGACTCGCCAACAGCCGATCTGGTCCTGCGCGCGAGAAAGGGCGACACCGATGCGTGGGACGCGCTCGTGGAGCGGTTCGCCCCGCTGATCTGGTCAATCTGCCGCAGGTACTCGCTGGGACGTGCCGACGCCGACGACGTCGGCCAGTACGTCTGGCTGCGGCTGGTGGACCACCTCGAGGCGGTTCACGATCCGGCCGCGCTTCCCGGCTGGCTGGCCACCACCACCCAGCGGGAATGCATCCGGGCCCTGCGGGCCGCGCGAAACCAGCATGCTTTCGGGCATGAGCTGGACGTTGAGAGCATCCCGGACGAGCAGACCGGGACGGCGGAACATGAGGTGCTCGTGGCCGAGCGCCGCGCGGCGCTCCGCGAGGCCTTCTACCGCCTGCCACCGCCGTGCCAGCGGCTGATCGCCATGCTCCTCGAAGACCCGCCCGTGCCGTACCCCGAGATCAGCGCCAGGCTGGGCATCCCCATCGGGAGCATCGGGCCGACCCGCGGCCGCTGCGTGGAGAAGCTGCGCCGCGACCCGGCGATCGCCGCGCTGATCGACGCCGAGCAAGCAGCGTGGCCGCCCCGGCCCGCAGACCGCCGGTGAGCGTCATCCTCCGCGGAGAGCACCCGACCGACGTCAGCCGGTGCGGCGCCTGCGTCGCCGGCTCCAGCGGGTGCGGCTACCGCCCGCGACCCATCGGGGCGCCGCCGCGGCCGAGACTCCACAGGAAGCGCATCAGCCAGCGGATCGCCGCGAAGATCAGCAGGAACAGCGCTAGCTTGCCCGGCCATGTGAACATCCCCAGGTGCAGGCCGGGTACCAGGAGCCAGGCCGCCAGCGCGGCGACGATCACCGGGATCACGCCCGGCCGCGCACGGGAGCCCGGCCGGCGCTGTTGCCTGGCACGCTCACGGCCGTTACCGGTACCGGTGGACGCCAGCGGCACCGGGGACTCGGTGCGCGGAAGATCGCGGGCGATCGCTGTCAGCTGGCTCTGCGTGGTTGCCTCGAACACCGCATCGAGGCGACGGTGGAACTCCTCCAGGGTCAGCCTGCCCTGGGCGTAGTGCTCGCGCAGGCGGGCGGCCGCCGCCTCGCGGTCGGCGTCTGTGACGCGCGGGCCGGGTCCGGTAGCCACGTGATCCTCCGCGTGCTGCTAAGCCTGCCGTGCTGCTAGTAAGACGATATATCTCGATACGGCCGTGGGCAAGCCGGGCTCGTCAGCATGGGCGCTAGAGCGCGTTGTCTTCCAGGATGGTCTTGAGGTTGCCGCCCGCGGTTGCGACCTGGCGCTTGGTCAGCTGGACGACCAGCGGTTCGGCGAGCTTGAAGAAGCCGCGGCTTTCTCCCCGGCAATGGATCGTCAGCTTCGTGCCGGCGCCGGCCGGCTCCAGCGTCTGGTCGACCTCGAGATAGAACGGCCCCCCCGTCGTCGCCGTGGCGAGCTGCTTGTTCTCCGCGAAACCGGTGCAGGCGACCGGCGACTCATACCGCCGCCCCATAAACGTGCCCACATAGATCATCGTCGGCCAGTACCGGCGGGCCGGCGCCGACCACGTCATGCTCCACGTGCTGAACGACGGTGACCAGCCCGGCCCGATGGAGGTGGCCCGCCAGCTGGCCGGCAACCTGCTTGCGGGCAGGCCATCCGCGGCTCCGTAGTGTGGAGCCTGCCCGGTGCCCGGCGGCAGCCGGTGAGCGGCAGCGCCGCACCGGGCCATGACATGAGAGGCGGCACATGGGAACGGACGACCGGCCCCGGGCCTTCGTACCAGACGGCTTCGCCGTGCCCCGCGAACTGGTCACCGGGGAGTTCCGGCTGGAGCCACTCGGGCCGCAGCACAACGCGGGTGACTACGAGGCGTGGATGTCGAGCATCGACCACATCAGGGCCACGCCCGGGTTCGAGGCCTGGTCGTGGCCGGACCCGGAGATGACGCCCGAGCAGAATCTCGGCGATCTGCAGCGGCACGCCGAGGAGTTCGCGGAGCGCTCGGGCTTCACCTACACCGTGCTGGACCCGGGCAGCGGCCGCGTCATCGGCTGCATCTACATCTACCCGTCGAAGGGCGCGGAGGGCGTGGCCGACGTCCGTTCCTGGGTCCGGGCCGACCGGGCCGACCTTGACGTCGCCCTCCATGATGCCGTGGCGGCGTGGCTCGCGGACGCATGGCCGTTCACCGAGGTCAGCTACGCGCCACGGACCGGCGCCAGCTAGGCCACGGCGCCGGGATCACACGTCCCAGCCGGCGTCGACGGGTACGTCGTGACCGGTGATGTTGCGGGCGGCAGGAGCCGGGACGCGATTTCATAAGGCGAGAAGAGCGATGGACGGGAGGGCACAGCGTGCCGCCGATCAACCCCGAGCGAGTGCTCGCCTGCCTGGACGCCGCCGGGCGGCGGGGCTGAGCGCGTGAGCGGCCAGCTGGCCTACGACTACGTCATCGCCGGCGGCGGGACCGCCGGGGCCGTGGTCGCGGCCCGGCTCAGCGAGGACCCCCGGGTCACCGTGGGGCTGCTGGAGTGGGGGCCGACCGACCAGCACGAACCGAAGGCGCTGCAGCTCCGCCGGTGGTCGGAGATGCTCGAGGGCGAGTACGACCTGGATTACCCGAGCGTGCCGCAGCCGCGCGGCAACTCGCACATCAGGCAGGCCCGGGCGCGCATCCTCGGCGGCTGCTCATCGCACAACACGATGATCGCGCTGCTGCCGCCGGCCGCGGACTTCGACCGCTGGGCGGCCCTGGGCGCGCGCGGCTGGGACGCCGGCGCGATGAGCAGGTACCTCGGCCGGCTGGCGGTCAGCATCGTCCCGGTGGCCCCCGGCCACCGCAACCCCTATCTGGCCGACGTGATCCAGGCCGCCTCAGCCGCCCTGGGCATCCCGGTCCGGGAGGACTGGAACACCGCCGATTACCGCGACGGCACCGGCTTCCTGCCCCTCGGCTACCACCCGCAGACCGGCGTCCGCTCCTCGTCGTCGGTCGCCTACCTGCACCCGGTCATGGGCCGGCGGGACAACCTCGACGTGCTGACCGGAACCCGGGCGCTGCGGGTCACGTTCGGCGAAGGCCGGCGAGCCACCGGGGTCACCGCCCGGCGGGAGGATGGCCAGCTGGCGGACATCGCCGCGCGCCGCGAGGTGATCGTGTGCTGCGGGGCGATCGACACGCCGCGGCTGCTGATGCTGTCCGGCGTCGGCCCGGCCGGGGACCTGCGCCGGCTCGGCATCGAGGTGGTGGCCGACTCCCCCGGCGTAGGCGCCAACCTGTGCGACCACCCGGAGGGCCTGATCGTGTGGGAGGCGACCCGCCCGCTCCCGCCGCAGGGCGCGTCCGACTGGGACATGACGATCATGTACCGGACGGACCCGGCCAGCGCCGTCCCCGACGTGCTGGCCCACGTCCCGCTGATGACCTTCGCCATGCATTCCGAGCGGCTCGGGTACCCCACCCCCCGGTGGAGCATAACGATGACGCCCAACGTCACCCGGCCGCGCAGCCGCGGCCGGGTGAGTTTGGCGTCCGCCGACCCTGATGATCCCCCGCTGATCGACTACCAGTGGTTCACCGACGCCGACGGGCACGACGAGCGGACGCTGCTGGCGGGCATGCGGATGGCGCGCCGCGTCGCGGCGCAGGCCCCGATGGCCGGCTGGGTGGCGCGGGAGGTCTTCCCCGGCCCCGCGGTGGAAGCGGACGAGGAGCTATCGGCGCTGGCCCGCGCGACCTGCCATACCGTGTACCACGTCTCGTGCACCGCGCGGATGGGTGCGCCGGACGACCCGGCCGCGGTGCTCGACCCGCGGCTGAGGGTCCGCGGGGTGGACCGGCTGCGGGTCATCGACGCGTCCGCGTTCCCGGCGCTGACCACGGTCAACCCGATGGTCGCGGTGCTGATGCTGGCCGAGCGGGGCGCCGAGCTGGTCCGCGGTGATGCCCGCTGAGCGGGGCGAAGTCCGATCTCCCCCGGGTCTCCCGGTATCCATGGCGGTTGATGAGGCTCGACGGTGGCAGCCGGGGCTTTCGGCCCGGCAGGCTCGCGCCGAGGGGATGTGCGGTCGCTGCCAAATTTCGTTGAGCGAGATGATCTTGCGCTCTGTGGAGCACGGAACCGTCAGCGCTGGCGTGAGGCCCCGCCGCCTGCCAGCGCATCCCGGGCCGCCTGGCTGGCCCGCACCGATTCCCCGGCGATCTCCCGGACGATGTCACCGGCCGGCTGGACCGCGGTGACGAGGCCCGCGCTCTGGCCGGCGTAGTGGGCGAGGGCCTCGACCTCTCCCTCCATGCCGGCGGCGGGCTCGTAGTCGCTGTACCGCAGGGCCCCGGACCCGTCCGGCAGCCGGGCCACGGCCTCCCCCTCGCCGGGCCGGTCCGTGGCCGGGGAGCCGGCGTCCTCCCAGGCCGCCACGGTGCTGTTCCGCAGCACGCGATGGGGCGCGTTGTCCCAGCCCACGTTGAACAGGGTCGTGTAGACGGTGTCCGTCTCCTTGGCCCGCACGACTCTTTCCTTATATTCCGCGTGCGCGAGCGCCTCCTCGCTGGCGACGAACCTCGTCCCGATCCAGGCGCCGGCCGCGCCGAGGGCCAGCACCGCCGCCAGCCCGCGGCCGTCGGCGATGCCGCCCGCGGCGACCACGGGCGTCCCGCCGACGGCGTCCACGACCGACGGCACCAGCGGGAGGGTGGCCACGGACCCGATGACGTGCCCCCCGGCCTCCCACCCCTGCGCCACCAGGATGTCGACACCCTGGTCCACGGCGGTTCTCGCGTGTTCGGCGCTGCCGACCGTCAGCATCGCGACCGCTCCCGTGTCGTGAACGGGGCCGAGGTAGGG
>DATINY010000032.1:0-2243 GCA_035473755.1 Streptosporangiaceae bacterium
CGCGCACGTCGAACAGGCGGCCGTAGTTGGTCTCCCGCACGTAGCCGAGGCTCCTGGCCACGGCCAGCAGGGCCCCCGGCTCGCGGGGCACCTGATGCAGGACGACCACGCCGTGGGTCAGCACGGCCGACAGGCACGCGCGGCGGTGCTCCGGGTCGGTCAGGTAGCGGGGCCACCAGCCCTGCGGGATCCCGCCGCCGAGATCGGCCGCCGCCCACAGGCACTTGGCGTCCTCGGTCCGGTCGTCGTCCTGCCCGTCTGGCCCCCGGTCGCCGTACCGGACGAGCCAGCCCGCGGCGAAGACCGCCCGGTGGCCGTCCGGGCCGAAGATCACTTCCACGGCGCCGTCCGATGCCAGGACCCCCGCCACGGTCACGTCGGCCGGCAGGTCGGTGACGCCGACGAGGCGCTGCCCGCTGCCCGGGTCCTGACAGCGGGCACACGGGCAGTTGGCACGCAGCCAGACCGCAGGCAGCCCCCGCAGCGCGGGATGGCCCGTGCCGTCCGCCAGGCTTGTCACACGGGCCTCCGTCGTTTCATGGGCATGGCAACGCAGCGGGCGGCGCCAGGGTGTCCGTCACGCCGTCCAGGCGGTCCCGTCACGCCCCAGCTACGGCTTCCTACCAGCCTGAATGCCCAAGGCGCCGAATGCCAACGCCGTTGGCGGAGTCTTCCTGACTCTGCCACGCAACTGCCCATTGCCGTTCACCCCCACGACCCGCCCGGGCGAGCCGGCCGATGGGACGGTACCCGTCAGCCGCGCGCTAAACCTGGGGCGGGATGCCGGGCGTCCGCCGGAGGATCGCGACACGCGCCCCGCGTTGTTTCGGCACGCAGGTGATTCTGGTTACCGTGGTCATCATGGCTACCCGTGTCCCCAAGGGCGGTGCCCGGTCTCAGGGCGGGACGGCCGTGCGCAGCCGTTCGCCGGGCCGCGGGTCAGCGCGCAAGGGCTCCGGCAAGGGCAAGAACAACCGGGGCGGATCCAAGGGCGGCCGGGGCCGCGGGCGCACGAAGCGTCGGTCACCGCCACAGACCGACCCGATCATGATCTTCCTTGGCTGGGTGGCCCGTGCGGTGTCGGGCATGTGGATGCTGCTCGCCCACGGGGCCGGGGCCGCGGCCCGGGCGCTGGGCCGCAGCGCGCGCGCCCTCGACCCGCTGCACCGGCGGGACGGCGTGGGCCTGGCCTTCCTCGGCGCGGCGATCGTGGTCGCGGCCACCACCTGGTTGCATCTGGGCAACGCCGCCAGCCGGATCATGACCGGGCTGGTCCATGGCGCGTTCGGCTCCCTGGCCTGGCTGGCGCCGGTACTGCTGGCCCTGCTGGCCTGGCGCTTCCTGCGCCACCCGGACCGCAACGCGGAAACCGGCCGGCTGACGATCGGCGGGTCCGCCCTGCTCATCGGCGCCCTGGGCCTGGTGCACATCGCCCACGGCACCCCCACCCCGGCCGACGGGACCGCCGCGATGCGGGCGGCGGGCGGTTTCATCGGGTACGCCGTCTCGGCCCCGCTGGTGGCCGTGGTGACCACGTGGGTTGCCGTCCCGCTGCTGGGGCTGCTGTGCGTGTTCGGCTTGCTCGTCATCACCGGTACACCGCTGCACCGGGTGCCCGACCGGCTGGCTGAGCTGCGCGGCGTGGCCGGGCGCGGGCAGGCCGACGGGCAGAACGGCCAGGCCGGGACCGGTCAGCGCCCGGCGGCCCGGTTCGGGCGCAAGCGGCAGGCCGCGATCGAGGCAGGTGATCACAGCAAGCCGTACGACACGCCGCTGCTGCGCGGCGCGGGCGCGGGCGATGGGGCCGCCGGGGGGACCGCGGCGCTGGCCGCGCCGGGGGCGACGGCTCCCGGCCGGGAGGCGGCGGCCGATGCCGATGGCCGCGGCACGCCCGCCGCGGCCGGGCAAGAGGACGAGGATCGCCTGCTGGATGTGCTGGGATTCGGGCCGCCCACCGCCGGGCGCCAGCCCGCATCCCCGGCCGCCCCGTTGCCCGGCCGCACCGAGCAGCTCACCCTGACCGGGTCGAGCGACTCCAGCTACACCCTGCCGCCGCCCGCGCTGCTGCGGCCGGGCACCGCTCCCAAGGAGCGGACCCAGGCCAATGACACCGTCGTGCGGGCGCTGACGGCCGTGCTGGACCAGTTCGAGGTGGACGCCGCGGTCACCGGATTCAGCCGGGGGCCGACCGTGACCAGATATGAGATCAGGCTGGGTGACGCGGTCAAGGTGGAGCGGGTCAC